>NZ_JBHVUV010000022.1:63464-180573 GCF_042883905.1 Kitasatospora sp. NPDC058170
CACCGGACCTCATCCGACCATGGAGCGCCAGGCCCGGATCGAACGGACTCTTCCTACTGAAAGTAGGACGTGCTCCAGTAGCACCTCTGACGCCTGTCCGAGAGATCATTGCCTCTCGACGGGAAGAACACTACCAGGCCGGAAACCCCCGCCCGAACCCGAGGAGAACAGCGCATGACGATCGCTCACCCCGCCCCGCCCGAGGCCGTCCCGTACACCGCGGACGGGCGGTTGATGGACGTGCACCGGCCGGACTCCGCCACCGGGCCGGTGCCGGTGGTGCTGCTCTGGCACGGCCGCGGGCCCGACGAGCGGGACGTGATGCGGCCGTTGGCGCGCGAGGTGGCCGCGGCGGGGCTGCTGGTGCTCGTGCCCGACTGGCGCTCCGACAGCGCGGACGGCGGCCGGGAGCACCTGCTGGCCTCGCTCGACCACGCCCGCCGCACGGCGGCCGCGTACGGCGGCGACGTGGAGCGGTTCGTGCTGGCCGGCTGGTCGATGGGCGGCCGGGAGGCCGTCGCGGTGGCCACCCACCCGACGACGGTGGACGGTTGGCGTCCGACGGCCGCGGTGGGGATCGCCTCCAGCTACCACTCCCCCGCCGTGACCACGGGCGCGGCCCCGCTGGAGGTGCTGGCCGCCGGGCCGTCCCCGGTGCCGGTGTGGCTGGTGCACGGCACGGCCGACGACGTGCTGGACGCCGACCGGACCAGGGAGTTGAGCGCCGCCCTGGTCGAGCAGGGGTCGTCGGTGGTCCTGGAGGAACCGGCGACGGACCACGCCGGGGTGGTGCTCACCGAGTACGACCCGGCGGCGAACCGGTGCCTGCCGGCGCGGGCGGAGCACGCGGTGCAGGGCGGGCTGGCCACCGCCCGGGTGCTGGCGGCGGCCGCCGGTGTCGCCTACCTGCCGTGCGGGGGTGGCAGCACCGGCGTGTGAACGAGGACCCGCCGCCGGCCCGGGTGGCTCGGCGGGCGGCGCAGGGCCGTGGCCAGGGCCGTCGCGAAGGCCGTCAGGAGGGCGGCCAGCAGGGCCACCTCGACGGGCATCGCGACGGGCATCCGGTCGCGGTCGCGCACGTGGTCGGGTGCCTGGTCGGGTGCCTGGTCGGGTGCCTGGTCGGGCAGGCGATCCGGGTGGGACGGCATGGCGTGACGCCTCCTCAGTGGCCGATCGGCAGCAGTCGGACGTGGTGGCGTTCCAGCGCTTCGAGCTCCCGCTGGAGCGGCGGCTTGGGCACGGCGAGGACCGGGCAGTCCGCGTGGCGGACGCAGTACGCGGTGACGGACGGGCGCAGCACCCGGGCGAGCGCGCCCCGGCGGCCGGCGCCGAGGACGAGCACGTCGCCGGGCCGGTCGGCGACCTGGACCAGCGCCTGGCCGGTCTCGCCGCGGACGGCCTGGCTGTGCAGCGGCACACCGGCGCGGGCACCGCCGAAGGCCTCGTCCAGCGCCTGGCGCAGCCGGGCGGCGGCCGCGTCGCGGCAGGCGCTGAGCAGGGGCGGGCACGGGGAGCGGCGGTAGCCGAACTCGCCGCCGACCGGGGTCCAGCAGTGCACGGCGAGGACCTCGGCGTCGATGCGGCGGGCCTCGGCGACGGCGTGGTGCAGGGCGGCGAGGCTGCCGAGCGAGCCGCTGACGCCGACGACGATGCGGGGCTGCCCCGGCTGGAAGGCTTGTTCGTCGGCGTGGATGTCTGCCATGGCCCGGTCCCGTCCCTCTGGCGTGCGGTGGAGTGCTGCTGGTTCCAGCAAACCCGGGGCGGGGAGGGCGGGAGCCCTCGTTGACGGGGCTCTGACGCGTTCGCCGCCGATCCGTACGCCGCTCTGACGCGCCCGAGCCGACGTGCCCGCCGCGGCGGGGCTGCTTCGTACACGGGAACGGGGGTCCGCCCGGGTGCGCGTCCGCCCCGCGCGGCGGGGCCGGCGGGGCGGATCGGGCGGGTCCGTGGTCAGTGGGCGGGCGTCGACTCCGGGGCGGCGAGGGCGTGCCGGAGGACGCGCCGGCGCTCCCGGGGGTCGGGGGTGGCGAGCGCCGCGGCCAGCACGGCCATCCGGGCCTGGCCCGCGCGCAGCGTGCCGGTGGGCAGGGCGCCGGCGGCGACCAGGTCGACCGCGCCGCCCTCGGTGTAGATCTCGGCCACCGGGCCGGACGGCACCCGGGTGGTCAGGGCGACCAGGACGCCCTGGCCGATCGCCTCGGTGACGGCCTCGACGAACTGCGGGGTCGCGTTGCCGGCCCCGGTGCCGACCAGCACGATGCCCTGCGCCCCGGCGGCGACGGCCGCGCGCATCAGCAGCGGATCGGCGTCGATGTGGTGCATCACCATGTCGACGCGGACCGGCGCCTGCGGCAGCGGGGGCAGCGGCAGGGCGGTCGGCCGGGCCGGTTCGGCGCGCCTGGTGACCTTGGTGAAGCCGATGTCCCCGACCGGCGTGCCGGAGAGGTCCCCGAAGGCGTCCAGGTCGAGGGTCTCGGTCTTGACGGTGCCGCGGGCGGCGTGCACCACGCCGTTGAAGACGATCAGGGTGCCGAGTCCGGAGACCGTCGACGCCGTCACCAGGGCGTCCCGCAGGTTGCCGGGCCCGTCGCCCTCGGCCGCGTCGTGGGGCAGCTGGGCGCCGGTGAACACCACCGGGCGCGGGTCGCCGTGGTGCAGGTCCACCAGGAACGCGGACTCCTCCAGGGTGTCCGTGCCGTGGGTGACGACCACGCCCGCGACCTCGGGGTCGGCGAGCTCCCGGTGCACCGCGTGCAGCAGGGTCAGCTGGTGCTCCGTGGTGAGCCGGGGGCTGTTGACGTTGAAGAGGTCGACCACCTTCACGTCCACGCCGTGCGGGACGGCGGCGGTGGCCAGGACCTCCTGGCCAGGGGTGTCGGCGGCGTAGCCGGTTCCCTGCCAGCGGCTGGCGATGGTGCCGCCGGTGGTGATCAGGACGACCCGTTTCACGGCGTGCCGTCTCCCTTCGGGATCGGTGGGGGCTTCAGGATGGTTCGGCAATATCCTCGCAAGGATAGGAAAATATGCGCGCACGGCGATCGCCAATTCCCGCTTGATCAGGCCTGCACCGTGGTGGATTCTTGCGCCATGGACGAGATTGACCGACAGATCTTGCGCGAGCTCCAGCAGGACGGCCGCCTGAGCAACCAGGAGCTGGCCCAGCGGGTGGGTCTGACCGCCTCGCCGTGCATGCGCCGGGTGCGGCAACTGGAGCAGGACGGGGTGATCGAGGGCTACCGGGCGGTGGTCAACCCCGAGGCCGTCGGGCGCGGCTTCGAGGTCCTGGTCTCGGTCGAGGTCCGGCGCGAACGGGAGGCGGTGGAGGCCTTCGAGGAGGCCCTGCAGGACATCCCCGACGTGGTCGAGGCGTACCGGCTGTTCGGCAGCCCCGGCTGCCTGCTGCGGATCGCGGTGGCGGACCTGCAGGCCTACGAGCGGCTCTGGATCGAGCGGCTGACCTCGCTGACCGGGGTGACCGAGGTGAACTCGCAGATCATCATGAAGCGGATCAAGGAGCCGCGCGGGCTCCCGGTGGGCCGGACGCCGGGCCGCCCCGGGTAGGCCCTGTCCGGCCTGGGGCTGCTCCGGCTGCGAAGCGGACGCGGGTGCGCGGATCCCGCCGGCGGAGGACCGCGGGAGCCGTAGAGCGGATGGTGATCGGCCGTAGATGTCGGCCGATGAAGCTTTCGGCAGGCGGCACACCACGGCGGTGCGCCCGACCCGAAGGAGTCGGACGACTCCGACCGGCCGCCCGCCGACCGCTGACGCACGGCACCGCCGGCGGGCGGGCCGTCGCCGTGCACCCGGCGGCCGGCCCAGCACCGAGGAGACCCCATGACCAGCACCACGGCGACGACGGCCGCCCGGTGGCGCAGCATCCAGGTCCGCTACTACGCCGAGGACAAGGACGACCTCGTCCTCGACGCCGTCCGCCCCCTCTTCCGCCGCTTCGCCGGGGAGATCGGCCGCCCGTACCTCACCCGGCACTGGCGGCGCGGGCCGCACCTGCGGCTCGACTTCACCGCCACCGAGGAGGACTGGCAGGGCACCGTGCTGCCCGGCGCGCAGCTCGGGCTCGCCGAGTACCTGCTCGGCTCCCCCTCCACCGCCGTCCTCGACCAGCGGGCGCACTTCGCCGCGCACCAGCGAATGGCGCGGGCGCAGGACGAGCAGGGGCCGCTGTTCCCCTGGCATCCGGACAACAGCCTGCAGACCGAGCCGCACGACGACCGGTCGCACGTCCTCGGCAGCCGGCAGCTCGCCGACCTGCTCGACGACGCGTACGCGGCGAGCTGCGAGCAGCTGTTCACCATGCTGGAGCGGGTGCGCGGCGGACACGACAGCCGCAGGGGCATCGCGCTGGACCTGATGTTCGCGTTCGCCCGGGTGAGCGGCCAGGTGAGCGGCCAGGCGAGAGCCCGGGCGGGCGCGCCGCCCGCCGGCCGCGGGTTCGGCTCCTACCGCGCCCACACCGAGCGCTTTCTGACCCACTGCCGGAACCCGTCCGCGGTCCGGGCCGCGCTGGACGTGGAGTACCGGGCCCGCCGGCCCGCGCTGGAACGCCGGCTGACCGCCGTCCTGGAGACCCTGGACGGCGACGGACAGGTGCCCTTCGTGCGGTGGTGGGCGCGACACACCGCCGAGGTCGAGGCCGCCGCCGAACCACTGCTGGAATCGGGGCGGATCTCCCTGGACCGCGGCGGGGCACCACCGGCGGAGCCGCCGCAGGGGCAGCCGCCGGCGGGCGGTCCGGCCGCCGCCGTGGACCTGCTGCTGCTCGACCCGGCCCACCCGCAGGAGGTGCTCGCCGGCGTCCGGCACCAGAGCCACCGGATCGCGGCCAACGTGCTCTGCTCCCACCTCGACCGGCTGGGCATCGGGCCGAGGCAGCGCTTCGTGCTCTGCCATCTGGCCGCCAGCACCGCCGAGGACCTCTTCGGGATCCCCGCGCCGGTGCGGGGCCGCGCCTGCGCCGCCCCGCACCCCGCCCCGCGTCCCGTCCGGGCCCGGTCCGCCCCGGCCGGGCCCCTTCCGGCGAAGGAGCTCCGATGACCACCTACGTCTTCGTCGGGCCCACCCTGCCCGCCGCGCGGGTCGCGGCCCTCGCCCCGGGCTCCGTCGTGCGCCCGCCCGTCGCCCACGGCGACCTCTTCCGGCTCGGCCTCGGGCCCGGGGACACCGCCATCGTCGTCGACGGCCACCACGACCACGCGACGGCCGTCCGGCACCGGGAGGTCCTCGCCGCGCTGGCCGCCGGGGTCCGGGTGGTGGGCTGCGCCGGCCTGGGTGCGCTGTGGGCCGCCGAGCTGCGCCCGTTCGGCATGATCGGACACGGCGAGGTCTTCCGGATGTACCGCGACGGCGTCATCCACGCGGACGACGAGGTCGCGGTCGCGCACGGCGACGGGCCCGACTACCGGCGGACCAGCGAGCCGCTGGTGAACATCCGGCACACGCTCGGCGCCGCCGTCGCGGCCGACGTGCTGACGGCCCCGCAGGCCGCCGCGCTGCTCGACGCCGCGCGCGCCCTGCCGTACCACCGCCGGAGCTGGCGCGCCGTCGAACGCACCTGTGGCGGCGCCGACTTGCGGGGGCTGCGGGAGTTCCTGACCGCCCGGCCGGAGCACGCCGACCGCAAGGCGGCGGACGCCTCCGACACGCTCGCCCGGCTCACCCTGCTGGACCGGATGGTGCCGCCCGCACCGCCCGTCGCCGCCGACCGCGCCACCGCCCACCGCGCCACCCCCGCCCCCGCCCCCACCCCCACCCGGCGGACGCCCTCGGAGTCCTGAGCGCGCCGCCCCACGACGTGGGGCGGGCCCACCCCCGGCCCGCCCCACTCCCGCCCTCCCCGTCTCCCCCGGCCCTTCGCGCCTCCCGCTCCGTCAGGCCGCCGCCGCGCGCCAGACGAGGCGCGCCACCGACGCCCCCGCCGTCACACCGGTCGTCCGTGTGCCCACCCCATACCGGGTATCCATGGCTAGGATGATCCACCTGTCACCATCGGGAGGGGATCGTGACCGCCGGACTACGGCCGGTCACGACGGGGAAAGGGAACGCGGCATGGAGGGGGTGGTGCGGTTCTCGGTGCTCGGCGCCATGCGGATCGACCTGGGCGGGAGCGACGTCCCGGCGGGACCGCCGCAGCAGCAGGCCATGATCGCCGCGCTGCTGCTGCGCTCGGGGCGCTCGGCATCACTGCACGAACTGGTCAGCACGGTCTGGGGCGACCACGCCCCCGACTCGGCCGTGACCAGTCTGCGCACCTACGTCTGGCGGCTGCGGCAGCGGCTGGAAGCCGAGTGCTCCACCCCCCGGATCCTGCTCTCCACCGGCTCCGGCTACCGCCTGGCGGTCGCCCCCGCCGACGTGGACGCCTACCGCGCCGAGGAGCTCGGGTCCGAGGCGGCCCGGGCCCGCGCGGCCGGCCGGCACGAGGACTGCACCCGGCTGCTCACCGAGGCCGTCGCCCTGTGGCGGGGCGAGCCGCTGGCCAACGTCCCCGGCCCGTTCGCCGCACAGCAGCGCGGGCGGCTCGCCGAACTGCGGCTGATGCTGCTGGAGGAGCGGTTCGACCACGACCTGCTGCTCGGCCGGCACGCCGCGACCGTCCCGGACCTGACGGCGTTCACCTGCGAGCACCCGCTGCGCGAACGCCCGTACGGCTTCCTGATGGAGGCGCTCTACCGGTGCGGGCGGCAGGCCGAGGCGCTCGCCGTCTTCGCCCGGGCCCGGCGGCTGCTCGCCGAGGAGCTCGGGGTCGAGCCGGGGCCGGAGCTGCGCGACCTGCACCAGCGCGTGCTGGCCAACGACCTTCCGGTCCGCGAGCTGCCACCGCCCAGCGCGCCGGACTCCCCTGCGCAACCGCCCGCCGCAGCTGCCACCGCCGCTGCCACTGCGGTCGCCGACCCGCCGCCGGCGCCCCCGACCGTCCCGGCCGCCACCCCGGCCGCCGCCCTTCCCGCGGCGCCGCGCCCGGCCCAGCTCCCGCCCGACACCTCCGACTTCAGCGGTCGCGACGAGGCGGTCGCCCGGCTCTGCCAGGCCCTGCCCGGCCAGGACGACGGCGCCCTGACCGTCGCCTCGGTCAGCGGTATGGGCGGGATCGGAAAGAGCACCCTGGCCCTGCGGGTGGCCCACCGGATCAAGGAGCGCTACCCGGGCGGCCAGCTCTACGCCGACCTGCGCGGCACCGGCGCCGACGCGGCCGACCCCGGCGCGGTGCTGGGGAGCTTCCTGGCGGCGCTGGGCGTGCCCGGCCAGGAGATCCCCCGGGCCCTGGAGGACCGGACCAGGCTCTTCCGCACCGTGCTCGACGGCCGCAGTGTCCTGCTGCTGCTCGACGACGCCCGGGACGACTCCCAGGTCAGGCCGCTGCTGCCGGGATCCGCCGCCTGTGCGGTGGTGGTCACCAGCCGGGGCCGACTGGCCGGACTTCCCGCCACCGCCCACGTCCACCTGGGCGTCTTCGAGACCGACGAGGCCCTGGGGCTGCTCCGGCGGGTGATCGGCGCGGAGCGCGTCGACGCCGAACCCGACGCCGCCCGCGAACTGGTCACCGCCTGCGCCAATCTGCCGCTCGCCGTACGGATCGTGGCCGCCCGGCTCGCGGCCCGGCCCGGCTGGACGGTGGCGAGCCTGGTCGACCGCCTCGGTGACGAACGGCGCCGGCTGGCCGAACTGCAGGCCGGCGAGCTCGCCGTGGCCGCCGTGTTCGAGCTGGGCTACCGACAGTTGACGATCCGTCAGGCCTGGGCCTTCCGGGCGCTCGCACCGGTCGCCGGGCCGGGCATCGGCCTCGGCGCGGCCGCCGCCGCGCTCGGCCTCGGCCAGGAGGAGGCCGAGCCGCTGCTGGAGTCCCTGGTGGACGCCGCGCTGCTGGAGTCACCCTCGGCCGGCCGCTACCGCTACCACCAGCTGGTGCGGTCCTTCGCCCGCCACCTGCCCGCGCCGACGGCCGACGGCCCGACACCCGACGGCCCGGCACAGAACGGCCCGATGCAGGACGGCCCCGCGCAGGAGGACCCGGAGCAGGTGCGCCGCCGGCTGCTCGACCACCTTCTCGGCGCGGCCGGTTCGGCCTTCCAGCAGATGGTCCCGGGCGACCCGGTGCACACCACGCTCGCCTCCGGCGACCCGCAGGGCCCGCGCTTCACCGATCTCGCCGCCGCCCGCGCCTGGGTGACCGAGGAGTTCGACGGCGCCGTCCACGTCATCCAACTCGCCGTCCAGGAAGGGACGGCCGCGCCGTCACTGCTCGACGGCGCGGCCGACCTGCTCATCGCGCTCAGCCCGTTCGGCCGCGACATCCCGTACGGCCAACTGGCCGCCTCCGCCGAGGCGGTGGCCGAACGGGCGGAGGGCCTCGGGGCCGACCGCGCGGCCGGACGCGCCCTGTTCGTCTGCGGCAACGCCGCCCTGCAGACCACCCGGCTGGCGGCCGCCGACGCCTACACCCGGCGCGCGGCCGAGGCCTGCCGCCGGGCCGGCGACACCGTCATCCTGCGCCAGACCTTCAACGACCTCGGCGTGATCGCCCAGTTCGAGCAGCGGTACGCGGACGCCGTGCACTGCTTCGACCAGGCCCTGGCACTCGCCCGCCGGACCGGCCACCGCTCCGGCGAACTCACCGCGATGCTGAACGCCGCGATGGCACGGTTGCGCAGCGGCCGCGCCGAGGAGGCGGTGGCCGCCTGCGACGAAGCCCTGGTGACGCTGCGTCAGGTCTCCGACCGGCACGGCACCGCGCACGCGCTCTGCGTGCGGGGCCTGGCGCTGCACGAGTCGGGGCGGTACCAGGAGGCGCTGGACGGCTACCGGGAGTGCCTCGCGCTCTGCGACACCTGGCACATCCCCGGCCAGGCGGCCCAGGCCCGCTACCGCGCCGCCGCCACCCTGCACGCGCTGGGCCGGCTCGGCCCGGCCCGGGAGGAGGCCCGGCGGGCCCTGGCCCACTACCGCGAAACCTCCGGCAGCGACCGGGACCACGGCCACGCCCTGCTGGTCCTCGCGCAGATCGAGCTCGACCTCGGCCGCACCGAGGAGGGCCGGGCCCACGCCTCGCAGGCCCAGGCCGTGTTCACCGGCATCGGGCTGCCGGACGCCGCCCGCGCCGAGGCGGTCGCCGCCCGCGCGGGGCGGGCCTCCGCGGGCTGAACCCGGCGGGCCGGGGCCGGACAGGACGCGTCAGGACTGGACGGGTCAGGGCTGGGCGGGTCAGGGCGGGGCGGGTCAGGGCGGATCAGGCCTTGGTGTTCCACTCGGACGTCCCGCTCGGCGGCTGCATCCCGTCGTGCTCGGCGGCGAGCGCGCCGACGGTCCCGTTCCCGTTCCGGCCTGCGCCGGTGTCGGCCCCCGGGGAGGTGGCGGCCGCTCCGAGGACGGCCAGCACCACGGCCGCGAAGGCCGGCAGCAGGATCGGTGTACGGCGGCGGAGGGACTGTGCAGGTCGCTTCATGAGATGACTCCCGGTCGTCCTTGGGCGGTCTGGAGGAGGTGCTCGGACGCCATCCTCACTCCCGGAGATCTACATCTCATCTACACGCCCTGTCCCACCCGTCCCCTGAGCCCCACGGGTGCGGGCAGCGTCCGGACGGGCGGGCGGAGTCGGGTCACCCGGGCGGCGGGGCGGCGCGCTCCCTACGCCAGCCCCGCGAACAGGCCGGCGTGCCGGGCGGCCGAGAGGGCGTGTCCGGCGCAGCGTTCGAAGTAGACGCTCAGCAGCGCCGCGTCCACGGCGTCCGTCCGCTCGACCGAGGACGTCCCGGCGAGCAGCTGCCCGTACAGCAGGCGCTGCCGGTGGCCGATCTCGTTGAGGCCGCCGTGCAGATCGGCGAGCACCCCGGGTTCGGGTTGCGCCAGTGCCTCGCCGGCCATGGCGACCATGGCGAGCGCGAGCGCGCTCATGCCCTGCAGGGGCAGCCGCACGGCGTCCGGCAGCGGCCCGTTCGCCTCGCGGGTCCGCGCCAGCTCGGCCACCCGTGCGGCGAGCTCGGCCAGTTGCCGGGCCTCGCAGCCGACGTGGACCTCGGAGACCACCTCCCTGAGGTAGACCGAGGTGTCGCGGCGCTCGGCGAGCAGGGTCGCGGAGTCCTTCTCGACCTCCCCGCGCAGCGGCCGGAGCGCGTCCTCGACGGCGGCCAGCTCCCGGGCGATGACGGTGGTGTCGGCGCCGAGCGCCGCCTCGGAGGCGTGGCCCAGCGCGTTGCGCGCCAGCCCGAGCAGTGCGACCAGCCGGCCGGCGATTGCGGAGTCGGTGTGCGCCATCGGTGGGCTCCCGTCTGCGGCGTGCCCCCTTCCATGGAAGCACCCCACCCCGCCCCACCGCCTCCGGCGGCGCCCGCCGCACGCGGGGCGGGCGCCGGGGCCGGGCTCCGGTCAGCCGAGCGGGACGTCCAGGAGCGCCTTGCGGTGGCTGAAGGTCGCGATCGAGTGGCGGCCGTGGTAGGCACCCACTCCGCTCTCGCCGACGCCGCCGAACGGCAGCTCGGGCACCCGCAGGTGGGCCATCGGCAGACCGAATCCGAGCCCGCCCGAGGAGGTCTCCTCGCGCAGCCGGCGCCGCGTGGTCTCGTTGCCGGTGAAGCCGTAGAGCGCCAGCGGCTTGTCCCGGTCGTTGATGAAGGCGATGGCCTCGTCCAGGTCGGCGACCTCCACGATCGGCAGGACCGGGCCGAAGATCTCCTCCCGCATGACCGGGGCGTCCGGCGCGACCTCGGCGAGGACGGTCGGCGCGATGTAGCGGTCGGCGCGGTCGTGGCCGCCGCCGGTGACGGTC
This sequence comes from Kitasatospora sp. NPDC058170, assembly GCF_042883905.1. NCBI lineage: Bacteria > Bacillati > Actinomycetota > Actinomycetes > Kitasatosporales > Streptomycetaceae > Kitasatospora > Kitasatospora sp. NPDC058170. The sequence continues at coordinate 74,242 of NZ_JBHVUV010000022.1, forward strand.
CGGCCGGAGCCGAGCAGCGCGGCGAGCCGGTCGAAGTGCCGCTCGTTGACGATGCGCCCGTACCCCGGGGACCGCTGCGGGTCCGCGCCGAAGCGCCGCTCCACGGCCCGGGCGAGGGCGCCCTCCAGCCGCCGGGCGGTGGCCGGGTCGGTGAGCACGTAGTCGGGGGCGACGCAGGTCTGGCCGGCGTTGGCGAACTTGGTGGCGGCCAGGCGCTCGGCGGTGGCGTCGATGTCCGCGTCCCGGTCGACGAAGACCGGCGACTTGCCGCCCAGCTCCAGGGTGACGGGGGTCAGGTGCTCGGCCGCGGCCCGCATGACGATCCGGCCGACCGTGCCGTTGCCGGTGTAGAAGATGTGGTCCCAGCGCTCGGCCAGCAGGGCGGTGGTCTCCGGCACGCCGCCCTCGACGACGGCGACGGCCTCCTTGTCCAGGTACGCGGGGATGAGCCGGGCGAGCAGCGCCGAGGTGGCGGGCGCGAGCTCGCTGGGCTTGACGACGACGGTGTTGCCCGCGGCGAGCGCGCCGGCCAGCGGGACGAGCAGCAGCTGCGCCGGGTAGTTCCAGGGGGCGATCACCAGCACGGTGCCCAGCGGGTCGAAGCGCGTACCGGCGGTGGCGGCCGGGCCGAAGACCGCGGTGACGTCCACCTGCTCCGGGGTCAGCCACTCCTCCAGGTGGGCGAGGGTGTGGTCGATCTCCCGGATCGGCAGGTCGATCTCGGCCGCGGACGCCTCGGCCCGCGGCTTGCCCAGGTCCTGGTGGAGGGCGGCGGCGAGGCCCTCGCCGTTCTCGGCGATCAGGGCGCGCAGCCGGTTCAGCTGCTCGACGCGCCAGGCGAGCGGCTTGGTGCGGCCGCTGCGGAAGGCCGCCCGGAGCCGGGCGACGAGCTCGGTGGGCTGCTCCGCGGTGGCGGGCTGTTCGACGGTGGCGGGGGTGCTCAAGAGGTGCCTCGCAGGTGCGGTGGGTGGTGGTGGCGGGCGGCGCCGGACGGCAGCAGGCCGGTCAGCAGCGCGGCGACGGCGGGCTCGAAGAGCTCTGCCGCGTCGGGGCGGCCCTCCAGTCCGACGACCAGGGCGATGCAGATGTCGGCGGCCCGGGCCGGGTCCGGTGTGCCGGCGGCGGCGAACTGCCCGGCCAGCAGGGTGCGGAGGTCGGCGGTGAAGTCGCGGCAGATGTCGCCGAACAGCCGGGCCCGGGCGTCGAGGAGTTCGGCGGTGTGCGGCGAGTCGCCGCCCAGGTCCAGGACCAGCCGCAGCTTGGCGGCCAGCACGCCCCGGATCCGGTCGCCGGGAGGCGCCCCGGCCGCGGCCGCCTGCCGGGCCCGGTCGAGGGCCTGCGTGTGCAGGCGCTCGGCCAGGCGGCGGAAGGCGTCGTCCTTGTTGCGGACGTACAGGTACACGGCCGAGCGGGAGATGCCCGCCTCCGTGGCGATGTCGTCGACGGTGGTGCGCCGCACCCCGTACCTGGTCAGGCAGGTGTAGGCGGCGTCCAGGACGTCGGACAGCCGGTCGGCGGCGGGCACCTGTCAGCCCAGTCGGCCGAGGAGTTCGGCGGCCAGGGGGGTGGAGGAGGCGGGGTTCTGGCCGGTGACGAGGTTGCCGTCGGTGACGACGTGGGGGGCCCAGGGGGCGCCCTCCTGGAAGTCGGCGCCGAGCTGGACGAGGCGGTCCTGGAGGAGCCACTTGGCCTGGTCGGCGAGGCCGGCCTGGGTCTCCTCGGCGTTGGTGAAGCCGGTCAGGCGCCGGCCGGCGAAGGGGGAGGTGCCGTCGGGGCGGACGGCGGCGAGCAGGGCGGCGGGGCCGTGGCAGACCACGCCCAGCGGCTTGCCGGACTCCAGGGCGGCGATGAGCAGCCGTCCGGAGTCGGCGTCGACGGCCAGGTCCTCCATCGGTCCGTGCCCGCCGGGGTAGAACACCGCGTCGTAGTCGGCGAGGTCGACCTCCGCCAGCTTCAGCGGGGCGGCGAGTGCGCCGATGCCCGCCAGTTCCGTGCGGATCGCGTCGGCCTGCTCCTGGCCGCCGTTGACCCCGGCGGACAGGCTGCCCTGGTCCACGGTCGGCACCACGCCGCCCGGGGTCGCCACCACCACCTCGTGACCGGCCGCGGTGAACGCGCGGTGGGGGGCGACCAGCTCCTCCGCCCAGAAGCCGGTCGGGTGCCTGGTGCCGTCGGCCAGGGTCCAGTGGTCGGCACCGGTGACAACGAAAAGGACGGTCTTCGCCATGGCGGGGTTCCTCACGGTCGGTGGAATGGCGCTCTGACGTTCCGGGTGCAGATCGTCAGAGCGGCGATGTCTTCGACCGTACGACCAGATACTTCAGTGACTCAAATAAACCTGCCGATGGCTGCCATCGGATTTCCGATGGCAGCACACGGACCGCGGCCCCGGCCCGATGGCGGCCGGGAGTGCGGCCCGGAGCGGCGGGTCAGACGGGTCGGAACGGCCGGGCCGGACGGGTCGGGGCGGCCGGGTCAGAGCGCGGCCAGCCAGGCCGGCGGCCGGGCGAAGGCCGGCTGCCCGGCCAGGCCGGAGCGGTCGGCGCCGTGGGACAGCGTGGCGAGCAGCCGCTCCTGGTCCGCCTCCTTGCGGCGGAGCAGCTCGGCGCGGCCGGTGATCCCGGCGTCCAGGAAGACCCGGACGACCTCGGGGCGGCTGAGGTCCCCGTGCAACGCGGCCAGGTCGACCACCTCCACCAGGTGGGCGGTGACCATCGGCGAGCAGCCCAGGTGGGCGGTCAGCTCCAGCTGTTCGGCGGCGCCCGGGACCACCTGGCGGAACCGCTCGAAAGTGGTGACACCGATGGCCCGGAACTTCTCCGCGTAGGGCTCGAACGGAGCGAGGTCGAGCATGTCGACGGGTTGTTCCGGGAGCCCGACGGCGCACGCGATCTCCCGCCCGTACGCCTCCCCCCGCAGCAGCGCCGCGAAGGACGGGTCGCCCCACAGCTCGCGCCGGTCGGCGGCGGTGGCGACCGCCAGGGCGAGGTGGTCCTCCAGGTCGCCGAGGGACCCGGGCGGCAGGCCCACCTCCTTGACCAGTGCGGCCAGGCAGGCGTAGTCGTAGGCCAGGTCGGGCGAGGGGAAGGAACCGGGCTCGGGCGCGGTCCACCGCCACGGCTCGCCCTCGTCAGTCCGGCTCAGGTGCTCCCGCAGGAGCCGGATCGAGGTCATCAGATTCGCAGCCACCGGCTTCATGTCCGCAGCGAACGACCTGGCCTGGCGGTCATCAGCCCTTCTGGCGATCAGTCGGCTCTGGGTGAGGAGCATCCACACCGAGTCGAGGGCTGTCGTCAGGATCTCGGGCTCGGCCTGTCGCAGCGCGGCCACACGCGGGCCGCTCGCGGCCAGCTCCGTCAGGTAGCAGTTCACTCTCATCGCGGCGCTGCTGTAGAGGGTCCGGAGGTAGATCACCTCCCATCCCCGGTGAACCGGTTGCCCATGGGGCCTGGCCAGGGCCAGCTGTCCGTCCATCAGTTTGGCGAACCGCAGCCGGTTCGCGGCCGTCCCCGGGACGTGCTGGAAGCGCTCGCTCAGGTAGTCGACGCGGGCCAGGCCGTACTCCGGCTCGACCTTGACGGCGCGCCGCAGCAGTTCGACCCGCTTCTGCGCGGTGTCCGTGAGGGTCGGCTCCATCGCGATGACGTGCAGGGCCACGCTCTGCCACTGCTCCGCGCCGCACAGCCCGGGCCGCAGCTCCCGGTGGATGCGGCTGAGCCGGACCAGGATGCAGGCGGCTGCGCCGGTCAGCAGTTGGGCCCGGGCCCGGCCGCCGTCCTCCGCCGCGGCCGCCGGTTCGCCCCCGTCCTCCGCCCCGGCCGCCGGACCGCCCCCGTCCGGCACCTTCACCACAGGGGCGGGCCCCGGCGGTGCCAGGCCGAGGGCCGGCCCGCTGATGAGGACGCAGTCGGCCTGGTGGCTGTTGCGGGTGAGGGTGACCGTCACCCGGTCGGCGTCGACCAGCGTCACCAGCGCCCGCCAGGTCAGGCCCGGCCGGAGGACGTACATGATGCGGGCCGCCGCCGTCGCGATCGCGCCGCCGGGGACGGCCTTGAGGTCCTCGCTGGCCAGCCGGCTGAGCTCGGTGGGCCGGGCGATGCCCAGGCTCGCGGGCTGCCGCGAGCCCAGGGACTGCAGCCGGGCCATCACGTACTCCGACGCGGCGACGTCGCTCTTGCCGTCCGGTCCCTGGGCCTCGACCTGGAGCCGGCGGCTCTGGCCGAGGGCCGTCGCGGTGGCGGTGAGCCCGAGGAGGGCGAGCGCGATGTCCGCGACGATCAGCCGCTCGCGCTCCCCCCAGGAGAAGAAGCAGCTCGTCAGCACGGCCCACAGGAGCAGCAGGGTCCAGAAGGTCAGCGCGGAGATGCCGGGGCCGGGCCGGTGCGGCCACCGCCCCGGCGGCCAGCGCTTGGCCAGGACGGCCAGCAGGACCCCGGGCAGGACCAGGACGAGGGGAAAGGCCCAGGTCAGCCAGGGTCCGTCGCCGACCACCTGGTACATCGGCTGGAGCGGCAGGAAGACCGCCACCGCCAACAGGGAGAACCCGCCGACGGCCGTCCACGCGCGTCTGCCGGTCTGCCCCCAGGCCTCGGACTCGCACGGCACCAGGTAGCGGGTGAGCAGGGCGCTGAGGGCGACGAGGACGAGGAGGGCGATCGCCCCGGGGAGGACGAGCTGGGCGATCGGCTTCACCCAGTCCGCGTAGAACGCGTCCCACCTGGTCATTTCGATGGCCAGCACCGATGTGGGCCGGTCGGCTAAGCCCGTCATCGCACGTACCTCGGTCCGGCGCGGGACCCCTGCCTCCCACGCTAGGCCGTCCGCGAACGGCTGTACACCGCTCGCGCCGGTCCCTGCGGCCGGTGCCTGGGGTCGGTGCCGGCGGCCGGTGCCTGGGGTCAGTGCCGGCCGACCTCGCGGGTGAGTTCCAGGCCCAGGACGCGGTCCAGGGCCGCGAAGGTCTCGAACCGGGCGCCGTCCTCCAGCCCGTTGGCCGCCCGGACGCGGTGCAGCAGGGCGAGGGCGGCCGGGGTGTCCAGATCACCGGTGAAGGCGGCCGCGGCCTGCCGCCGGATGTCGTCCGGGACGGGCTTCGAGGGTGCCCAGGCCCAGTCGGTGACGTGGCGGCGCCAGTCCCGCAGGGTGGCGGCGGCCTCGTCCAGCGCGCGCGGCCCGGTGCCGGCCGGCTCGCGGTAGGGGTGGGAGAGCAGGGCCAGCCGCACCGCCGTCGGCTCGACGGCACCGGCGCCGAGGCCCTCCACCAGCGCGTTCCCGTCACCGAGCCCGTCCGCCGACGTGTCCCCGGGGCCCGTCCCGGCGGGGCCCACCGCGAGCCACACGCCCCCGACGGCGTCGGACCGGTCGGCGCCGGCCGCGATCAGCTGGGCGTCCGGCGGCCCGCCGAGCGCCTCTCCGGGGTCTGCCGAGGTCCCCGGATCCCCGGGGGCGACGACGGCGACGGGGGGATGGATGCCGAGGGCCGCGGCGGCGCGGTCGAAGGCGGCGGCCCGGCCCGGGTCGGGCACCGGCAGGACGAGGACGCGCAGGACCTGGAGGCCCTCGATCTCCGCGACGCGCTGCAGCACGTCGCCGACCAGCGCGGCCCGCAGGTCCCCCGGCCCGGCCCGGCCGCCGGGGGCCGCGAGCCGGACGCAGGCCCGGAGCAGCATCCGGCGGCCGGGCGGGATCCCGGTGCTCCGCCCGGTGCGCGCGTCGAGCACGCTCAGCGCGGGGCGCCGGCGGCCCCCGTCCTCCCGGCCGACCGGTTCCGGGCGCAGCGCCGGTCCGTCCTCGAACGCCGCCGGGCCGTTCACCGCACCCGGGGGGAAGCCCTGTTCGTCCGCCACTCGGCCACACCTCCTCGGCGAGGCCATCCTCCCCGCTCGGCTGCGGCCCCGCCACCGGCGGCCCCGCTGTGTGCGGGGCCGCCGGCGCGGTTCAGTCGCGCCCGCCGCGCTCCGCCCAGGCCGAGCCCGGCCGCAGGCACGCCACCCAGGTCAGCGCGGAGCAGAGCAGGTACGCCACCAGGAAGCCGAGGTAGGCGGCGTCGCCGTTGTGGCTGGCCAGGAACGACTGCCGGAACGCCAGGTTGACCAGCACCCCGCCGAACGCGCCCACCGCACCGGCCAGGCCGATCAGGGCCGTCGCCCGCCGGCGCGAGTCCGACTCGGCCGCCGCCGGATCGGCGCCGCCCTGCACGGCGGCCCGCGCCTTGGCCTGGAAGTGGGCCGGGATCATCTTGTACGTCGAGCCGTTCCCGATCCCGCTCAGCACGAACAGCACGACGAAGCCCGTGAGGAAGAGCGGCAGCGATCCGGCCCGGGAGGCGGCCAGGACGGCGCCCGTACCGGCGCCCATCGCGACGAAGGTGACCAGGGTGACCACGGCCCCGCCCCAGCGGTCGGCCAGCCGCCCGCCCAGCGGCCGGGCCAGCGAGCCCAGCAGCGGTCCGAGGAAGGTCAGCGCGGCGGCCTTCACCGGTGTGTCGAAGCGGTCGTGGAACTGCACCTGGAGCACCTGCCCGAAGGCGAAGCCGAACCCGATGAACGAGCCGAACGTCCCCACGTACAGGGTGGACATCACCCAGCTGTAGCGGTCCCGGACCACCTCGCCCAGCGCCCGGCCCGCGCCGCGCGGCGGGGCCGCCAGGTTGTCCATCCGCCACCACGCGCCGGCCGCGGCCGCCACGATCAGCGGCAGGTAGAGCAGCGGCAGCAGCCGGGGGTGCGCCGCGCCCGCGGTGGCGAGCACCAGCAGTCCGAGCAGTTGCACCGCCGGGACGCCGAGGTTGCCGCCGCCGGCGTTGACGCCGAGCGCCCAGCCCTTGAGGCGGTGCGGGTAGAAGGCGTTGATGTTGGCCATCGAGGAGGCGAAGTTGCCGCCGCCGACCCCGGCGACGCAGGCCACCGCGAGCAGGGTGCCGTACGAGACGCCCGGGGTGAGCACCAGCGCGGCCAGCGCGGTGGGGACGAGCAGCAGCAGGGCGCTGAACACCGTCCAGTTCCGCCCGCCGAACCTGGCCACCGCGAAGGTGTAGGGCAGGCGCAGCAGGGCGCCGAGCGCCGTGGGGAGCGCGGTCAGGGTGAACTTGCCGGCGGTGTCGATGTGGTACTGCGGCCCGAGGAAGAGCACCAGGACCGACCAGAGGCTCCAGACCGAGAAGCCGATGTGCTCGGAGAGCACCGAGAACACCAGGTTGCGCCGGGCGATCCGGGCGCCGGCCTCCTCCCAGAAGGCCTCGTCCTCCGGGTCCCAGGGGGTGAGCGGACCCGCTCCGGCTCTGCCGCCGGGCCGCCGGGTGTCGGATCCCTTCGTGTCGAGGACGGCGCTCATGCCCGCTCACCCGCCCGCACGCCCGCGGGGGTGGCGGCCGGCCGGCCCGCCGCGGCGGCTGCCCGCCCGCCCGTGGCCGGGGCGACCCGGACGGGCCACAGCCGCAGCACCGCCGGGCTGCCGTCGGGGGCGGTGTCCTCGTCGAGGCAGCGCCCGTCGCGCAGGTCGAAGGCCTGCTTGTACATCGGGGAGACCAGGGTGGGGCTCTCGCCGCGGCTGCCGAGCAGGCCGCGCGAGAGGACGTACGCGCCGCTGAACGGGTCGCGGTTGGCGACGGCGTGCAGGCCGCCGGTCCGGTCGCGGAAGACGGCCACCTGCTCGCCGTCCAGCAGCACGGCCACGCCGCGTCCCGGTTCGAGGTCTTCGAGGGGGCAGACGGGCTGCCAGCGCGCGCCGTCGTGGATCTGTACGTTCACGAGGTGACCACCTCCAGTCGGGGCCCGGCCACCATGACCGGGGTGGTTGCGGTGAGGATGCGCCCGTTCTCGCCGGGGCGGGCGGGCCGGATCTGGCCCCGTTCGGGGACGAAGGTCACGGCCGGGTCGGGGGTGCCGGGGGCGTTGACGAAGGACGCGAAGCGGCGCAGCCGGTCGGGGTCGGCCAGGGTGGCCGCCCATTCGTCCTGGTAGACGCCGACATGGCGCTCCATCAGGGCGTCCAGCTCGGCGGCGATGCCGAGCGAGTCGTCGAGCACCACGGCGCGCAGGTGGTCCAGACCGCCTTCGAGCCGGTCCAGCCAGACCGAGGTGCGCTCCAGCCGGTCGGCGGTGCGGATGTAGAACATCAGGTAGCGGTCGATGGTACGGATCAACGTCTCTCGGTCCAGGTCGGCGGCGAGCAGGTCGGCATGGCGGGGCGTCATTCCGCCGTTGCCGCCGACGTAGAGGTTCCAGCCCGCGGAGGTGGCGATCACCCCGAAGTCCTTGCTCTGCGCCTCGGCGCACTCGCGGGCGCAGCCGGAGACCGCCGACTTGAGCTTGTGCGGGGAGCGCAGGCCCCGGTAGCGCAGCTCGAGTTCGATCGCGAGGGCGACGGAGTCCTGCACACCGTAGCGGCACCAGGTCTCCCCGACACAGGACTTCACGGTGCGCAGCGCCTTTCCGTAGGCGTGCCCGGACTCGAACCCGGCGTCCACCAGCCGCTGCCAGATGACCGGGAGCTGGTCGACGCTGGCGCCGAACAGGTCGATCCGCTGGCCGCCGGTGATCTTCGTGTAGAGGCCGTGGTCGCGGGCGATCTCGCCGATCGTGATCAGCCCGTCGGGGGTGATCTCGCCGCCGGGGATCCGCGGCACCACCGAGTAGGAGCCGTTGCGCTGCAGGTTGGCGAGGAAGTGGTCGTTGGTGTCCTGGAGCGCGGCCTGTTCGCCGTCCAGGATGTGGCCGCCGCCCAGGCTCGCCAGGATCGAGGCGACGACCGGCTTGCAGACGTCGCAGCCCGCGCCGCGGCCGTGGCGGTCCAGCAGGTCGGAGAACCCGGTGATGCCGGTGACCCGGACGATCTCGTACAACTCGGCGCGGCCGTACGAGAAGTGCTCGCACAGGCCGGTGGGCGGGGCCGTGCCGCCGGCCGCCAGCTCCTCGGTGACCACGGTGGTCAGCTGCTTGAGGCAGCTGCCGCAGCCGGAGCCCGCCCGGGTGCACTTCTTGACCGCCGCGACGCCGTCGCAGCCCTGGTCGCGGACGGCGGCGCGGACGGCGCCCTGGGTGACGTTGTGGCAGGAGCAGAGCACCGCCTCGTCGGGCAGTGCCACCGCGGCCGCGCCGCCGAACCCGGCGGGCAGGACGAGGCGTTCGGGCGCCTCGGTCAGCGGCTTCCCGCTCGCGGCGAGCGGGCGCAGGGTGCCGTACGCGTCGGTGTCGCCGACCAGGACCCCGCCGAGCAGCGCACCGTCGGAGCCGATCACCAGCTTGCGGTACACGCCGCGCCGGCTGTCGCTGTACAGGACGTCGAGGGCGCCTTCGGCGGTGCCGTGCGGGTCGCCGAAGCTGGCCACGTCGACGCCGAGGAGCTTCAGCTTGGTGGAGGTGTCGGCGCCGGTGAACCCCCGGTCGCTCCGGCCGGCGAGCTCGCGGGCGGCGGTCTCGGCCATCTGGTAGCCGGGGCCGACCAGGCCGTACACCCGGCCGTCGGCGGCCTGGGCGCACTCGCCGATGGCCAGGACCGCCTCGTCGGCGGTGCGGCAGCGCTCGTCGACGACGATGCCGCCGCGGACGCCGACCGGCAGGCCGCAGTCCCGGGCGAGTTGGTCGCGCGGCCGGATGCCGGCGGAGAACACCACCAGGTCGGCCGGGAGTTCGGCGCCGCCGGCGAGGGCCAGGGCGCGGACCCGGCCGTCCTCGGTGGTCGCGACGGCCTGGGCGGCGGCGCCGGTGTGGACGCTCACGCCGAGGTCCTCGATCTTGCGGCGGAGCAGGGCGCCGCCGCCCTCGTCGACCTGGACGGCCATCAGCCGGGGGGCGAACTCGACCACGTGGGTGCGCAGGCCCATCGCGCGCAGCGCGCCGGCGGCCTCCAGGCCGAGCAGGCCGCCGCCGACCACCACGCCGGTCGCGGCCTGCGCCTCGGCGGCGGTCCCCGTCGCGTCGGCGGCGCTCCCCGTCGAGTCGGCGGCCTGCGCCGCGGCGGCGGCCCGGTCGGCGTCGGCCCGGATCGCGGCGAGGTCCTCGACGGTGCGGTAGACGTGGCAGCCGGCGGCGTCGTGCCCGGGGACGGGCGGCACGAACGGCGCCGAACCGGTGGCCAGCACCAGCGCGTCGTAGCGCAGCCGGTGCCCGGAGCGGGTGGTGACCGTGCGTGCGGCGCGGTCGACGGCGGTGACCGGGTCGCCGAGCCGCAGGTCGATGCCGTGCTCGGCGAGGAATCCGGGCGGGCAGAGCGAGAGGTCCTCGGCGGTGCGGCCGTCGAACAGCGAGCTCAGGTGGACCCGGTCGTAGGCGGGACGCGGCTCCTCGGCGAGGACGGTGACCCGCCAGGCCGTCGCGCCGGGCTGTTCCACCCACGCCTCCAGGAAGCGCTGTCCTACCATGCCGTGCCCGACGAGGACGAGGTCCCGGGGGCGGTCGTGCGTCCGCGGCGTCATCGCGTTGCTCCTCCAGTGCTGGGTGGTGCCGGTGATCGGGTGCCGGTGATCGGGTGCGGGGCACCGGGGTTCGGGTTCGAGGCCGGGTTCGGGTTCGAGGCCGGGTTCGGGGGCGCCGGGGTTCGGGCCGGGTGGCGGCGGGTCAGATGCGGTGGGTACCGGTGGTCGTCGTCGCGGTGGTCGTCGTGCTGGTCGTCGCGGTCGTCGTCACGGTCGCCGTCATGCCGAGGACCTTCCCCGGCCGCCGTTTCCACCCGGTGTCCCTCGTGTTGCGCACGCGGTACGCCTCGCTCACTCCCCCACCCGGACGGGGTGCGCCGCCCGACATCGGCCGTAACAGGGCAGGAGGTTTCGCTAACCGGCAGGTGACCGGCGGGCAACGCGGCCGTAACGCCGACCCCGCACGCTTCCGCCCATGGCAACAACCACCCAGCCCGGCCCGCTGACCGGCTTCACCATCGGCGTGACCGCCGCGCGTCGCCGCGACGAACTGACCGCGTTGCTCAGTCGGCGCGGCGCCCAGGTGGTCGAGGCCCCCGTGCTCCGCATCGTGCCGCTCTCCGACGACCTCGCCCTGCGCCAGGCCACCGAACGCTGCCTGGCCGCCCCGCTGGACTACGTGGTCGCCACCACGGGCGTCGGCTGGCGCGGCTGGATGAGCGCGGCGGACGGCTGGGGCCGGGGCGCCGCCCTCTCCGAGGCGTTCCGGCAGGCGGTGGTGCTCAGCCGCGGCCCCAAGGCGACCGGCGCGGTCCGGGCCAGCGGCCTCGGTGAGGGCTTCTCCCCCGGATCGGAGGCCACCGACGAACTGCTCACCTGGCTGCTGGCCCGCCCGCTGGTCGGCCGCCGGATCGCCGTCCAGGAGCACGGGGTGCGCCTGGAGGCCTTCGCGGCGGCGCTGCGCGAGCGCGGCGCGGAGGTCATCTCCGTCCCGGTCTACCGCTGGCTCCCGCCGGAGGACCTGGCCCCGGTCCGGCGGCTGGTCGAGCAGACCGTCCGGCGGCAGGTCCACGCGCTGACCTTCACCAGTGCACCGGCGATCACCGCCTTCCTGGCGACCGCCGAGGCCGAGGGCCTGCGCGAGGCGCTGCTCGACGCGCTGCGCGCCGACGTCCTGCCGGTCTGCGTCGGCACGCTGTGCGCACGCCCGCTCGCCGAGCTCGGCCTGCCCGCGGTGTTCCCCGAACGCGGCCGACTGGGCTCCCTGGTCCGGCTGCTCGCCGAGACCCTGCCCGGCCGCGGCCGGCGCGAACTCGCCCTGACCGGAACGGTCCTGACCCTGCAGGGCAACGCCGTCCTGGTCGACGGCGAGAGCCACTGGCTCAGCCCGCGCGGCGCCGCCGTGCTGCGCGCCCTCGCCGAACACCCGGGCCGGGTGCTCAGCCGGGCGGACCTGCTGCGCACGGTCTGGGTCGACGCGGAGGCGGACGAGCACGCCGTCGAGGCCGCGGTCGGCCGCCTGCGCGCCGCGCTCGGACCGCACGGCCGCCTGATCCGGACGGTGCCCAAGCGCGGCTACCGGCTGGCGGCGGGCTGATGGCCGCCGACACCGTGCTGCTCGCCGTGGCCCACGGCAGCCGGGACCGGCAGGGGGTGGCCGCGACCCGGGCGCTGCTGGCACGGGTGCGCGCACTGCGACCGGACCTTCAGGTGCGCTGCTGCTTCCTCGATCTGGCCCTGCCCTCGCTGCCGCAGGCCCTGGCCGATCAGGCCGACGCCGGGGAGGAGGTGGTGCTGGTACCGCTGCTGCTCGGCGCCGGGTACCACCTGCGGGTGGACATCCCGGCCGCGCTCGCCGATGTGCACGCCCCGGTCCGCCTCGCCCCCGCGCTGGGCCCCCATCCGCTGCTGGCCGCCGTGCTCGCGGACCGCCTCGCCGAGGCAGGCCGCCCGCCCGGCGCGGGACCGGTGGTCCTGGCCGCCGCCGGATCCTCCGACCCCGCCGCCAACGCGGACACCCGCCGGACGGCCCAACTCCTCGCCCGCCGCCTCGGCGACGGCCGGCCCGTCGTCCCCGCCTTCCTGTCCGCGGCCGGGCCGACTCCCGCCGAGGCCGTCGCGGCCCTGCACGCCGCCGGCCACCGGGACGTCGCCGTCGCCACCCACCTGCTGGGCCCCGGCTTCTTCGCCCGCCGCGCCGCCGACACCGGCGCCCGCTGGACCTCCGCGCCGCTCGGCACCCACGACGCCCTCGCCCGGCTGGTCGCCCTCCGCCACGACGCGGCTGTCGGCACCACGGCCCTTCGCACCGCGGCCCTTCGGTAGTCGCGCCCTTCGGTAGTCGCGCCCTTCGGTAGTCGCGCCCTTCGGTAGTCGCGCCCTTCGGTAGTCGCGCCTGCCGGGGGTGGCGGCCGCCGGGGTGGCGGCCCCGCTCACCAGGTGCGGGCCGTCGCCACCAGCCGGTCCCGGACCAGGCCCACGTGCGGATTGGCGGCGACGCCCGGCCGCTGGACGAGGTAGCCGGTGTTGATCGGCGGGTCCTCGGGTTCGTGCAGGGCCACGAGCGCGCCGGAGGCCAGCTCCTCCCCGCACAGGTACCGGGGCAGCACGCTGAACCCGGCGCCCGCCGTGAGCGCGGCCAGCACGCCGCGCAGGTCGGGGACGGTGACGGCGGCCCGGCAGGTGAGGCGCCGCCCGAAGACGTGCCGCCAGTACCGGCGGGCGATCGGCAGATCCTCCGCGTAGACGACCAGCGGGACGCCGTGCAGCGACTCCAGCAGCGCCGCGGGGCCGCGCCCGGGTGCGCCGATCCGCTCCGCCCAGCCGGGTGCGGCGACCAGCACGAACTCCTCGTCCATCAGCGGCACGGCGGACAGCGTCCGGCCGCGCGGCCGGGTGGTCGCGAGCACCAGGTCGTGCCGACCGGCCCGCAGCTCCTCCAGCAGCGCGTCGGTCAGGCCGGCCGTCACCCGCAGCCGCACCCCGTCCGCGACCAGTGGCGCGAGGGCGGGCAGCACCCGTAGGCAGAGCAGCTCCGCCGGCCCGGCCAGGTGCACGGGCCCAGCCGCGCCGCCGACCCCGTCGACCCCGCGCCCGGTGACGGCGGCGAGGGCGTCCAGCGGCGCCGTGACCCTGGCGGCGAGTTCGTCCGCGTACGCGACGGGGGCCACCCCGCGCGGCAGCCGCTCGAACAGCTCGCGGCCCAACTGGCGCTCCAGCGTCCTGATCTGCGCGGTGACCGTCGGCTGCGACAACCCGATCAGCTGGGCGGCGGCGGTGAAGGAGCCGGCCCGGTGGACGGCGAGGAAGGTGCGCAGCAGGTTCAGGTCCGGCGGGCCGGTGGGCACACCGCCCGGGGCCTCCTCCGGCTCGGACGCCATGACCTCACCCTCCCAGGGGACTGCTGCTGGCGGACACCGACCAGCCTAGTCCCGCCTCAGGCGACGTTCGCCCCGTTGTTGCCGGTCGAGTGCGGATCGCGCGGGGCACGTCGTCTCGCGGGATGCATTCCCACCTGGGCTTCGAGAACCCTCCCGCACTGCCTCATGAGGTCGTGGTCGAGACGTTGGAGCGGGCCCTGCGTGACCGCCCGGGCGAGGGTGACGCGGCGGACGCCCTGGCCGGAATCGCCTTGAGCGACGACGACCGGGAGTTCGTCGCGTTCCATCGGGGTCCCCCCGCAGGGGCGTCGGGAGCGCCCTGCGGCCGGCCGAGAGCCTCTCAGCAGCCACCGACAGGGGGGCGGCGCACCGGGCGGGCGTCGCGGTGCGACGGCGCCCGCCCCGGCGCCGGTGGGCACCGGTGGCGGGGCGGGCGACCGGGCTCGCTCCCCGGGCGCCCGAGCGGTCCGATGAACGGACAGGAGGGTCCGGCTGAGCGGACGAACCCTGTGCCCCCGGTCACTTGTGCCACACCTCACACCGGCCCCGGATCGCAGCCCCGACACCCGGGCTGACCTGCTGGTCTGTCTGCGTACGGACCGCCGTCTGACCGGCGGTAGGGGCTCAGGCTGACGGTGCGCAGGTTGCGAAGGACATGCCGGTTCGCACAGGCTCCCCCCTCGACGGGCTCTCCTCCGCTCCTGCCGCGGACGGAGTCCGTCGGTCTTGAGGGGGGGTAGGAAAGGTGCTCCCACGGCATGACAACCCTGCGCAACAACGCTCGACACCGCCGTACCAAGCCGGCGACCTGGAAGCTGCTCGCCGTCGCCGGACTCACGGCCACGGCCGTGACCGCCGGCGCCGCGACCTGGGCCGTGCAGTCCGAGGCGGCCACCAACCCGGTCACCGTCGACTCGCTCACCATCACGCCCGCCTCGCCCGCGCCGGGCTCGGCCGTGACCGCGACCGCCAAGGTGCACGCGAACAAGCGGCTCAAGCTGCAGAGCCTCACCGTCGCCGTGCGTTCGGCGAGCGGCGCCAACTTCGACTTCCCCGGGGCCGCCGCCACCACGTTGAGCACCCGGGCGACGACCTTCACGCCCCAGAGCCGGACCTTCCCGGCCGGCTCGTACACGTACTTCGTGGCGTACCAGGCCTCCGACGGCTGGCACAACCTGACGCCGGTCCGCGCGTTCACGTCGAGCGGTGGCACGGTGACCCCGACACCCACCCCGACGCCGACCGCCACGCCCACCCCGACCGCCACGCCCACCGCCACCCCGTCGCCGACGGCCACGCCGACTGCCACGCCCACCGCGAGCCCCACCGCCAGCCCCTCGGGCAGCGGCAGCGGCCCGCAGGGCATCGCGGGCAGCTGGCGCCAGGTCTTCGCGGACGAGTTCAACGGCAGCAGCGTCGACAGCGCCAAATGGACGCCCAACTGGTTCGGCTGCCAGACCTGCACCACGCAGCCGGTCAACCCGGACATCGAGCTGGCGGCCTACGCCCCGTCGCAGTCCACCGTCAGCGGCGGCTCGCTGCACCTCAACATCGCCCAGCAGCCGACCACCGTCAACGGCAAGACCTACCCGTACCGTTCCGGCATGGTCTCCTCCAACGGCAAGGCCGAGTTCACCTACGGTGCCTTCGAGGCACGGATCTACCTGCCCGCCGACGGCTCCCAGATCGCCAACTGGCCGGCGTTCTGGGCGGACGGCCACAACTGGCCGGCCGACGGCGAGATGGACATCATGGAGGGCCTGGGCGGCCAGGCCTGCTACCACTACCACTCGCCCTCGGGCGGGCCGGGCGGCTGCGCCACCGGCAACTACAGCGGCTGGCACACCTACGGCGCCGAGTGGAAGGCGGGCTCGGTGACGTACTACTACGACGGCAAGCAGGTCGGCCAGATCACGACGGGCGTGAGCTCCTCGCCGCAGTACCTGATCCTGAACAACGCCGTCTGGTCCGGCGGCGGCCCGTCGGCTACCCCGGCCGACATGCAGGTCGACTACGTGCGGGTCTGGCAGCACTGACCCCCTCGGCGGAGGCGGCCGCCCACCACCGCACCGCCTCCGCCGGGTGCACGTGCACTCTCCTCAGCCGTCGGCCCGCACGTCGGGCCGGCGGCCTCCGAGCGATCGGGCGCCCCGGTGCCCTCGGGGGGCGGCCGTCCATGCGGGTGCCGGGTCGACCGAAAACCGACGGTGTGGCGCCGGGCACGGCGGGAAGACGATGCCCGGGAGCCGGGGTGAGGGTCCATCGGATCCGTCCGGCGGCAGAGCCGGTGGCCCCGCGGTCGGGCCCGGTGGGCGTCAGCCCGTCCGCAGCACGTGCCACAGGCCCGCCGCGAAGACCGCGGTGACCCAGGTCCACAGCACGGAGAGGGCGATGTGGCCGGCGGTGCGCAGCGCGTCGCCGCGCCACAGCCCGGGTGAGAAGTAAGCGAACTCCAGGAGCCAGCGGATCCCCCAGAAGAGGACCTGCCCGGCGAGCAGCGCGGTGCCGAGCGGCGTGCCGGCGAGCAGGTCCGGCGCCAGGCAGAGCGGCAGCAGCCCGAGCAGGACGCAGGTCAGCGCGATGAAGAACAGGTGGGCGTAGGAGACCTGGCGGGTCAGCAGGGTCGTTCCGGCCAGGTCGGCGGGCCAGCCGATCACCCGCGGCAGCAGGGCGTGGAACAGTCCGACACCCACCAGGACGGCGCCGACCAGCCTCAACTGACCTTCCAGCGACAGCAGCTCGTTCACGAGGCCGCCTTCCGGAAGGCGAACGCGGTGACCAGGCCGGCGATCCGGCGCTCGCGGGCCGTGCGCAGCCCGGCCTCGGCGGCGTGGCCCAGCCAGGTGCCGCGCGACAGGAAGTGCCAGGCGCCGGGCCCGTACACGGCCGTGTTGGCGCCGTCGCGCAGGTGCTCGACCAGCAGCAGGGTGCCGCCGGGGCGCAGCACGCGCGCGCACTCGCCGAACAGGGCCGTCCGGTCGGCGGGGCGGCGTAGCTCGTGGGCGGCGAAGAGGCAGACCACGGTGTCCAGGGCCGCGCTCGCGGCGGGCAGCGCGTCCGGGCGGCCGGGCCGGGCGCCGGGGGCGGGCGGCGCGTGGCGGCGGGCGCGGCGGATCGAGCCCTCGGTCATCAGCTCGGGGTCGAAGAGGTCGGCGATCAGCTGCCGGCCGTCGGGCCAGCGGGCGGCGATCGGCCCGCTGGCCTCGTCGAGCCCGGTGGAGACGACCAGGTGGTCGCCCGGGCCGTCCGGCAGGAGGTCCGGCAGCCAGTCGAAGGAGCGCAGCTCGGAGCGGTCGTAGACGCTCCAGGTGGCGAGCGTGCTGGTGGCGAGCAGGCCGGCCGCGCCCAGCGTGCCGGTGCGCACGAGTGCGGCGGGCGCCCCCGTGAGCCGCCGGGAGAGCCCCCAGCCGGCGGCCGCGGCGGAAATCCCCGCGGCGTAGAGCGGCCAGTTGAACATGGCGACCTCGCGGACGCCGGAGAACCGCTGCTCCGGCCGGGCGGTCGTGCCGGTCACCGGGCCGCGCCCGTCAGCGCGCGGCGGCTGCCCGCCTCCCAGCCGTAGTCGACGTCCGCGACGTGGAAGGCGTTGGCCAGCTGCGGGGTGCTCCCGGCGAACGGGCCGTGGTCGAAGAACGTCAGCCGGGGCACCTCGACCGTCACCGGCACCGGCTCCCACCGGGTGCGGGCGGCCTTCACCACGATCATGGACCGGGTCTGCGGCTCGTACTCGAAGGTGTAGGGCAGTGGACCGGCGAAGCGGCGGGCGGCGCGCGCGTCGGCGAACGGGCTGCCGGCGGGCAGCGGCGCCGGGCCGCTCGCCAGGTCCGCCCGCACCTCCAGGTCGGCGCGGCCGTCGCAGCTGAGCACCTTGAACTCCAGGGTGTCGCCGACCACCCGGGTGCCGATCCGGGCGAGGCGGTAGTTGTAGCGGGAGAACAGGTTGCCGCCGGTCACCATCAGCCGGTGGTCGGTGTCGCTGCGGAGGATGCGCAGACCGCGCATGGTCCGCCCGCCGGGGGTCGGGAAGCGGGTGAAGACCCGGTAGCCGGTGAGCACGAAGTCGCCGCCGAACCGGGCCGGCAGCCCGGCCGGGCGCAGCCCGCGGGTGTCCACCAGGGCCGCGGCGACGAACCCGTGCGCGGTGCCGTCCGGGGCGGTGTAGGTGTCCAGGTCGAGCCCGGGCGGCACCAGGGGGGCGAGCAGCTCCGGCGGCAGCGCGTAGGTGAGGACCAGCGAGTGCGCGAAGCGGGTCCTCATCGGGAAGGGGTGGCGTTGCAGCAGGTGCCTCACGGCAGGCTCCTCCGGGTCGGGTGGTGCGGTGTCTGGTGGTGCGGTGTCTGGTGGTGCGGTGGGGAGGAGGGTTCGAGGGGCAGTCGGACCACCCGGACGACGCCCCAGAGCATGGATCGGTCCTCGGCGGCGGCGCCCGGACCGCCGGGCCCCGGCTCCCGGATGCTGCGCAGGACGGCGACGCCGCCCGGGCGCACGGCGTGCCGGACGGCCTCCCGCAGGCGGTGGGCGAAGGCGGCGCCCGGGCCGTCCAGGACGTTGGAGAGGGTGACGGCGTCGTACGCGCCGTTCGGCGAGCGCTCCAGGTGCTCGACGACGTCTCCGGCCAGCAGGCGGACCGCCGGGGTTCCGGCGCGGGCGGACGGTTCGCCATCGGGTCGGCCGCCGCCGACCGGTTCGCGGCCGAGCGGCGGGGCGAGGGCCGGTTCACCGCCGACCGGTTCGCGGCCGAGCAGCAGGCGCCAGGCCCAGGGGTTGGCCGCGTTGGGGTACCGGGTGAGCCCCCGTCGGAGACGGGTGCGCAGCACCGTGTCGGCGCGGCGCGGCAGGACGCCGCAGAAGGCCGGGCGCACCCCGCCGACCAGTGCGCCGGCCGGGCGCAGCACGCCGCCCAGCAGCAGTCGCAGGCCGGGGCCGTCGAGTTCCCGGTGCCAGTGCCGGGCCTGCTCGGCCGGATCGTCCAGCCGCAGGAACCGCTCCAGGGCCGCCGGGCGCCAGGCCGGCAGGACAGCGCCCGCGGCGGCCCGGCCGGCGGCCAGCAGCCGCTCGGCGGAGCCCGCCACGGCGGGCGCTCCGTCCTCCAGCCGGGCACGGGCGTAGGCGAGCTGCACGGGGTTGAGGTCAACGGCGGTCACCCGGTAGCCGGCCGCGGCGAGGACGCCGGCGGTGTCGCCCGCCGAGGCGATGCAGAGCACCCGGGCGCCGGGGGGCGGGAAGGCCGCCAGCTCGACAGCAGGGTCCTCGTACATCCGCCCGAACAGCACGCGGGGCCGGGTCTGCACGGTGAACAGCCGACCCTCGGCCCACGGGGTGTCGCTCGCACCCGCCCGGGTCCCGCCGTCCCGGCCCGCACCTACGCGGCCCGCACCCACCCGGCTCGCACCCCTCCGGTTCCCGCTCATGTGGCGAGGAGGGCTGTCGGACGGTGGACCCGGTGGCCCGCGGCCACCGTCCAGATCAGGGCGAGGAAGGCGAGGTCCTGGACCACCAGCCGACCGGGCTCCGGAATGCGGTCGGCGCCGAACAGCAGCCCGCCCGCGTTGAATCCGACCACCAGCAGGGTCTGCACCCCGGCGGCGAGCCGGGCCCGGCGCCCGCTGAGCACCCACACCCCGATCGCCAGCTCGGCGAGCCCGATCGCGATCAGCAGCGGCGTCACCGCCGCCTCGGGCAGCAGCGGCACCCCCTCGACGATGCCGCGTTGGTCGGCGCGGCCGGGAAAGATCTTGCACCAGAGGCCCTCGTAGCCCCACATCAGCGCGACCGCCACAGCGGCCAGCCGGTTTCGCCAGCTCTCGGGCACGACGGACGCCCCCCTCTCGATGCTCCGACACCCCGACGCCAGCCGCGCCGGGGCACCACAGGGCGGCCGAGACCTCCTCGGTCGGCGGCCCGTTCCCTGCCGGGATCATCATGGCGAACGATTTGAACATGTTCAACTCGCTCGCGGAGCTCACCTGCGGAGGCCACCCCGGGAACCATCCGGGGAGGTCCCCCAGGGAGCCGCCCGGGGAAGCGGAGCACCACCACCCGGACCTCCCGGACGGGCGCGCCCGTGCGACATCCCGCGAGTTCTCGTGAGCCCCGCTGAGCGACCGAGGCCGCGGCCAGGGCTCCCTCCTCCTGCGAGTGCCCCTCCCGGGCCGTGACGTAACTTCGGGATTCGGGGCTTGAGGAACCCATGCCAGATCGTGCGCCAAGGCCGGATCGCCGCCGTGGGCACCTGACGGAGCGCCGGCACCGGGGCGGTGGGGAAGTCGTCCCACACCTCCACCGAGGCGAACGGCCGACCCTCGCCCAGGCCCCTACTCAAGGGGTGCACCCGCGGACCCGTGTTTGCCACCCACCGCCACCCCGGTCCCGGCAAGGTCGTCGGCCCGCGCGACATCTGCCCCGGCACTGGGCTCGCCCGCCTCTCCTGCAGGCCCGCGCGCCGCTGGACGAGCACACTGCACTACGGGGACCCGGTACGGGCTGGGACCTGCACGAGTACCGCCACTCCGGCCCGGCCCACCTCGGCGACACCGGCGCGAGCCTGCTGATGCTGGCGGCCAAGTCCCGGCACAAGAAGCCGGAGAACGTCCGACGCTACTTCAAGCCTCCCCCGGACGCGATCGCCGAGGTCACCAGCCGGCTCGCCCCAGGCGACAGCAAGCGGTAAGTGCCCACTCGGTCCAGCCGGCACCTCCGGGAACTATTCAGTATTTTACCAGAATAGTAATGGAAAGTCATATCGACTGCCGTGATGGAAAATTGCCTACCTGTTCGCTATGTTGGCAGCCATGACTGCGCGTGCTGAATTAATTGTCGAATCCGGTGAATTGCGGCTGTGGACCGAACGGGTCGGCGCCTCCAACGACCCAGCGGTCCTGATGGTGATGGGTACCGCCTCACCGGGCATCGGATGGCCGGACGAGCTGGTGGATGTGCTGGTCGCGGGTGGTCGCCAGGTCATCCGCTACGACCATCGCGACACCGGCCGGTCCAGTTGCGTGGACTTCACCACGCACCCCTACGCGTTGGCGGACATGGCCGCCGATGCGACGGCGGTACTCGACGGCTACGGGGTAGCTGCCGCGCACATCGTTGGAGCGTCTCTGGGTGGCGCCATCGGCCAATGGCTGGCCGTGCACCGCCCTGAACGCGTGCTGACCCTGACCGCGACAATGACCGGCCCGATGGGCCACAGTGCGGGCCCAGCCTGGGCGCGCGCCATGGCCGGCCAGGCGCCCGACCCAAGCGACTTGCCACCGCCCGCAGCCCGCTTCCTGACGCACCTTGCACAGCGCGCCGCCCTCCCGCAGGGGACTCGCGACGAGTACGTCACGGCGAACCTGGAGACGTGGCGTGTGCTCAACGGCGACGTCCTTCCGTTCGACGAGCCTGCCGCTCGGCGCTTCGCGCAAGCCTCCTTCGACCGGACCAGTAACCACACTGCGGCCCTCAACCATGACCTGGCCGGCCGTCACATGACCGAAGACCGTCTGGTGCCGCTATCCTCGATCAAGGCCCCGACACTGGTCGTACACGGCACCGAAGACCCCCTCCGCCCGCTCCCGCACGGCCGCGCCCTCGCCGAGGAAGTCCCTCACTCCCGATTCCAGCAGATTCCGGGAATGGGGCACTCATTGTTCTCGCCCGGACTTCCTCGACAGATCGGCGAAATAATTCGCGAGCACATTGCATAGAGAGCGGAACGTCGAGCAGGACTTCCGTCAACGCGCCATCATAAATGCCGCCTGACGGAGCTCATCCCTCATCGGCGGCGAACGCCTGGTCGGCGCCGGTCCAGGAGAACACCTCCAGCAGCACCTCGGGCAGGTCCACCCGCGGGAGCATCGCGTTCACCGCCGCCCGCAGCTCCAGCAGCGAGGCCGGCTCCGGCTCCAGCCCAGCGAAGTGCAACCGACCGTCATCTGTCAGAAACCCGACCGCCACAACGGCCCTCTGAAGATCGACAACATCGACCCGCGAAGGTTCAACCGCACGATCAGCCCTGGTCAACGGCCTCCCGAGACCGACCGGGCCTTAGCGCACGATCTGGCATGGATGTTCCAAGCGCCGCATCAGCCGACCTCGGCGAGCACGTGGCCCGGTGCCTCGGTGCCAGCGTCGGCGGTCCGTTCGCCGTCCGGGCCCCAGGCACCGGCGGCGCCGCAGCCCACGCCGTCCTCGTTGTTGCCGAGGACGTTGCCGAGCACCACGTGGAGACCGAACTCCCGGGCCCGCACCGGATAGACCTTCTCGAACGAGTCGTTGTCGGCGGAGAGCACCGAGCTCGCCAGGTAGACGGTGCAGCCGTCGGCGGCGGCCCGCTCGGCGAGCTCCGGGAAGCGGTTGTCGTAGCACGTGGCCAGCGCGAACCGGATGCCCTCCAACTCGAAGCGGCCGTCCCGGCCACCCGCTGCGAAGACCTCCTGCTCGATGCCGTACAGGTGCTGCTTGTCGTACTGGGCGAGAAGTCCGCCGTCCGGACCGATGACGAGCGAGGTGACCGTGGGCCGACCCTCCGCCGTGTGCACGGGACCGTTGACGACCGCCGCCGCCGAGACGAGGCGGCACGCCTCCCGTACGGGTTCGAGGCGGGCGTCGTCCTCGGTGAGGACGAGGCCGGGGGTGTCGCGGATCAGCGTCGGCTCGTAGCCGGTCACTGCGAGCTCGGCGAAGACGACCATGCGGGCGCCGTCGGCCCCTGCGGCCCGGATCAGCCCGGCAATGGTACGGACGTTGGCGTCGATGTCCCCGGCGACCGGGGCAAACTGGGTGGCTGCGACGATCATGGCCTCCATCATCGCCGACGACCGGGCCGCGGAAGAACCCGGGCCCCACAGGACGAGAACGCGCTGGAGATCACGGAAAGTCACCGCCGCGCTCAGCAGCACCGACAACTCGCGACAGTTGAATACGCGAGCCCACCAGTATCAAGCCCCGTCAGCCGCTCGGCGCCGCACCTGCGATCGGCGGCCCGGCCGCCGATCGGGCCGTCCCCACCCCGGCGGGACCGGTGGGACCGCAGGCACCGCCCGCCCCGACGCCACCGACGGAGCGTTCCAGGGCGTCGGTCAGCCACAGGTGGGCCAGCCCGAGAGCGGACGCGTCGCCGCCGGCCTCGGCCACCAGCCGCCAGTAGCGGCGCATCCGCGGGTCGCGGTCGGCGGCCACGTGGGCCAGCAGCCGGCCCCTGAACCGCGGGGTGTCGCCGCCGCCGCGCACCGCGGCGTGTGCCGCGACGAACCGGTCCAGCTCGGGCCCCGCCCGGGGCGGCTCGCCCGCCCGCACCAGGGGCCGGGCCAGCGCACACGCCTCGCCGATCCCGTTCATCAGCGCGGTCCGGTCGGCGACCAGTTCGGCGTCGGCCCGCGCCATGGACAGCAGGATGCGGGTCAGCGCCCGGTCACCCGCCAGCGCGAACAGTTCGGCGAACGCGACCACCTGCGGCGGGGTCGGGTCGGCGGGCGGCTCGGGCACCGCCATGGCCACGAACGCCGTCAGCACCGCCCCGGGCACCGGGGCGGGAAGCGTCCGCCTCCAGAAGTCGATCAACGCGTCGCGGGCGGCGCCCCCGTTCTCCACCGCGGCCAGCAGCTCCAGCCGGCCGGCCCGGTCCGCCGGCCCGGCCTCCTCGACCGCGCGCAGCGAGGCCCGCCGCCAGGACAGGTCCGCGATCCGCACGTCGAGCGCGGCCCGCTCGACCGCCACCGCCTCGGCCACGGAGCGTTCGCCGTCGAGCACGTGCCTGATCGAGGGCAGTCCCAGCCCGAGCCCGCGCAGCCGTCTGACCAGGCCGAGCCGCTCCACGGCCGCCGGGTCGAACCTGCGGTGCCCGCCCGTGCTGCGCACCGAGTCGACGATGCCCTCGTCGCAGTAGAAGCGGATGGTCCGCACCGGCACACCGGTCAGCCGCGCCAGCTCGCCGATCCCGAACGTCTCATCGAGCAAAGGCACTTGAACCTCCACCGGACTGGAGGTCCTACCGTACCGGCGACACCCACCGAGAGGAGCGTTCGTGATGACGTCGACGCCGGACACCGCACGGCTCGTGGCGGGCCTGCGGGAGCAGACCGCAGGCTTCACCCGCGCGATCGCCGGAAGGGACCCGGACACCCCGGTGCCCACCTGCCCGGCATGGCCGCTGCGCACCCTCGTCGGGCACCTCGGCCAGGAGCACCGGTGGGCGGCCGAACTCGTCCGCAGGCGCGAGCAACTGCCCGTCCCCGACCCGCGGGAGGCCGACCCCGGCGCCCCGGAGGGGTGGGCCCGGTGGCTGCACGAGGGGGCGGAGGAGCTGATCGGCGCGATCCGGCGGACCGGCGCGGACACCCGGCTGCCCACCTTCATCGGGCCCCGGCCGGCGGCCTTCTGGCTGCGCAGGGCGCTGAGCGACACCTGCGTCCACCACTACGACGCGGCGTCCGCGACGGACACCGCGTTCGTGGTCGCCGAGGACCTCGCGGCCGATGTGATCAGCGAGAACCTGGACCTGCTGTCCACGCCCGGCTTCGCGGCGATCCGACCGGCGGTCGCCGAACTGCGCGGCCGGGGCGAGCGGATCGGGTTCCGGCCGCAGTCCGCGGAGGGCTGGGTGATCACCAGGGCGCCCGAGGCGCTGCGGTGGGAGCGCGGGCCGGTCGAGGCCGACGTGGTGGTGTCGGGGGCGGTGGTGGACCTCGTGCTGGTGTTCTCCCGCCGGGTCCCGCCGCAGGACGGCCGGGTGACGGTGACGGGCGACCGCGCGCTGCTGGACCACTGGCTGGCCCACACGGCGCTCTAGGTCCTGCCGGGCCGCCGGGTCCGCGCGGGAGCCGTAGCCACAGCCGCAGCCGTCAGGCGGTCACCACGGGTACGCCGGCCGGGCGTCCGGCGAGCAGCGCCGCGATGTGGTCGGCGCAGCGCAGGGCCGCCGTGGCCATCGCGGTCCGGGTCATCCCGGCGACGTGCGGGGTCAGCAGGGCGTTGGGCAGACCGAACAGCGGCGAGGCGAACGCGGCGTGCTCGTGCTCGAAGGTGTCGACGGCGGCCGCGGCGAGCGGATGCGCGGGGTCGCGCAGCGCGTCGGCCAGCGCCTGCTCGTCGACGATCCCACCGCGGGCGGTGTTCAGCAGGATCGCCCCCGGCCGCATCAGCGCCAGCTCCGCCCGGCCGATCAGGCCCCGGGTCTGCGCGGTGAGCGGCAGGTGCAGGGAGACCACGTCACTGGTCGCCAGCAGCCCGGTGAGGGAGGCGGCCCGCGGCACCCGGTCCGGCTCGGCGGGGCGGCGGGCGAGGCCCTGGACCGCCAGGCCCAGGGCTTTCGCCCGTTCGGCCAGCGCCCGGCCGATCCGGCCCAGGCCGACGATGCCCAGGGTCAGCTCCGACAGCTCCACCGCGGGCGTTTCCGATGGACACCAACTGCCGCGGTGCGCCGACTCGTTGTGGGCGACGAGGGATCTCGTCACGGCGAACAGCTGAGCCAGGGCGAACTCGGCGACCGCGTTCGCGTTGGAAGCCGGGGTGTGGGTGACGGCGACCCCGTGCCGGGCGGCGGCGGCCAGCTCGACATGGTCGGTCCCGGCCCCCGCCCGGCCGATCACCCGGAGCCGGTTGGCCAGCGCGGGATCGGTGGCCGCCGCCAGGAACGCGGCGCGAAGCGGCACCCCCGCCCGGGACTTGACCGCGTGGTAGCCGATCCCGCCCCGGACGGTCTCGGCGATCAGCGCGGCCTCGTCGAAGCCGTCGATGTCGGTGAAGTCCACCCGGCCGGCCCAGGCGGCCCGCACCCCGTCGTGGTCGGCCACCCGCCGCAGGTTCAGTGTGACGGCCAGTCCGTGGCCGAGCAGGCGTTCCAGCTCCCGGCCGAGCAACTCGCCGGGAGCCGCGTCCAACAGCAACACTCGGGCCCGTTCCATACCGGCGACCCCCTCTCCCCGCACGGACCCTACTGCGTACCCGGCGCCAGTCGTGCACGCACCGGTCACGCGACCCGAAGCCGGCGCCCTCCACCCGTCTGAAGGGCGCCCACGGACCGGTGGGCGCGGCGCTGTCAGGCTGCTCACACCCGCACGTCGCCCACCGCCCGGCGCGGCCGGGATGCGTAGGGTGGATCTTGTCCGGTGTGCGGCGGCGTCTGGGGGTGGGCAGGGCGATGGCTACGGGAAGTGCGACCGGCTTGACGGCACGGCAGTTGATCGGGTTGCTGGTGGATCCGGGGAGCTTCCGGAGCTGGGACGAGCCGACCGGCGCCGAGCCGGCCGACGACGGGTACCGGGCGGCGCTCGCCCGGGCCCGGGAGCGGACCGGGGCGGACGAGGCGGTCGTCACCGGGGCCGGGCTGCTCGACGGTCGGCCGGTGGCGCTGGTGGCCTCCGAGTTCGGGTTCCTCGGCGGATCGATCGGGGTCGCCACGGCCGAACGGATCACCCGGGCCGTGGAGCGGGCGACGGCCGAGCGCCTGCCGCTGGTCGCACTGCCGGTCTCCGGCGGCACACGGATGCAGGAGGGGTCGGCGGCGTTCCTGTGCATGCTGCGGATCACCTCCGCCGTCCAGGCGCACCGGGCCGCCGGACTGCCGTACCTCACCTATCTGCGCAACCCGACGATGGGCGGGGTGTTCGCCTCCTGGGGCACGCTCGGGCAGCTGGTGTTCGCCGAGCCGGGGGCGCGGCTCGGGTTCCTCGGACCGCGCGTCTACGAGGAGCTGCGCGGCGTGGAGCTGCCGGCGGACGTCCAGCGGGCCGAGACGCTCGCCGGGCGCGGGCTGGTCGACGCCGTGGTGGCCCCGGATGAGCTGCGGGAGGTGCTGCGGCGCTCACTGTCCGTACTGACCAGGGGGCCGGGGCCGACCCGGGCGGACCGGCCGGCGGAGAAGAGGACGACAGAGGAGAAGAGGACGGCGCAGGACAAGGGGACGGCGCAGGACAAGGGGACGGCCGAGGAGCAGGAAGCCTCGCAGGCCGCCCGCCCGGCGGGTCCGGACTCCCCCGACTCCTGGGACTCCGTGCAGCGCACCCGCCGCCCCGACCGGCCCGGCACCCGCGAGCTGCTGCGCCGCGGCACCGAGGAGCTGGTCCTGCTGGACGCGCCGGGCGGCCGGGACGGCGCACTGGTGCGGGCGCTCGCCGTGCTGCACGGGCACCCCGTCCTGGTGGTCGGGCAGGAGCGCGCGCCCGCCGGCCGGGAGCGCCCCTTCACCGCCGCCGACCTGCGCGCCGTCCGGCGGACCGCCCGCCTCGCCGAGCAGCTCGGGCTGTCGCTGGTGACGGTGGTGGACACGGCGGGCGCGGAGCTGTCCGCCCAGGCCGAGCTCGACGGGGTGGCGATCGAGATCGCGCACTGCCTGACCATCCTGCTCGCGCTGCGCACCCCGGTCCTGGCCGTCCTGCTCGGCCAGGGTTCGGGCGGCGGCGCGCTCGCCCTGCTGCCCGCCGACCGGGTACTCGCCGCCGAACACGCCTGGCTGGCGCCACTCCCGCCCGAGGGCGCCTCCGCGATCGTCCACCGGGACGGCGCGCACGCCGCCGAGCTCGCCCGGGCCCAGGGCATCGGGGCCTTCGACCTGGCGGAGGTCGGGCTGGTGGACACCGTCGTCCCCGAGCGGCCCGACGCCGCCGAGGAGCCCGCGGCCTTCTGCGACCGGCTCGGCCGGGCGGTCGGCGCGGCGCTCGACGGGCTCACCGGCGTACCGGAGGCGGAGCGGCTGGCCGCCCGGGCCCGGCGGCACCGGCGGCTGGGGGACGTACTCACCCGCTGACCCCTCCACCGGGGAGGCCACGCCGACCCGCCGCAGGAGCCGGGGGTGCACGGCGTGGGTCCCGGTCTCGGCGCGGAACCCGGCACTCGCCGGAGCGCGGTGTGGCCCCGGTCTCAGCAGAGCGCCTGGGATTCGTCGGTACCGGTGTGGCCCCGGTCTCAGCGCCGCACAGATCGTCTGTACCCGGTGTGGCGGCGCCGCATCGGCTGGTGATGGCCGGGGGCGGCCGCCCGGTGAGTGCGCTCACACGGAATTGCCCTCCACGACGCGCGGTAGTGGAGGGCAGCAGACACCGCCGACCCGGCGCCGCACGCCCGCTCGCAGCCCTTCGAATCCACGGCACGGCGGTCTCGTACGACGGTGGGTCGTAGCAAGGGGGCCTTGGCGACGGCCCCTGCCGTCTGCCAACAATGGCTCAGTCGTCAGCCGCACCGGCACCTGTCCCGCCGGGCTGCGGCTATTCGCCGAGTCACGCCCCGTGATCCGCATTGGCCCCTGTCCGGCCGCGGATCGAAATGGGGCGTGACACCGGCCCAACCTGATTGAGGTCTTCTTCTTCATGCCCGCTTTCAAGCTCCGTATGCGCACTTCCGCCGCTCTTCTTGCCGGCGCCGCCGGTCTGACCGCGCTGGGCGCCGGCCTGGTGCCCGCCACCGCCTCGGCCGCCACCGTGTCCCCGCAGGCCATCGCGGCGCAGATCGTGCCCGCCAACCAGCTCGCCTCGTTCAACCAGATCATCTCCCACGAGTCCAGCTGGAACGTGACCGCGACCAACCCCAGCTCGGGCGCGTACGGCCTGGCCCAGGCGCTGCCGGGCTCCAAGATGGCCTCGGCCGGCGCGGACTGGAAGACCAACCCGAAGACCCAGATCAAGTGGGCGCTGGACTACATGAACACCCGCTACGGCAGCCCGAACGCCGCCTGGTCGTTCTGGCAGAACCACCACTGGTACTAAGCCGACACGGCACCAAGACCCCACCCACGTCCAGACCACTCCCCGCCACCCCGGGGGTCGGACAGGGACCACCGGGGTGACCGAGGGGCCCGGCCCGCGCGCGATCCGCGCGGGCCGGGCCCCTCGTGTGTGCCCGCACGGCCACCGACGGCACGGACGTACCCGCACAGTCACCGGCGGTACGGATACACCGCACACCCCTCGACGGCACGGACGCACCGCGCACCCCTCGGCGGTACGCGCCGGTCGGATATATTCAGGCCGAGACAAAGTCCCGATGCTCGGGCCCCACCCGACCCGGCCCGAGGAGCACCCGGTGCCCCAGCCCCCGCGCAGTACCGCGTCCCCGCGACCGGCCGGCTCCGCCCGCCCCCCGGCGACCGCCACCACCCAGACCGTGGCGCAGGTCAACCAGACCGTGCTGCTGGAGGTGCTGCGCCGGCACGGCGCGCTCTCCCGGCAGCAGCTGGCCGTCGAGAGCGGGCTGAGCACCGCGACCGTGCACCGCCTCGTCGAGGTGCTCCGGGCGGAGGGCCTGGTGGTCGTGGAGGCCGAGCGGGCCCCCTCCAGCGGCGGCCGCCCGCCGCAGCTCGTCCGCTACAACGCCGGCGCGCAGACCGTGCTGGCCGTGGCGATGCGCCCGCGCCGGATCGTCGGCGTGGTCACCGACCTGCACGGCACGGTGCTGCACGAGATCGAGCACCACTGGGCCGAGCAGGAGCGCGAGCGGACCGCCGAGGACCTGTCCGGACCGCTGCTCGCCGTCGTCGACGGCCTGCGCGGCTGGGCCGCGCGGCAGGCCGGCGCCCCGCGCGCACTGGTGGTCGGCGTCCCCGGGGTGGTCCGGGACCCGACCGGACTGGTCGAGTTCGCCCCCGCCCTGGACTGGCCCGGGCTGCGGCTGCGCGCCCTGCTCCAGGAGCGGCTGGGCGTCCCGGTGGCCGTCGAGAGCAACGTCAACCTGGTCGCCCTCGCCGTCCAGCACAGCGAGGCGGGTGCCGGGGTGAGCGATCTGGCGGCCGTCGTGGTCGGCATCGAGGTCGGCGCCGGGATCGTCCTCGGCGGCCGGCTACACCGCGGCCGGCTGGGTTCGGCCGGCGCCCTCGGCCACCTGATGACCGACCGCCGCGCCCTGGACCGCCCGCTGGGGCGCACCGGCGACACCCAGTCCCGGATCGGCGACCACGCGGTGGACCGGCGGATCACTGCGGCAGGCCTGAGCCTCGGCGGCACCTCCGCCGAGCGGGTCGCCGAACTGTTCCGACTGGGCCGCGCCGGGGATCCGGCGGCCGTCCGGCTGATCGACGAGTTCACCGACGACCTGGCCCAGCTGGTGGCCAACCTCAGTACCGTCCTCGGTCCCGAACTCATCGCCCTCGGCGGGCGGTTGTTCTGGGAGAGCGGCGGCGAGCTGCTGTCCGCGGTGGAGTCCCGGCTGCAGGGGCGGGTGCCCGTGCTGCCGCGACTGGTGGTGGTGCACTCCACCACCACCGAGCTGGTCGGCGCGGCCGCCGCCGCCGTCCGCCTCGCCGACGGGGCGACCTTCATCACGCGCTGAGCACCGGGGCACCTGCCGGGGTACACACGGGGTGCGCACAGGGACACTCGCAGCGGTCCGTACAGGGACACACGTAGGGGCACCCACAGGGACACGCACAGGGCACCACTATTTCTCAATGTGATAGAAACTCATCCGTGGGCACTCGACCAAGGGAGACCCGGATGTTCGCGGCCGCCTTCGCGATGGACCCGGCGCGGTTCGCCGACGTGTACGGACCGGAGGCGCGCGCCCGGGTGGCCGCGCAGGCCGAGCTGGTCGCGGACCCGGCCGACCGGGCCGGGGTCTGGAGCGCCGAGCGGCTGGCCGCCGAACCGGACACGGCCGCATCGGCACTGCACGACGTCGAGGTCCTGCTCACCGGGTGGGGCGGGCCCGTGCTGGACGCCCGGATGCTGGACCGCCTCCCCCGGCTGCGCCTGGTCCTCTACGCCGCCGGGTCGGTCCGCCGGATCGCCACCGAGGAATTCTGGGCGGCCGGCATCCCGATCGTCAGCGCCGCGCACGCCAACGCCCTGCCGGTCGCCGAGTTCACCGTCGCCCAGATCGTCTACGCGCTCAAGGACGGCTGGCGGCACGTGCTCGCCGCGCGTGCCGCCCGGGCCCCCGTCCGGGTCGGCCGCGCCCCTGGCGCCTACGGCAGCGTGGTCGGCGTGCTCTCGCTCGGCGCCACCGGCCGCCTGGTCTGCGAACGGCTGCGCGGCTACGACGTCCAGGTCCTCGCCCACGACCCGTACGCCGAGGCGCCGCCGGGCGTCCGGTCCGTGGGCCTCGACGAACTCTTCGCCACCGCCGACGTGGTGAGCGTCCACGCGCCGCTGACCGCGGAGACCAGGGGCCTGGTCGGCCACCGGCTGCTCGCCTCGATGAAGCCCGGTGCCACCCTGCTCAACACCTCGCGCGGGGCCGTCCTGGACGAACCGGCCCTGCTCGACGTGCTCGCCCGGAGGCCGGACCTGTTCGCCGTGCTGGACGTCACCGACCCGGAGCCGCCGATCCCCGGCTCACCGCTCTTCACCCTGCCCAACGTGGTGGTCACCCCCCACCTGGCGGGCAGCCAGGCCCTGGAGCGGCGGCGCCTCGGCGACCTGGTGGTGAGCGAGTTCGAGCGCTGGACGGCCGGCGAGCCGCTGCACTGGGCGCTCGACCGGTCCGCCTACGAGCGGATGGCCTGAGCATGGCCGAGCAGAGCACCGACCCCGGGCCCCGGCACCCCCGGCAGCCCCAGCCCCAGCCCCAGCCGCAGCCGCAGCACCCCCGGCAGCCCGACATCCTGGTCGTCCTGACGGACCAGCAGACCGCCGACGCGATGAGCGCGAGCGGCAACCCGCACCTCGCCACCCCCCACATGGACTCCCTGGCCGCCGCCGGCACCCGCTACCGGCAGGCGTACTGCGCCCAGCCGCTCTGTGCCCCCTCCCGGGCCAGCCTGCTGACCGGCCGGCTGCCCAGCGCCCTGGGCGTCACCGGCAACACCGGCGGCCCGGAGCCGGTGCTCGGCCACCTCTTCACCGAGGCCGGCTACGACTGCGGCTACGGCGGCAAGTGGCACCTGCCGGAGCTCGACCTGCCCGACGGCCGGGGCTTCCGGAGCATCCACCCCGCCGGGGACGACGCCGGACTCGCCCGCGCCGCCGCCGACTTCGTCCGCGCGCCGCGCGAGCGGCCGTTCCTGCTGGTCGCCTCCTTCCTGGAGCCGCACGGCATCTGCGAGTGGGCCCGCGGCCAGGACCCGCGCACCGGCCCGCTCCCGGCACCGCCGCCCGCCGAGCAGTGCCCACCGCTGCCCGCCAACTTCCCGCCCGCACCCTACGAGGCCCGGCTGCCCCGCCTCGCCCAGCAGGCCTGGGCGCACACCCACCCCACCGCCGACTGGCGCGAGGACGACTGGCGGCGCTACCGCCACGCCTACTACGCCCTGGTCGAACGGGTCGACCGGCACCTCGGCCTGCTGCTGGACGCACTGCGCGAGCGGCGGTCCGGCCGCCCGACCGTCGTGGTGTTCAGCTCCGACCACGGCGACGGCGCGGGCGCCCACCGCTGGAACCAGAAGTGGGCGCTGTACGAGGAGTCCGTGCGCGTCCCCTTCCTCCTCGCCACCTCGGACGGCGAGGGCGTCCCGGCCGACGGCGGTGCGGTCAGCGACCGCCTGGTCTCCACCGGCCTGGACCTCATCCCCACCCTCTGCGACCTCGCGGGCCTCGCCCCGCCGCCCGGCCTCCCGGGCCGCAGCGTGCGCTCCCGCGAACCGCGCGAGAGCCTCGTCGTGGAGACCCGCTGGGAGCTTCCCGGCTTCAACAACGCCCTCGGCCGGATGATCCGCGACGACCGCCACAAGTACGTCTGCTACGCCTGGGGCGACCACCGCGAACAGCTCTTCGACCTCACCGCCGACCCCGGCGAAATGGTCAACCTCGCGGTGGACGCCCGGCACGCCCCCCTGCTCGCCCGCTTCCGCGCCCTGCTCGCCGACCACTGCACCCGCACCGCCGACCCCTTCACCCGCTTCCTCCCCGGAGCCCCTGCCGGGCTCGGGTAGGGGCCGACAGGCCCGCGGACGGTCGTGCCCGACAGCCGCCCGGCAGCGGCCCGGCAGCGGCCCGGTCAGGCCTCCGGCAGACCGAGCAGGGCGCGCATCCGGCGGTACTTGGCGGTGAGCCGGGCCGCGGTGGCCGCGTCCAGGTCGGCCAGGCGGGCCGGGTCGGAGTTGTGGGCCAGGTCGGCCTGCTTGACCAGCAGGGCGCCCGGGGTGGCCAGGATGCGGGCGGCGTACTGCTCCGGCGGCTCGCCGGGGCGCTTGGTGAGGGCGTCGACGATCGCCTTGGTGGTGTCCGGGAGGGCGGCGTCCGCGAGCCACTCCCTGGTCAGCGCGTCGTCCTCGATCGCGTCGTGCAGCCAGCCGGCCGCGATCTGCTCCTCGGCGCCGCCGCGCGCCGCGGTGCCGCGGGCGACCGCGGCGAGGTGCTCGGTGTACGGGTGGCCGCTCTTGTCGGTCTGCCCGGCATGGGCGCGCCGGGCGATCGTCTCCACCTCGGCCAGGCTCAGGTATTCCATCGGCCCATCGTAGGACCTGCCTGCGACCCGCGTCCGGCCGCCTGGTTGACTGCGGTGGTAACGGCGGAATCTGCCGGAAGGACCGTGGAACCATGCCCAGCCTGCACCCGCTGCTCTCGGGCTTCGCCCCCGTCTGGGCCCTCACCGGGGTCGGCTACCTGGTCGGCCGCGGCGGACTGCTCGGGCCTCAGGCGGAGGCGGTGCTCAGCCGGTTCGTCTTCCACGTGGCCATGCCCGCCGCCCTGTTCGTCATGATCGCGCGGACACCGCTGGACCGGTTCGCCAACCCGTCGATGCTGGCCTTCGCCGCCGGGACGGTGCTCGCCACCGTCCTCGGGTTCCTGGCCGCGCACCTGCTGTTCGGCCGGGGCGTCGCCGAGCGGGCGATCGGCGGCATGGCGGCCGGGTACGTCAACTCCGCCAACCTGGGCATCCCGGTGGCGATGCAGGTGCTCGGCGACGCCTCGTTCGTCGCCCCGGTGGTGCTGTTCCAGATCCTGCTGGTGACGCCCGCCGTCCTGACCGTCCTGGACACCGGCACCACGGGCCTGCGGGCCGCGCTCACCCTGCCGCTGCGCAACCCGATCCTGCTGGCCGTCGCCCTCGGCGCGCTGCTCTCCGCCTCCGGATGGCACCTGCCCGCCGAGCTGAACCGGTCCTGCGAACTGCTCGGCGGCGCGGGCGTGCCCACCGCCCTCATCGTGCTCGGCATGTCACTGCACAACCGCCCGCCCGCCACCGGGCCCGCCCGGTACGCGGAGGTCGGGTTGACCGTCGCGGTCAAGACCCTCGTCCAGCCGCTCGCCGCGTACGCGGTCGGCGCCTACCTGCTGCACCTGACCGCCCACCAGCTCCTCACCGTCGTGCTGTTCTCGGCCCTGCCCACCGCGCAGAACGTCTTCGTCTACGCCCGCGAGTACGGCCGGGGCACCGCACTCGCCCGGGACTCGGTGCTCTGCTCCACGCTGGTCTCGATGGTCACCCTCTCGGCGATCAGCTGGGCGCTGGCCTGACCGGTACCCGCCCCGACAGGCCGCGGGCCGACCGGTACACCGCGGGTACAAGATGACGGAAACCGCCTGCCGCCGTCACCCGGAGTGGAATGCTGACGGCCATGACCTCGTTCCTGCCGCCTTTCGACGAGAACCAGTGCCGGGCCCGCGTCACACTGCCCAAGGCCGATGTGGACCACTTCGACAGGATCCCGCAGGCCGCCTTCATGATGGAGCCCACCCTGCAGTGCGATCTCATGACCCGCCACGAGGGCGTCCACTCCGCGCTGTTGCAGGGCGTCGGATTCGACCTCTACTGGGTGTCCTGGCCGGAGTACCTGGTCGAGCAGGCGCCGCGCTGCCCCGCCGTCCTCGACCCGGGCGAGCAGGATCCGCCGCCGAAGGAGCCCGAGATCTGCCTGCTGCGCGACGGCCACCCCGGCGAGCACTGCGGCGGGGACCACTGGTTCGACTGACCCCGCCGCAGGGCCGGCCGGACCGGCGGCCGCCTTCCCGCCTTGTCCGCCCTGCGTGCCCGCCTTGCACGCCTTGCCCACCTTGCCCGCCTTCCGAGGAACCGTCAGCGGTCCCGGACGTCCCGGACCGCGATCAACTCCCGGCCGCGCAGCGTGTACAGCACCCCGCGGTCGTCGGCGGCCACCCGCGCACCGCTGTACCACTCGGCGTCGACCTGGACCAGCACGGTGGCCGCCAGCGTCTCCCGGTCCAGCCGGAACAGCGTCCGCTCGCTGATCCCGTACAGCCGGCCCCGGCTCACCAGCAACCGGGGGTTGGCCGAGGTGATCGCGCGCAGGTCGACGCGGGGCCCGATCACCGGCGCGGTCCAGCCGCCCCGGCCCCGGCGGGCCGTCCGCAGGTCGACGGCGAACGCCTGACCGTTCACCGTGATCCCGTACAGGGTGTGCCCCTGCACCACCAGGCTGCTGATACCCGAGCCGAAGTCCGTCCCGATCCGCCAGAGTTGGCGCCCGGCCTCCGGGTCCCAGGCCGCCAGGTCGCCGCGCGGGCCTGCGGTCCTGGCGTTGTCGCCGCCCAGGAAGGCCTGCCCGTGCCCGGCCGCCACCGCGCGGACCAACTGCTCGGCGCCCAGCGGGTCGACGTACACCCTCGGGCGCCCGCTGCCGGGCCGGTAGGTGACGAACGATCCGCCGCCGGTCGTGTCGGCCTGGACACCGAGCAGCAGCAGGCCGTGCTCCTCGTCCCAGCGGATCACCTGCGGACGGTTCTGCTCCTGCGGCAGCGCCGCCTCCTGGACCGGCGCCCCGTCCGCACCCGGGCGGTAGCGCCAGATGCCCTGCGAGGAGTAGACGCCCAGATAGAGCGTGCCGTCGTCGAGGATCACGGTGTCCTTGGCCTCGCCCGGCACCGGAAGCTTGTGCACGGTGCCGGAGTCCAGGTCGTGCAGCGCCACCGAGCCGTTGCCGCCCACGTAGACCCGGCCGTCGCGCGCCGCCACCGACATGCCCAGCTGCGCCTCGGCGGGGGCGCCCGCCTCGACCAGGTCACGGGTGGTGACGGCGCCCGTCGCGGTGGCCAGCGTCCAGACGGTGCCGCCCTCGGTGACGCCGACCAGCAGGGCGTCCTGCGGAGAACCGGTCGGCTGGGGGCCGACCAGTCGGCCGAAGCCCCAGGAGTTGCCGTCGGGGACGGGTGTGGCGAGCGGCTCCGGAGCGCCCGCGCCGAGCCGGTAGCGCCAGACGACGCCGTGCTCGGTGGAGGTGAACCAGACGGTGTCGCCCAGGCGTTGGAAGTTGGTGACGCTCTTCGTCCCGGGCACCGCGAAGGACGCCCGGACGGTGTGGTCAGCCGGGTCCAGGAAGGCGACGTGCGCGGGCCCGCCCTCGGTGGAGACGGCCAGCAGATCGTCCCCGAGCAGGGTGATCTGCCGGATGATGGTGTCCTTGACCAGCTCCGGCGGGGTGATGTCGACGGCCCGGCCGGTGGCCCGGTCGACCGCGTACAGGGTCGCGAGCGTGGCACCGCCGCCGCCCGCGAGGTTGCTGCCGACGCCGAGGTAGGCGTGGGTGGCCGTGGCC
Organism: Kitasatospora sp. NPDC058170; assembly: GCF_042883905.1. Taxonomy (NCBI): domain Bacteria; kingdom Bacillati; phylum Actinomycetota; class Actinomycetes; order Kitasatosporales; family Streptomycetaceae; genus Kitasatospora; species Kitasatospora sp. NPDC058170. The sequence goes on from NZ_JBHVUV010000022.1 coordinate 110,327, forward strand.
TCGACCGCCCGGCCCTGGGTGGCGTTCGGCGCCGGCGAGGCCACCTCGGTGAGCGAGCCGGTCGCGGGGTCGTAGGCGTAGAGTCCGGGGCCTGCCGCGCGGCCCTTCTGCCGCCCGGTCGCGTACACCACGCCGTCCGGGGCGACGGCCACGTCCCGGACGTCGGCGCCGGGGACGTTGGCCAGGCCGCGCACGCTGCCGTCGGCCGGGTCGAGGCGGTAGAGGTTGACGGCCTTCGGCGCGTCGGTGACGCCCAGGTACAGGGCGCCTCCCCAACCGGCCGAGCTCTGAACGAAGTTGCCGGTCGGCAGGACGGCCGTGGCGGTGACCCGACCGGTCGGCACGTGGTAGCCGACCACCTTCGCCGGGGCGAGGTTGCGCGAGCCGATCCAGAGCGTCTCGCCGAGCAGCGTGCCGCTCATCAGCGGAAAGTCGGCGTTGCCGGGCCCGAGTCCGGTGACGGCCGGCACCCCGGCCGGCGCCCCACCCGGGGACAGGGCCGGGGACAGGTCCGGGAACTGGTCCGGAGACGGGGCGGCCGGCGCGGGCGTGGCGGCGAGGGCGGTCAGCGCGACCGCGGAGCCGGCGCCGAGCAGCAGTTGGCGGCGGGAGGGGCGAGCGACGGGCATGGCGAGTCCAACCATCGGTAGGGGCGTCGGTGCGGAGCAGGGCGCTCGGTTGCGGACCAGGGCGCGCCGGTTCAGGGCAGGGCGCTCGGTTGCGGAGCAGGGCGCACCGGTTCAGGGCAGGGCGCTCGGTTGCGGAGCGGGAGACGTCGGTGCGGGGCGAGCGGCGTCAGCGTGGAGCGGCGGCAGCGAGCAGCTGCCGGGTGTACGGATGCCCGGGCCGCGCGAACAGCTGGGCGGCGGGGGCGTGTTCGACCACCCGGCCGTCGCGCATCACCAGCACCTCGTCACAGAGGTGGCGGACCAGTGCGAGATCGTGCGAGATGAACACCAGTCCGACGCCGGTCCGTCGGCGCAACTCGGCGAGGAGGTTGAGGATCTGCGCCTGGACGGAGACGTCCAGGGCGGAGGTCGGCTCGTCCGCGACCAGCACCTCCGGGCCGACGGCCAGCGCCCGGGCGATCGCCACCCGCTGCCGCTGCCCGCCGGAGAGCCGGTGCGGGCGGGAGTCGAGCAACGCTGTCGGCAGGCCGACCAGTTCGCACAGCTCGGCCACCCGCACCGCCACCTCCCCGCCCGTCGCGAGGCCGTGGGTCACCAGCGGCTCGGCGAGCACCTCGGCGATGGTCATCCGCGGGCTGAGCGAGGCGTACGGGTCCTGGAAGACGAACTGCACGCGGCGGCGCAGCACGCGCTCCTCGGCCGGGGACACCTCCGACCAGGAGCGGCCCCCGACCCGGACCGTGCCGCTCTGCGGCCGCAGCAGCCCGAGCAGGGCACGGGCCAGGGTGGACTTGCCGGAGCCGGACTCGCCGATCACCCCGACCGCCCGGCCGGGCGCGGCCGTCAGGCTGACCCCGTCCAGCGCGGGCGCGGTGGACGCCCGGCGGCCGTAGCGGACGGTGAGTCCCTCGGCCACCAGGACGGGTTCGGCGGCATGTCCGGCGGGGTGCTCGACGGGGTGTTCGATTGGGTCCGTCACCGTGGGGCCAGCCGTGTCTGTCGCGCCGGCCCAGCGGTCCACGTCCGCCGCCGCGCCCTCCGCCGCGCCCTCCGGCACCGGCTCGTGGCAGGCGAAGCCCGCGCCCGCGGTGCCCGACCACGGCGGGCGCTCCACCGCGCACCGCTCGGTCGCGGCGGTGCACCGCGGGGCGAACGCGCAGCCGGGCGCCGGCTCCCCGGCGGCGGGCGGACTGCCGCCGATCACGGTGAGCGGGTGGCCCACCGGACCGTCCAGGCGGGGTACGCCGGCCAGCAGTCCGGCGCTGTAGCGGTGCCGGGCCCCGGCCAACAGCGCCGCAGTGGGAGCGCGTTCGGCGATCCGCCCGGCGTACATCACCTGGACGGTGTCGCAGGTGCGGGCCACCACGCCGAGGTCGTGGGTGATCAGCAGGACGGCGGTACGGGTCTCGTCCCGCAGCCGGACCAGGAGGTCGAGGATGCCCGCCTGGGTGGTCGGGTCGAGGGCGGTGGTGGGCTCGTCGGCGATCAGCAGCTCGGGGCGGTTGGTCATCGCCATCGCGATCAGCACCCGCTGGCGCATCCCGCCGGAGAACTCGTGCGGCCGGTCCCGGTAGCGCCGCGCGGGCTCGGGAATGCCGACCAGGTCGAGGAGTTCGAGTGCCCGGGACCGGGCCTCCGCGCGGCTCGCGCCGTGCACGCGGGCGGCCTCGGCGAGCTGCCGGCCGATCGGCATCCGGGGGTTGAGGTAGGCGAGCGGGTCCTGGAACACCATGCCGATCCGCCGCCCGCGCACCGCGCGCATGCCCGGTTCGGACAGGGTCAGCAGGTCGGTGCCGTCGAAGCGGACCCGGCCCGCCGTGGTCCGGCAGCCGGGTGGCAGCATCCGGTTGGCGGCGAGCGCGGTGAGCGTCTTGCCGGAGCCCGACTCCCCCACCAGGCCGAGGATCTCCCCGGGCCGGATGGCGAAGTCGACGCCTCGGACCACCTCGGCGCCGCCCGCGGTGACGCACAGGCCGTCCACCTCCAGCAGGGCGTGCCCCCGGTCGGCACCCGGGCCGGCGGCGGTCCAGCCCTTGGCGATCGCGGCCCCAGCCCTCGCAGTCTCGGTCGTCGCAGTATCGGTCGTCGCAGTCTCGGTCGCGGTCACCGCAGCTTCTCCCGGTTGAACGAGTCGGCGAGCAGGGTCAGCCCGAACACCAGGAGGCCGAGCAGGACCACCGGTGCGAGGGCGTAACCCGGGTGCAGGAAGAGGTACTTGCTACCGGTGTTGATCATCGTGCCGAGCGAGGGCGTGGGCGGCTGGATGCCGAATCCGAGCACGCTCAGCCCGCCCTCGATCTTCGCGGCGTGCGCCATCGCGACGGCCAGCAGCGCCGTGGCGGCGTCGGTCACGTTCGGCAGCACGTACCGCCGGAGGGTCCGCCCGCGCGGCACGCCCAGCACCCGGGCGGCCACCACGTAGTCCCGGGACAGCTGGGCGAGCAGCGCGGCCCGGGCCTGCCGCCCGAAGGAGGGCAGCACGCTCAGCACGATCGTCGCCACCACACTGCCCAGTCCCGGCCGGACGATCAGGGCGATCGCCAGGCCGAGCAGCAGCCCGTGGAACCCGAGCAGCAGGTCGAAGAGCCGTTGGACGGCCTCGCCGAGCAGGCGGTCGAGTCCGCCGAGCAGCCCCAGCAGCGTGCCGAGCACGGCTGCGGCCGGTACCGCGAGCAGGCAGACCAGCAGCTCGATCCGCACCCCGTACAGCACCCGTACCAGCAGGTCGCGGCCGACCTCGTCGGTGCCGAGCGGGTGTGCCCAGGACGGCCCGGCGAGCGCGTCCCGGCCCTGCTCGTACGGGTCGGCCGCCAGCAGCAGCGGCCCGAGCAGGCCGAGCAGGACCACCAGGGCGACCAGCAGGGCGCCGGTCTGCCCCTTGCGGCTGCGCAGCGCGGCGGGCAGTGCCCGCCGGGCTCGCCGCCGCACCTCCGCGACCAGGCCGGTCATCGGCCCTCCCCCGTCCCGGCGCGGGCGATCCGCGGGTCCAGTCGGCCGACCAGCAGTTCGGAGCCCAGCTGGACGGTGACGGCCACCGCGACCGCGAGCATGATCAGGGTCTGGGCCACCGGGTAGTCCCGCTGGTTGATGGCGTCCAGCAGCAGCTGGCCCAGCCCGTGCCGGGCGAAGAGCTGCTCGGCGACCACCGCTCCACCCAGCAACTCGCCGAGGTTCAGGCCGAATTCGACGCAGAACGGGCCGAGGCTGTTGGGCAGCACGTGGCGTAGCAGGATCCGCCGCGGCGAGGCGCCCTTGGCGATCGCGGTCAGCACGAACTCCTCCTGCCGGGTCCGCCGGAGCTCGGTGGCGAGCAGCCGGGCGAGGACCACCGAGCCGGGCAGGGCGAGTGCGGTGGCGGGCAGGGCGAGGTACTGCACGGCGAGGTCGGGCGCGGTGAACAGGTCCTTCTCGCCTCCGGCGGGCAGTGCCCGCAGCAGCACCGCGAACACGAAGACGAAGAGCACGGCGGTGACGTAGACGGGCAGCGCCAGCACCGCGGTGGTGACCGGGTCGAGCGCCCGGGCGAGCCGCCCGCGCCGCTCGGCGGCCAGCGCGGCGCCCAGCAACAGGCCCAGCACGAGCATCAGCAGACTTGCGGCCAGGGCGAGTTGAACGGTGCTCCCGAGGCTCTGTCCGATCATCCGGGTGACCGGTTCGCGGTAGTGGAAGGAGAGGCCCGGATCGCCGGTGAGCAGCCCGCGGACCCAGGTGAGGTACTGCACGGGCAGCAGCCGGTCGACGCCGAGCTGTCGGCCGAGCTGCTCGCGCTGCTCCTGGTCGGCCTCGGCGCCGAGGGCGGCGGAGACGGGGTCTCCGGGGGCCAGGTGCAGCAGCAGGAAGACGGCCACCGAGGCGAGCCAGAGCGTGGCCAGCGCTCCGGCCGCCTTTCTGGTCCAGTACGGCACGTGGGCTCTCCAGGTCGTGCGAAGGGGGCGAAGGGGTGGGTCACCGGCCCCGGGCGGTGGGGGTCGCCCGGGGCCGGCGCTCTGCGGGGTGCGGGGTGCGGCCGGTTTCGCGGCCGCTCAGGCGTCCCGGCGGGTGTCGGTCAGCCGCAGGTAGCCGAGCGCGCTCGTCCCCACCTCGCGCACCGAGGAGGCCAGGGCGTACGTCTCCCAGGCGTGCGCGAGGGTGATGTGGAAGGACTGCGCGAGGAGGTACTCGGACAGCTCGTGGTTGACGTCCGCACGGGCCTTCTCGTCGGCCGCCGCGAAGGCCCGCTCCTGCAGTTCGGCGTAGGCGGGGTCGGTGACGTGCGAGGTGTTGCGGCCGACCTGGAGCGGGCCGGAGACGGTGATGCCGCTCAGCGGCGAGACGCTCACCATCCCGTGGTTGGCCACGAACAGCCCGTCCAGCGTGCCCTGTTGGATCTTCGGCTGGAGCGCCGCGTTGTCCAGCAACTGAACGTCGACGCCGAAGCCGGCCTGCTCCAGGTCGTACTTCACCAGTTCGACGAGCGAGGTGAAGATCGGCGAGTTGGCCGCGGTGAGCGGTACCCGGACGCCCTCCGCCCCTGCCTCCCGCAGCAGACCGCGGGCCTTCTCCGGGTCGTGGGTGTACCGCTTGACCTGGTCCGGCGTGACACCGGGCGTGTTGGAGGGCCAGGGCAGGCTGCTGGCCTCGGCGTGGCCGCCGTAGACCTGGGCGACGATCCGCTCGCGGTCCACCGCGTACTGCAGCGCCCGGCGGACCCGTACGTCGTCGAAGGGCCGGCCGGCCACGTTCACCCCGAGGAAGGCCTGCTGGTAGGAGGCCTTGGCGGACTGCACCACGAAGCCCGGGTTTCCGGCCAGCACCTTGAGGTCCCGGCCGGGCACCGCGCCGATCAGGTGGGCCTGGCCGGACTGCAGGGCGGAGAGCGCGGCCTGACTGCTCGTCACCGAGCGGACGGTGATCCGCTCGAAGCGCGGCCGGCCGCTCTGCCAGTACCGGTCGTAGCGGGCCAGGTCGAGCTGGTTGCCGCCCTTGAAGGACTGCCAGGTGAACGGACCGGTGCCGTTCACCTTGTCGGCGGCCTTGCCGTCGACGTAACTCGTCGCGTCCACCACGGGATTGAAGGCCAACGCGTCGAACAGGTTGCTGGTGGGCCGGGCCAGGGTGAGCGTGACCTCGTTCCTCGCGCTGGCCCTGATGTCCGCCAGCCGCTCCAGCAGCGGTTTGACCTGGGAGGTCTTGGCGGCGCCGACGAGCGAGAACACCACGTCGTCGGCGCTCAGCGCGCGGCCGTCATGGAAGGTGACGTCCTCGCGCAGCTTCAGGACCAGCTTGAGCCGGTCGGCGCTCCACTCCCAGGAGGTGGCGAGCCACGGCACCGGCTGGAGGGTCTGCGGGTCGAGGTCGACCAGCCGGTCCAGCACCAGGTTGACGAAGGCCGGGGTGTCCGGGCCCCGGTGGAGGAGCTGGGTCGGGTCGGGGGCGCTGCCGTACACGATCTGCAGGTCGGGTGCCGAGGCCGTGGCGGAGGCCCCGCCACCGGCCCCGTCGGCGGCGGGGTCGGTGGCCGAGCGGCAGCCCGCCGCCAGCAGGACCGCTCCGGCGCTCAGGCCGAGAAAGCCTCTTCGGGGCAGGCCGGGGTGACGGGCCGCATCGCTCATGGTGCTACTACCTCTTGGTGGTTGGGTGTTCGGCGGGCTGGGCCCGGCTCAGTACTTGGTGACGACCACGCTGTCGCTGTAGAGCACCACGTCGGGTCCGCCCGTCGGGTACGGGATGCCCTTGGCCGGGTTCCAGTTGGCGCGGTAGATCCCGGTCTTGAAGTAGGGCGACTGGTTCTGGTGGTAGTTGTTCAGGCCGTTGTACGCGCCGACCTGCACGCCGTCGCGCAGGACGGTGATCGCACCCGGGGTGGTGTCGGTGGACCAGGTGATGTCGAAGGCCCACTGGTTCCAGTGTCCGAACTGCACCGCGCCGAGCGGGATCACGGCCTCCTGGACGGTGCTCGGGTCGCTCAGCCAGTGCACCTTGAGCCGCCAGCTGCCGTCCTTGACGGTGAGCGCGATCGGCGGCTTGGTGTCGCTGCCGTCGGCGAGCGGGTAGCCGTGCCACTGGGCGACGATGGTCTCGGTGGAGGTCTGGACCCAGTCGGCGGGCAGGTAGTCGGCGAGGGCGAAGCGGTAGCTGCCCCAGCCCAGCGAGTTGACGGCGACCTCGGAGCGGTAGGACTGGCCGTCGTCGGGCACGCTGAACCGGGCGGCCAGGCCGGCGCCCTGACCGGGCGCGGGGGTCACGGTGATGCTGCCGTTCCCGTCGACCCGCTGGCGGGTCCAGCGGGCGGCCGTGCCGGACTCGAAGTCGTCGGCGAAGGCCACGGTGGCGGCGGTCCCGGCAGGAGCGTCGGGAGCGAGGGGAACGGCGGGAGCGGCGACCGAGGCGCTTGTGGCCGGAGCCGCGGCGGCGGTCCAGGCGGGCGCGGCCGTGGCGCCGAGGGCCAGGGCGGCGGTGAGCGCCGCGCCGGCCGCCCGGCGAGCGGAGTGGCTCCCGGTCCGGTGCCCGGACGGGCTCGCGGACGGGCGCCCGGACAGGTTCTCGGGCAGGGACTCGGGCCGGATGTTGGACCGGGTGTTGGACCGGGTGTTGGGCAGGCGGGACATGGGTCGGTTCTCCTCGGGTCGTGCGGGACGGTGACCGGGGTACGGCCGGCCGACTGGGGTGTCAGCCGGCCCGGCGACAGGAGCCCGCCGCCGGCCCGACCCAGGTCGGGCTCGACCAGGCCCACTGGTCGTTCACCTGCTTGACCCGCACGTGGTAGAAGTCGCCCTCGCCGGCCGGGCGTTCGTCCACCAGGTCGATCTCCGCCGCGAGCTCCCGGGCGGGCACGGCCCGGTCGAAGCGGTAGGCGCCGGACACGAACCCGCCGGTGAAGCCGGTCCGCGGACCGTCCAGCAGCTCGCCGACCGAGTACGCGGTCTCGGCGCCGTTGACCAGCGCGACGAGCCGGGTGCGGGCGTCCCCGGCGATCCGCAGGGAGAAGCCCTGGGTGCTGTCGGTGGCGGTGTTGGGGTTGCCGTGGGTGACGGTCCGCAGTCGCAGCTCCCCCGGTCCGGTGCGCTCCCAGTCGGACGGGCGGTAGCCGGCCGGCTCGGCGTCCGCCGGGGCCACCGTCTCGGTGCCGCGCAACCTCGGCTGCACGTCGAGCAGTTCGCCACCCTCGACCCGCAGGGTGACGTCCCAGCGCACCGGAACGTCCCGCCGGCCCCAGCCGACGGCGAACCCGAGCGTGCCGTCGAACGCGGATCCGTCGGTGGAGCCGAGCAGTTCGGGCCGGCTGACCCGGTGGATCGGGACGCCGTTGCGCACCACCTCGACGTGGTCGAGGGCGTCCCGGCCGAGGACGGTGGCGCGGATCCGGCGACGGTCGGCAGGGGCGGTCTCGGCGCCCATCGGCGTGCCGTTGACCGAGGTGGCGAGCAGGATCCGGTCCCCGGTCAGCGCGTAGGTACGGCGCTGCTCGATCGCGTCCCAGATCCCTCCCCTGGTCAACTCCGGCGCCCAGACCGCGAGTCGGCCGTGCCCGTGGCTGCCGGGGAAGGCGCTGTGGTGGTCGGTGGAGCCGATCAGGCCGAACCGGTGGCCCAGTCGCAGCCCGTGGACGGCGGTCCCGGAGGTGTCGCGCGGGCCCATGGTGTGCAGGTAGTCGCGCGGCGCCTGGTCGGACTCGGCGCAGCCGTGCATCGACATCATCTCCACCACCGGCGCGAACTCCTCGGTGTAGGCGTCCCAGTTGATCCCGCGCCGTCCGGTGCCGTAGCCGATGTGATGCGGGATCGCCCAGGTGCGGACACCCTCCGCGGCCAGTCGGCGCAGCCGGGTGCGCAGCTCCGCCAGGTCGGCGGCCCGGATGATCTCGCCGCGCGGGCCGTCGAAGTACACGCAGTGGTCGCCGTAGGCGAGGCTGTGCCACTCGAAGGACTGGAAGGTGACGAAGCGGCCGTCCTGGTGGGCGGCGGCGGTGACCTCCTGGACGTGCTCCCACTGCTGCGCGAGCCGGGCGAAGCCCTCGGTGTGGTAGTCGACCAGGGCGGCGAGTTCGGGGGTGCGCTCGGGCAGGTCGTGCCACCAGCCGTGGCCGGTGACGCTGGCGAAGTCGAGCTGGAGCCGGGCGTTCGCGTAGGCGTCCTCGATCGGGCCGTGGCCGTAGCTGATGCCGCAGTGGTTGTGGATGTCTCCGACGTACAGGCCGAGACCGCCGTAGCCGGGCGCGTCGGTGGTGGGGGCTGTCATCGGTTCGGTCCTTGATCACGAGGTGTTTGATTGACTCTGAGAAGAAGTCTGTCCCGATCTTCGGAGGGTGGTCAAGACCAGGGCGCCGCCTGTTGCCCAATCGCCACACGGGGAAACACGGGATTCACAGGAGAAATCGCGCAGCGAGGGGAGATGCGCTGGCCAGCGGGCGGCGGCGCGCAGCGGTATGGCATGCTCGACTTTCTCTCTAGGTGAAAGGAAGCCAGTCATGCCGGCGCCCACCCCGCTTCCCGTTCCGCTGCCTGTTCCGCCGTCTGCCCCACTGCCTGCGCCACCGCCTGCCCCACCGCTTGCCACATCGGCGTCGCCCGGGATGCTGCCCGCGCCACCCGACCTCGCCGGCTCGACCACGGTCCGCGCCCCCGAGCGCCCCGAACCCGGCTACTGGGCCGGTTGCCCGGGCATCCACTACGAGGCCGACCGGGACCGCTTCCTGCTCACCTACCGCGAGCGCCGCCCGCGCGGGGTCGGCGGCGGCGCCGACGGCGGGCAGGACCGGGGCTGGCGCTGCGCGGTGGCGGAGAGCACCGACGGGGTGGAGTTCCGCGACCTCTGGTCGGTGGAGCGCGCCGAGCTCGGCTCGCCGTCCATGGAGCGCTTCGCCCTGCGGCGCGACGGCGACCAGTACCTGCTGTACCTCAGCTACGTCGACCCGGCCGACAACCGCTGGCGGGTCGACGCCGTCCGGGCCCCCTCGCCGGACGCCTTCGACCTGGCCGCCCGCACCCCCGTCCTGACCGCCACCAGCACCGGCACCGAGGGCGTCAAGGATCCTTACCTCCTCGAACACGGCGGCGCCGTCCACCTGTTCGCCACCGTCTCCCGGGCCCGCGCGTTCACCCCCGAGGAGCGCGCCCTGGCCCACGCCGACGCCGACATCCACACCACCGGCCTGACGGTCCAGCCGACCGCGCTCGCGGTCTCCCCCTCCGGCGACGGCCTCGGCTTCTCCGCCCCGGCCGGCCAGGGCGCGGAGGTCCTGGACGTGGGCAGCGGCTGGGACGCCTACGAGGCCCGGATCACCGCCGTCCTGCCGGACGGCACGGGCGGCTGGCTCGCGCTCTACGACGGCTCGGCCGACGCGGCCGGGAACTACGAGGAGCGCTGCGGCCTCGCCACCTCCCGCGATCTGCGCCACTGGCGCCGGCTCACCGAGGGCGGTCCCTGGCTCGGCAGCGGCGTCCGCTACGCGGATGTGGTCGCCGCCCGGGGCCGCTGGTACCTGTACTACGAGCAGACCCGCCCGGACGGCGCGCACGAGCTGCGGGTCGCCGTCCTGGACGAGTTCGCCGGCCTGCGACCGCCGCACCCCCAGGACGGGCCCGACCGGCCCTGAGTCGCGCTCAGTCCTCGCGCGCCGCGGCCACCACCTCGGTCATGGCGAGCAGGAAGCGGCGGGCGACGGCCAGCTCGGCCGGGTCGAAGCGGCCCATCGCCGCGACCAGGTCGGCGATCAGCCGGCCGAAGAAGGTCTCGCCGAGCTCCATCGCCTGCTCCTCAACGAGCAGCCGGACCTTGCGCCGGTCCCCCGGGTCCCGCTCACGGCGGATCAGCCCGAGCCGCTCCAGGCGGTCGACCAGGGCGGTGGTGCCCGCGGAGTTCAGCCGCAACGCCTCACCGAGACGCCCGGGGGTCACCACCGTCCCGGCGCGGGCGGCGTCCAGCAGATGGATCAGCGCCCGCAGGTCGGTCGGGTGTAGTCCGTGGCGGCCGGCGAACTCGGCACCGAAGAGGTCGAGTTCGACGGTCAGCCCGCGCAGCAGATGGACCAGCTGCTGCCGCTCGTCCGGTCCGTCCGATCCAGCCGCTGTCTCCACCTTGTCGTCCTCTCCCTGGCGCCACGTCTCCACGACGCTACTTCTTCGCGGCGCTACTTCTTCACGGCGCATCGCCTCCACGGCGCATCGCCTCCACGGCGCATCGCCTCCACGATGCCGCCTTCCCGGGCGCAGCCTTCCCGTGGTGCCGCCCGTGCGATTATTCTCTCGTTCAGCGAGATTATTGTTCAGCGAGCAAACACGCCACCCGGAGGGCCCGATGTCCACGTCTGCCACGACCTCCGCCGACGGCTCCGCCGGCTCAGCCTTCTTCGCCGCCTACGACGCCGCCCTGGCCCGCTGGCCCGTCCCGGCCGAGGCCCTCGACGTGCGGACCGAGCACGGCACCACCCGGGTCAACGCCTGCGGCCCGCGGGACGGCCGACCCCTGGTCCTGCTGCACGGCGGCGGCGCCACCTCAGCCGCCTGGTTGGCCTGCGTCGGGGCGCTCGCCGCCGCCGGACACCGCGTCCTCGCCGTCGACCTGATCGGCGACCCGGGGCGCAGCGTCCTCGACGGCTCCCCGCTCGGCTCGGTGGCCGGACTGCTGGGCTGGCTGGACGCGGTGCTCGACGGGCTCGGCGTCCGGACCGCCGACCTCTGCGGCCACTCGTACGGCGCCTGGATCGCCCTGGAGTACGCGCTGCACGCCCCGGCGCGGGTCGGTCGGCTCGCCCTGCTCGACCCCACCCAGTGCTTCGCGGGCTTCCGCCCCGGCTACCTGCTGCGCGTGCTCCCGCTCCTCCTCCTGCCCCGCACGACCGCCCGCGCCCGCTCCTACCTGGACTGGGAGAGCCGCGGCAGCGGCCTCGACGCCGGGCTGCGCGAGGTGTACGCCCTGGGCCACGCCGGCTTCCCGGCCTCCCGCCCGGTCACCGGACCCCGCCCGACCCCTGCCCGCCTGCGCGAACTGGCCGCCCCGACCCTGGTCCTGGTCGCCGAGCTCAGCCGCCCCCACGACGCCCGCCGCCTCGCGGATTCGGCCCGCGCCGCCCTGCCCGCCGCCACCGTGACCGTCCTGCCCGGCGTCTCCCACCACACCCTCCCGACGGCTCACCCCGCCGAACTGAACCGCCACCTCACGGAGTTCCTCACCACCCACGGCTGACCCCGCCCACCGGGCACGCCCCCGCCGCCCGGCTACCCGGCAGCCCGACGACCGGCCGGGACGCGGTGCCCTCCACGGGCAACCGGCTTCCTCCCGGCGGTGGCCGATGCGGCGGCTGCCCGCAGCAGGCGGGGGTCCTCCCTACTCCCCCGGGCCCGCCAGGCCGTCGATCAGGGCGGCCAGGGCCGCCGGGAGTTCGTCGCAGCGCCCACCCGGTCGCGCGTACGGGGTGTCGGCCAGGACACGGGCCAGGGCCGGGAGGCGCTCGGGATCCACGGCGGCGAAGACGACATGGCGCTGGTTGGGTTCGCGGGGCGGGCTGACGGGGTGTTCGGAGAGGAGTTCGCCGAGGACGAGCTGCCAGCAGGAGCGGAACGCCGCCGAGGCGCGGGCCGGTGGCAGCCCGGCGGCCATCAGGTCGGCGAGGCAGGCGTCGGTGAAGGCGAGGGCGTTCTCTGCTACCAGCTCGCCCCGGATCAGGATGTGCAGCACCCAGGCGTGGCCGGCCATGTAGGTGTGGGCGTCGAGCAGCCGCCGCAGCACCCGGGTGCGCGGCCCGGTGCCCGGCACCTCGACCGGGAGGCCCTCGGCGATCTGCTCCAGCACGGCGAGCAGCAGCGCGTCCCGGTCGACCACGTGACGGTACAACGAGGCCGGGGCGGTACCGAGTTCGGTCGCAACGCTGCGCATCGTCAGCATGTCGATGCCGTCGCGTTCGATGACCCGGCGGCCGGCTGCGACCACCCCGGCGGTGGTCAGCCCGGGCCGAGGGCGGCGGCGCCCGTACCGGCCCCGCTCGGGAGTCCCGGACGCCTCGGGCACCCCGTCGCCCGCGGCGCCGCCGGCGACGGATGCGGCGTGCTCGACCGAACCGCTCTGCTCTGGCATTCCGCCATCCTGCCACGCGTCACGGGCCTCCCAGCAGGGCGCTTGCGCCCTCCATCATGTAAGGCTTACCTTACGCGAACAACGTTCGCATCGGAGGTCGCCATGCCCGAAGCCGCACCGCCCCGCACCGACTCCACCCCCGCCAAAGCCCCCGCCAAAACCCCCGCCCGAGCCGGCACCCTCACCCGCACCGCAGGTGCCGCCTCCGCCGGTACCGGCGGGCGGAGCGGCCTCGTACTGCTCACCGTCTGCCTCTGCCAGCTGATGGTCACGCTGGACGCCAGCATCGTGAACATCGCGCTCCCCGCCATGGGTGAGGCGCTCGGCTTCGCCGACGGCGCACTGCCCTGGGTGGTCAATGCCTATGCGCTCGCCTTCGGCGGCCTGCTGCTGCTCGGCGGCCGGATCGCCGACCTGGCCGGACACCGCCGTGCCCTGCTCGCCGGCCTGGTGCTCTTCGGCCTCGCCTCCGTCCTCGGCGGCTTCGCCCGGACTCCCGCCCAGTTGGTCTCGGCCCGCGCCGGACAGGGCGTGGCGGCCGCGGTGCTGGCGCCGATCAGCCTGACGCTGATCATGGTGACCTTCGCCGAAGGCCCCGCCCGCGCCCGCGCGGTGGGCATCTGGTCGATGGTGACCGCGGGCGGCAGCGCGCTGGGCGTCCTGCTCGGCGGTCTGCTGACCGACCTGCTCGACTGGCGCTGGGTTCTCTTCGTCAACATCCCGATCGTGCTGGTCGGGGTGCTGCTGGCCGGGCGGTCGATCCCGGCCGTCCGACCGCCGCGCACCGGGCGGCTGGACGTGCTCGGCGCGGTGCTCGGCACGGCCGCGATGACCGCGCTGGTCTACGGGCTCATGGAAACCGACCGCCACCCCTGGGGTTCGGCCCGGACCGTCGGCACCCTCGCCGCGGCCGTGCTGCTCGGCCTCGCCTTCCTGGCCTGGGAGGCCCGGTTCGCCTCGGCGCCGATCGTCCGGCTGGGCGTGCTGAGGGCCCGGACGGCCTGGGTGGCGAGCCTCGTCGTGACGCTGATCGGCGCCTCGATGCTGGTCGGCTTCTACTTCTGCTCGCTGCACCTGCAGAACGTGCTGCACTACGGTCCGCTGGCCGCCGGCGCCGCGTTCCTGCCGTTCTGTGCCGGGACGATGGCGGGCAGCATGATCGCCGGCCGCCTCACCGCCCGGTACGGCAGCCGGACCGTCCTCACCGGCGGCCTGCTGCTGGCGGGCCTCGGGATGCTCTGGTTCGGCGGGCTCGGCGTGGACTCGGGCTATCTGGAGGCCTTCGTCGGACCGTCGGTGGTGGCGAGCGTCGGGGTCGGGATCTGCATGGTCGCCAATACCTCGATGGGCACTTCGGGGGTCGATCCGCGCGAGGCCGGACTGGTCAGCGGCCTGCTCAACGCCGGTCGCCAGTGCGGCGGAAGCATCGGGCTCGCCGTGCTCTCCACCCTCGCCGTGGCCGCCACCCGGCACGCCTCGGCGGCGGGCGACACCCCGTTGGCGGCCCTGGCGGCCGGGTACGACCGGGCGTTCGTCGTCACCGCTGCGCTGCTGGGCGTGGCGGCGCTGATCGCGGTGGTGTTCGTACCGGGCCGGGCCGCCGCTGCGCGGCGCTGACCCGGGGGCGCTGACCCGGAGGCGCTGACCTGAGGCATTGACCTGGGGACGCTGACCTGGCGGCCCGTCCTCTGCCCGGGTCCGGACGGCCGTCACTCCCGCGCTGTCGACCTACCAACCTGTCGACCTGTCGACCCGCTGCTGGGCCTCTCCGCCGGACCGCGGCGAGGAACGGCTCCACCGGTCGCGGCCGGAGCGACCGGCCGGAGGCCGTCCCCGCCGACCGGAGCCGGTCGTTCCCGGCCCGGCCGGTCGTTGCCCGCGGATCAGGTGTCGGCAGGCGCGGGTACAGGTCAGCGCGGTACGGGTCAGCTGGGCACGTCCGCAAAGCGCGCGTACCGCCGAGCGCGGGTTCGGGCGGATCCAGGTGTCAGTAGATCAGGTAGCCGGGCCGGTGGCCCTCGTCCTCGATCTCCCCGGTGGCCTGCGCCCGCAGCTTGCGGGACAGCGATTCCAGGGCACGGGAGGCCGCGACCTCCTCGCCGATCCGGGCGAGCGGACGGTCGTCCGCACTCTTGATCGACTCCCCGTGGGCGCTGAGGCCCGGCGCCCTCGCGCCCGTCAGCCTCGCGTCACATCCCGTGTGCACGCCGTCTTCCTCGAAGCTCAGCTCCACATCCCACTGGTTGTGCATGCCACACCTCCTGGCGCCGGCCCCCGTCGTGCCTGCTCGGACCGGCACGGATGGTCACCCGGCACGGATACCTGCTCCGTGGCGGCTGCTCACACCAGCGTGCGCCCGCCCCGCCCGCCGCGGCAAGCGCGAGCGCCGCAGAGGCGGGCGGGATGAGCGGGACGGGAGGAGTGTGCAGGACCGGCAGAACGAGCGGGACGGGCGCAACGGCCGGGTGGGCGAGCGCGGCATCGAGCGCGGTGCCCCAGACGCAGCGGGCACGGTGAACCAGGCGTCGCGGGCGCGGCCGGCGCCGACAAGCCGCCGGCCAACCGCCCCGGCGGTAGGCTGGCGACAGCGCGCCGCGACCGCTGTCGAACCACGGACCGCCGGTGCGGCGCCGGCAGCAACGTTCGGGTGGTCCCTTCGTGGCGGTCTTCCTTCTCGCCCTGAGCGCCGCCTGCTGCCTGGGACTCGGATTCGTCCTCCAGCAGCACGCCGCGCAGCGGGCTCCGCGTGCCGACCTACTGCACTGGCGGCTGCTGCTCGACCTGCTGCGGATGCCCGAGTGGCTGCTGGGGACCGGCTTCATGGTCAGCGGCCTGATCCTCTCCGCACTCGCCCTGGACCAGGGCGAGGTCTCGCTGGTCGAGCCGCTGCTCGCCACCAACCTCATCTTCGCGATGGCCCTGTCACGTGTGCTGACCCGCCAGAGCCTCGGCCGCTCGGGCTGGGCCGGCGTGCTGCTGCTCGCGCTCGGGGTGACCGCCTTCATCGTGGCCGGCCGCCCGACCGGCGGCGGCGAGGCGGGCGGGGAGCTGCGGCAGTGGCTGGTGGTCGGGATCGTGGTGGGACTGACCCTGCTGCTGGTCTCGATGGCCCGCAGGCTGCCACTGTTCGAGGAGGCGACGCTGCTCGCCCTGGCCGCCGGGCTGCTGTACGGCCTCCAGGACGCGCTCACCCGGGCCACCGCACAACGCCTGGACCACGAAGGCCTGGGCGCGGTGCTGCAGACCTGGCAGCCGTACGCGGTGGCGGCGGCGGGGGTGGTCGGACTGCTCCTGGTGCAGAGCGCCTTCGAGGCCGCACCCCTGCGGATGTCCCTGCCCGCGCTGACGGCGGCGCAGCCGATCACCGGCATCGCCTGCGCGGTCGCCTTCCTCGGCGACCGGCTCCGGATCACTCCCGGCGCTCTGGCCTGGGAGTCGGCGGGGCTGGTCGCGATCGTGGTCGGGGTGGTGGTGATCGGACGCCACCCGGCCATGCCCGGCAGCGCCGCCAAGGGCGGCAGCGGCGGGACTGCCGAGGACGGCGCCTCCGCCGGGGCCGACACCGCAGGACACGGCACCGTCGACGGCATCGGCGACGGTGCCGGTGACAGCACCAGTGACGGCGCCAGTGACGGCGCCATCGGCCGCGGCCCCGACGACGGCCCGGGCTCCCGGTAGCCGGCAGGAGGCTCGGATGTGCTGGAGCGCGCAGGCGGACCTGATCGCCGGTGGCCTGGTGTCCGGCGTCGGCGTGCTGTGCCTGGTCCGGGCGCACCGGGCCGGACACCCGGAGCGGCTCCCCCTCGCGGCGCTACCCCTGGTGTTGGGCCTGCACCAACTGATCGAGGCCGCCGTCTGGTTCGGCGCGGACGGCGGTCTCTCCCCCGGCCCCGCCGGCTGGGCCCGCACCGCCTGGGCGGTGATCGCGTTACCGCTGCTGCCCCTCCTGGTCCCGGTCGGGGTCTGGTGCGCGGCAGGCCCGGCCGAGGACGACCCCGCGATCACCGGTCGACCTGCCCTCGATGAACGGTCCACCGTCACCGAACCGTCCGCCGTCACCGGACGGCCTGTCGGCGCCGGACGGCCTGTCGTCGCCGGACCGCCTGTCGTCGCCGGAGGATCCACCGCCGCCGGACTGTCCGCCGTAGGCGACCGGCCCGCCGCCGGCCCGCGACACGCAGCGGCCGGCCGGAGGCGGCGTGCGGTGCTCGCCGGGTTCGCACTGCTCGGCGTGCTCGTCGCCGTCCCGCTCGCGACGGCGGTGGCGACCCACCCGGTGACGGCCCAGGAGCACGGTCGCACCCTCAGCTACGCCATCGGCATCCCCCATCCGGGCCTGCTGCTGACCGGCTACCTGCTCGCCACGGTCGGCTCGCTGCTCGTCAGCGGTGACCGCCTGCTCCGGCGGCTCGGCGTACTCATCGGCGTGGGAGCCGCGGTGTGCGCGGTGCTGTGGCAGATGGCCTTCGTGTCGACCTGGTGCGCGCTGGCGGCGGTGGTCAGCGTGGTCCTGCTGCACTGGGCAGGCCGGCGCAGCGACTGAACCCTCCGCTGCCAGGCCCCCGCCCCCGCCTGCACCTCTCGCACCTCCCGCACTTCGTCACCGCCTACGGCTACGCCGCCACCGTGGGCCGCTCCGGCGGTGTGCCCGCCGGAGCGTCCGGTATCAGGTCGGCGGCTGCCCGGCCCTTGCCGCGCAGGCGGTCCATCTCGCGCCACTCGGGCCGCAGCCCGGCCACGGCGGTGGTGGCGAAGTACAGGCCGCCGGTCACCAGCAGCACGGGGACCAGCCCGGACAGCGCCACCGCCGAACCGGCGAGCAGGCCTCCCAGCGGGATGCCCGCCCAGGCCAGCGAGTCGCCGAGGGCGCCGACCCGGCCGAGCAGATGGCGGGGCACCCGCTCGAAGGTGACCGCGCCGAGGATCGGGTTCAGAAACCCGGCCCCGAACCCGCCCACCGCGAACACCGCGAGCACCGCCCACATCGGCCCGTCCAGGGCCAGCACCAGGAACCGCGGCGCCCCGCAGAGCAGGAACCCGGCGAAGAACACCGTCCGACGCGGCAGCCGGTGGGCGATCGCCGCGGCTATCACGCTGCCGGCGACCGCCGCGATCCCCCAGGCACTGCCGGTCAGCCCGATCGCGGCCGGACCACCGCCCGACTCCTTGGCCCAGACCGGCACAAGGACCGTCATGAACCCCGCGTCCAGCAGGTTGGTGATCCCGATCATCACGATCACCGTCAGCAGCAGCGGCTCACCCCGCAGGAAGGTGAAGCCCTCGCGGAACATCCGCCAGTAGCCCACCTGCTCCTCCGCCGAGGCCGCCGCCCCCGGCCTGTCCGCCCCCGGTCCCTCCGCCCCTGGACGCGCCGTCCCTGAACCGCCTGCCGTCGAAGCCGCGACCGCGACCGCCGGGCGGCCCACATCGCGGGGCAGCACGAGCGAGATCACCACCGAACCCAGGGCGAAGGCGATCGCGTTGACCGTGAGCCCGGCCATCGGGCCGAGCAGCGCGATCAGCCCGCCGCCCACCGCCGGACCGACCGTGGAGGCCAGCCGCTCGGTGACCCCGGCGAGGCCGGTGGCCCGCTCCAGCGGGATCCGGGCGTGGTCCGCCGCCTCCGGGACCATCACCTCCTTGGCCAAGTCCCCCGGGCCGCGCACCGCGCCGATCAGCCCGACCATCACCAGCAGCAGCCAGAACGGCAGCAGGCCCGTACCGTGCAGCAGCGGCACGAGACCTGCGGCGACCGCACTCACCGCATCCGTCGTCCACGACACGACGCGCGGACCCAGCCGGTCGATCACCGGCCCGGCGAGCGCCTTGACCAGCACGTACGGCGTCATCTCGACGAAGGCGACCAGCCCCGTCATGGTGGCGCTGCCGGTGGTGGCGAGCACGAACCACGGGAGGGCGATCGCCGAGACCCGTGTACCCGTCAGGGAGATCGCCATCGCGGTGAGCACACCGGCCAACGGCCGGACACTGCGCGGGGCGGCAACCGCCGGAGCCGCGGTCGAGGCGGCGCTCATGGCCGGTCCTCCCCGTCGGCGTCGTGGTCGTCCGAACCGCCCTCCAGGTCGGGCAGCAGCTGGATGCCCACCGTGACCCGCTCCGCCTGCTCGGGCGCGGCCTCGCCCACCTTGCGATAGCGCCCGATCACCGCCGCCAGCTCCGCCGAGAGGCTGCGCGCCTCCTCCGGCGTGAGCTGCAGCGCCCAGTCGCTGAAGTCGGCGGCGTGCCGCCAGTCGCGCGGCATGGTCTCGAAGGAGTTCAGCGCGCGCTGCATGGTCAGCGTGTGCGCGGCGACGATCGACTGCATGTACCCGAGCGCGGCCTCGGGCTCCTGGTCGGCCAGGTCCATGTCCGTCCACCAGGTGCTCTGGTGCACGGACTTCCACCAGCGCTCACGGGCGTTGCCCCGCTCGGCGTCCTCGGCGACGAACCCCGCCGCGGCGAGCTGGCGCAGGTGGTAGCTGGTCGCCCCCGAGGTCAGGCCCATCCGCTCGGCGAGCCTGGTCGCGGTGGACGGGCCGTGCCGGCGCAGCAGTCCGATCAGCTGGACGCGCACGGGATGGGCCAGCGCCCGCAGGCCCTTGGCGTCGAGAACGACATCGGTCTGCGGGTCGGGGCTGTGCGGCCACCGGGCTTCTTCGGTCATGGCAGCAGCGTAGAACCGCAAACACTTCTTCGCAAAGGGTTATTTGCGAAGAGTTCTTTGCGGTTCCGCTCGCCCGCGGCCCCGCCGCAGGGCAGCACGGGGCAAAGCAGGCCAATGCATGGCAAATCGGGATGGACAAGGACGGAATCCGGACGGCCGGGCCGCCGAACCGCCGGGACGCCACCCACGCGGCCTCAGTCCCGGGCAACCGCCAGCGTCAGGACCACCGTCAGACCGCCGCCGGGGGTGGCCTCGACGCCCAGCCGGCCGCCGGCCGCCCGGACCAGACCGTTGAGGGCGGGCCCGGCAGGCCCCCCGGAGCGCATGCCGGCTATCAACCACTGCCGGGCCTCGGGGAGTTCGCAGCGCCCCCGGTCCACCACCCGCAGCTCCACCCGGGCCCGGTCCTCCCCCGGGCCGCCGGAGCCGACGGCCGCGTGCGCCCGGATCAGCACCCTCGACCCGGCCGGGCTGCGCCGGATCGCGTGGTCCACCAGCCCGGCCACCGCCGACTCCAGCCGGCGCCCGTCCGCGACCACCACCGGCAGTCCGGCCGGCACCTGCGCCAGCGCCCCCGCCGACCGCCCGTCGCCGCGCAGCACCCGCTGCACCACCTCGGCCACCTGGACGTGCTGCGCCGACGGGGCACACCCCTCGGGGCGCCCCGTCCACCCCACCCGCTCCAGCTCGGGCCGGGTCAGCGACCGCGGCCCGGCCATCACGTCGGTGCGGGCCCGCCCGGCACCGTGGCCGTCCGGCTCACCGGCCCCACCGCCCAGGACCCCACCGCCCAGGACCCCGACGGCCGACCCGCCGAGGCCGCCGAACCCGCCGAGCACCCGGGCACCCGCCGCAACCCGGCCCCAGAGCTTCCCGCGCGCCATCGCCCTGCCCCTCGTGCATCACCGGCTGCCACCTCGCGTTCGCGGCACGCCGAACGGGCCGCGTGCGGCCCCTCGGCCAAGCCTGCGCCCGCACGGCGCCGGTGACAATCCCGCTCCCGGACACGAAGCGCGGCCCGCACCCCGCCGGTCGGCGGAACGCACACCCGTCGACCGGCGGGGCCAGGCCCCGGACCGGCCCCCGTCCACCCGGCCCGATCCGCCCGCCGAACCTAGACTGGCCCCATGACCCGGCTCAACGACCAGGTCCAGGAGCTGCTCCAGGAGTACGCGGACCTGATCTCGATCACCGGCGGGGACGCGTTCCGGGCCCGCGCCTACGAGAAGGCCGCCCGCGCGGTCGGCGGTCACCCCGAGGACATCGCCGGACTGGACGCCAAGGGGCTCCAACAGATCCCCGGCGTCGGCAGATCCACCGCCGAGAAGGTCGCCGAGTACCTGCGCACCGGCCGGATGGAGGCCCTGGAGACACTGCGCGCCGCCATCCCGGCCGGTGTCCGGGAGGTGATGGCCGTCCCCAGCGTCGGGCCGAAACGCGCCCTCGCCCTCTACCGCGACCTGGACATCGCCTCCGTCGACCAACTCGCCGAGGCGATCCGCGCCGAGCGGCTGACCGAGGTGCCCGGCTTCGGCGAGCGCAGCGGCGCGAAGATCCTGCACGGCATCGAGCTGCTGCGGCAGTCCGGCGGCCGGACCCTGCTCGACGCGGCCACCGAGCAGGCCGAGCAGATCGTCGCGGCGCTCACCGCCGTCCCCGGCTGCACCCGCTGCGCGTACGCCGGTTCGCTGCGCCGGATGCGCGAGACGGTGGGTGACATCGACGTGCTCGCCACCGCCGAGGACTCCGCTCCGCTGATGGCCGCACTCGCCGAACTCCCCCACGTGGCCGAGGTGATCGGGAGCGGCCCGACCAAGACCTCGGTGCGCACCGCCAAGGGCCTCCAGGTCGATCTTCGGGTGGTCCCCGAGGAGGACTGGGGAGCGGCGCTGGTCTACTTCACCGGCTCCAAGGCGCACAACATCAAACTGCGCACCATGGCCGTCCGTGCGGGCCTGAAGCTCTCCGAGTACGGGCTGTTCGACGCCGAGAGCGGCGAGAAGGTGGTCTCGGCCACCGAGGAGGAGGTGTACGCGGCGCTCGGCCTGCCGTGGATCGCCCCGCCGCTGCGCGAGGACCGCGGCGAGATCGAGGCCGGCCTGCGCGGCGAACTGCCGGATCTGGTCGCCGAGGACGACCTGCGCGGCGATCTGCACACCCACACCGACCTCACCGACGGGCTGGCCACCCTGGAGGAGATGATCGACACGGCGGCCGCCCGCGGCTACGCGTACTACGCCGTCACCGACCACGCGCCGGACCTGGTCATGCAGCGGATGACCGACGAGAAGATGCTCGCCCAGCGCGAGCGGTTGCGCGAACTCGCGGGCCGCCACCGCCGGATGCGGCTGCTGCACGGCACCGAGCTGAACATCGGCCCGGACGGCGGCGTGGACTGGCCCGCCGAGTTCCTGGCCGGGTTCGACGTGTGCGTGGCCTCCGTCCACTCGCACTTCGGCGCCGACCGGGCCGCCCAGACCCGCCGCCTGATCCGCGCCTGCGAGAACCCGAACGTGCACGTCATCGGCCACCTCACCACCCGGCGGATCGGCCGGCGCGGCCCGATCGACGTCGACCTGGACGCCGTCTTCGAGGCGGCCGCCCGGACCGGCACCGCGATCGAGATCAACAGCTCGCCGCAGCGGCTCGACCTGCGCGACGAGGACGTGCTCCGGGCGAAGCGGCACGGGGTCCGGTTCTCGATCGACAGCGACGCCCACGCGACCGGTCAGCTGGCCTACCCGAGGTACGGGATCGGCACGGCGCAGCGGGCCTGGCTGGGCACCGAGGACGTGATCAACACCTGGCCCTGGCAGCGGCTGAAGCGGTTCCTGCGCAAGGACGCGCTGCGCTAGTGCCGCGTCAGGCAACTTTTGCCCGTCAAGGAGCGGCGTCCGGTGCGTGCTATCGGCGTGCCGGCCGGAAGTCCTCGTACTGGACGTACTTGGGCTTTCGGCCGGTGCGGCGGGAGTGCGTGCCGGGCGTCGCGACGGGGCGAAGGTTGCCTGACGCGGCACTAGCACCCGCATGGCACCCGGCGCCGGCGCGACCGGCACATCCGCCTCCGCGCTCCCCTCCAAATCGCCGCATTTCGACCGCCGAACCCCTGGTGCAAAAGGGACGGGAGGCGCATCATGAGTAGTGGACCTGCGAGGTAGCCGAGGGAGTTCGACCGCAGGAGGCAGTGGCGACAGATCGAGACGGATCAGGGTCTGCCGCTGGTACCTCGGTCGACGATCGAACTGTGAGGCCGGAGGACGGGATGTCCGGAGGCCACCCCCGCCTCGCAGGTTCCGCACACCCCGGGCGCCCGCCGAGCCCTGAGCCCAGGCCCTGATCCCTGGCGCTGATCCCTGGCTCGTGTCCGACCGTTCCCGGTAAGCGCACGCCCGGCGGTACCCGCCCTACGCCACAGGCTGCGGGTACCCCATCTCCCAGGCGTGCACGGCGATTCCCACCCGGTTGGAGACCCCGAGCTTGCGCTGGATGCTGGCCAGGTGCGTCTTCACCGTCCCCGCCGAGATGAACAGTTCGGCGGCGATGTCCGCGTTCGTCCGGCCCGCCGCCACCTGCCCGGCGATCTCCACCTCCCGCTCGGTGAGCTGCGCCACCTGCGGGCGCCGCCCGGCCGGACGCCGGGGCGCGGCGGTGACGTGCTTGAGCAGGCGCACGGTGACGGACGGGCTGATCAGGCTCTCACCACTCGCCGCCGCACGGACCGCCTCGGCCAGCAGCGCCGGGCCGGAACGCTTCAGCAGAAACCCCGACGCGCCGTGCTGCAGCGCGGGGTAGACGTACTCGTCGAGGTCGAAGGTGGTCAGCACGACCACCCTCACCGGGGTGACGGCACCGGGACCGGCCAGTCTGCGGGTCAGCTCCAGTCCGTCCATCCGGGGCATCCGGATGTCGACCAGCGCGACGTCGGGGCGCAGCTGGGCGGCGAGTTCGAGCGCCGCCATGCCGTCGGCGGCCTCGCCGACGACCGTGATGTCCGGCTGCGCCTCCAGGATCCGCCGCACCCCGCGGCGGACCGTCTCCTGATCGTCCGCGATCAGCGTACGGATGGGCGCAGGATGGGCACTTGTCACACGGAGCAGTCTCGCACGGCCGACCGACCGGCCCCGGGCGTGGACTCAGCCCCGGCCACGGACTCAGCCCCGGGCGCGAACTCAGACCCGCGCGCAAGCCCCGCCCCGGGCTCAGGAGGCGCCGCCCTTGAGGTCGGTCTCCCGCCCGTCCCGCAGCACGGTGAGGTTGCGCGGCACCTCGACCCGGAACCGGGCATCGCAGTTGGCGATGCCGACGCAGCCGGCCTGCAGGTCCAGGGTGTCGTCGCTCAGAACCCAGCTGGTCTCCTTCCGTCCCACCACCCGGGCGTCGAACCAGCGGGTCACCTTGATGTCCTGCCGGTCGGTCGCGACCAGGTCGGTGGAGACCTCGTGGGAGCGGACGTTGAGGGTGGTACCGCCGTAGCCGAAGGTCTTCTCCTCGGGGGTGGCGTCCGAGGCCGTCGCACAGCCGGTGACGGCCGCCAGCGAGGCGAGGGCGGCCAGGGCGAGGGCGGTGGCGGGCGTCTTGCTGCGGCGGGCGGGCGATGCGGTCATGGGAAGAATCCTCCGGCGGGGCACGAGTGGGGTCACGGCTACGAGCATCGCCGTTCCACGCGTGCCTGCCATCTGCCGTTCGGCAGATACCGGGTGACCCGCCTCCCCCGAGCCCCCGCCCTCCGCCGGAGGTGTCGGACACCTCCACCTGGCTTCGGGTGACCGGTTCCCCCGCAAACCGCTCACGGGGGCCGGATACGGCGAGTATGGTCGGTTGTATGGCAGTGAGAAAAGTGACCGTGACCATCCCCGAAGATCTCCTCGAGGAGATCCGGACCGAGGCAGACGAGCGAGGCATCTCCGCGTACGTCACCGAGGCACTGCGCGCAAAGCGCGACCGGGACAGGCTCCAGGAGCTCGTCCGCTGGCTGGAGGAGGAGCACGGACCGGTTACCGAGAGCGAGCAGTCAGCAGCGTCGGCCGAGTTGGCCGGACTCGATGCCGAGCACGAGCGCCGCCGGGCCGCCCGGAGCAAGCACACCGGAGAGTCCGCGTGACGAAGAAGCCCGGCACCGGACCCAAACCTCTTCGCGTCTTCGTCCTCGACTCCGAAGCCCTGTCACTTGCCGTTCGCGGTGACCGCATGATGATCGCCCGCCTCGAACTCGCGGCGCGTGGCGAGGCCGACGTCGTGACCTCTCCCATGACCCTGGTCGAAGCCCATGACGGAAGGACCACCGAACAGCGCTGGGACTGGGTCCTCTCCCGCGTCAACGTGGTCGAGCTGGGCAGGGACGAAGCCAGGCAGGCTCGCCGACTACTGGCTGCCGCCAACCTGCACGGCCACAAGTACGCCATCGACGCCATGCTCGCCGTCGTCGCGCTGCGCCAGAGAGGCCAGGTCACCGTCTTCACATCCGATGTCGACGACCTGGAGAAGCTGCTCCCGGACAGCATCGTCGTCAGCAAGGTCTGATCCGCCGCAACAGGTCCGTCCATCCCCGAGCGCCTCTCCCGCGCAGCCGTGGAGCGACGGCCTCAAACCCGCCCCGCCGGGAATGCGGGCCGGGTGCGGTCGGGCCCGGCCTGACGCACCGGCAGCACACAGGTGATCCGCCAGCCGGACGGCCGGTGCGGGCCGGCGTCCAAGGTCCCGCCGTGGACGGCGACCCGCTCGGCCAGGCCCGCCAGTCCGGTGCCGCCGCCGGTGCGCCGCCGCAGCAGGCCCTTCGCTCCGTGCGCACCCCCGCCGTCGTCCGTCACCGACACCTCCACCACCCGGCTCGTGCCGATCGCCGGCCGGCCAGCGTCGATCTCCGCCCCACCCGAGCCGATCACTGCCCCACCCGAGCCGGTGTCCGTCCCGCCCGAGCCGGTCACCGGCTGGACCGCGACCCGGACGGCCACCTCGGTGGCGCCGGGGGCGTGCCGCCGGATGTTGGTCAGGGCCTCCAGGACGACGGCGTACACCGTCTCCTCGGCCTCGCCGGACAACGCGGCGGAGCTCTCCGCCGCCAACTCGACGGTGGCGCGGGTGGAGCCGGAGGCGCCGAAGCGGCCGACCAGTTCCGGCAGGTCCGCGAGCCCGCGCACCCGGGTGGCGGAGGCCGTCGGCTCGGCCTGCGGCTCACGCAGCGCCCCGACCATCTCGTCCATCGAGTCCAGCGCCCGCAGCCCGGCCTCCTCCAGGCGGCGCAGCAGCGCGGCCGTCTCCTCCCCGTCCTGGCCTGGGAGTTGTCCGGCCTGCGCCTCCAGCACGATTCCGGTGATCTCGTGCGCGACGAAGTCGTGGAGCCCGCGGGCCACTTCGAGGCGCTGCTCGCGGCGGGCCCGCGACACCGCACGTTCCCGGCGGGCGTCCAGCGCCCGCAGGTAGAGGCCCGCCCCGGCCACAGCGACGGCAGGGAGCAGGGAGAGCGAGACGGCGAGCAGCGAGGCCGACCAGTCGGATTGCGGCACGCGCAGGGTGAACCGCAGCGGCAGCAACAGGAGCGCCACCGCCAGCAGCACCAGCACCGGGACGACCCGCCGCCCGCGCACCCGGCGCGCCGCCCGGCCGAACAGCACCAGCAGGGCCGCCCATTCGAAGGGCAGCCACAATCCGGCGAGGCGGTAGGGGCCCGAGTAGCCCGCGTCCAGGGCGAGCGAGCACACGGCAGCGGTGCCGGCCGCCACGGCGAGGGTGACCCGACCGGACGGCCAGGGCAGCACCGCCACGGCTCCCGCGAGCGCCGCCGTCGCGGCGAGCAGCAGCGCGGCCGGGTGATCGCCCGGGTGTGCCAGCAGGACGGGCGCGGCCAGGACCAACACGACGGCGCCGCCCAGGAGTCGGCGGATTCGGACGACGCCGGAGGGAGGCAGGAGGGCGGTGCGCATGCGCCCGAGCCTACGGGGCGACTCCGGACCCACTCGCCCCGCTCTCCCGGGGGAGGCCGGAATCGTCCGCGAGGAGGAGGGAGTCCCCCCTGTCGCGGGAGGTCTGGCCGCCAGTCGGAGCGGAGAGTGGTCCCTGCCGGAACCGAGGCGAGACCCGCACCGGCGCCGACTCCACCGACCGCCCCGCCGAGAAGGACGAACCGCCATGTCCCGTCGTAGCACCGCCAGTACCGCCGCCCGGGTGGCGGCCGTCGCCGCCCTCTGCCTGGCGGCCACCGTCGCCGCCGTGCCCGCCAACGCCGACCCGGCCGGCGACGCCTCCTCGGCCGCCCGGGTCCGGGGCAACGCCGGGGCCACCCTCACCGCCGACTTCCCGGGCTTCGAGGGCGACGCCGTCCGGTTCGAGGTCGACGCCAGGACGGACGTCAACTCCGCGCCCGCCCACGGCAAGGGGCACTTCCACGTGACGCACCACCGTCCGGACGGGCGGCTGGTCGCCGACTTCGAGGGCGACATCGGCTGCCTGGCCGTGGGCGGCGGCACCGCGATCGCCACCGGCGTGGTCACCAAGGGCGAGGTGCCCTGGTTCCCCGGCACCGAGGTCGTGGGCACCAAGGTGTCGATCACCGTCCAGGACAACGGCCGCGCCGACCGGCTCGGGTGGATCTGGGGCGCGTTCGGGGCACCCGTCTCGGACTGCCAGGGCACGGTACCGTTCATGCGCACCAGCAGCGGCGGCGGCTTCACCGTACGGGGCTGACCCACCCGGACGGTGCGGGGCCGGCGTTCCGGGCCGCACCGCCCGCCCACCCGCACGGAGGACCACCCGATGACCGTCGACCGGCCGACACCCGCACCTGCCGCCGGACCCGCCCCCGACCAGGGCCAGAGCCCAGGTCCGGGTCCGGGTCCGGGTCCGGGTCAAGCGGGCAGCCGGAGCGCGGGGCGAACGGCATCGGCCTCCGTGACCACACCGGTGGCGGTGGACGACGGGCACCCGCTCGCCGTCGGCCGGCCCGGCCAGGGCCCCGGCCCGGTGCTGTCGCGCGCGGACACGGGGGTGCTGCGCGCGCTCACCGGTCCGGTCCCGGCGACCGGCCCCGGACGCCATCACGGCCGAGTCCCCAACCACCGCCACGGCCACAACCACGGCGACAGCCACAGCCACAGCCACAGGAGGAACGCGCCGGCCGCCCCTTCGGAGGCCCGGCGATGAGCACCGCCGACTACCGCCGACTGACAGCCGTCGGTCCCTACTTCGCCCTGGACTCCGCCGACGCACCCGGCGACGGCCCCCCGCCCGGCTTCCAGCCGCTGCGCGACCTGTACGCCGAGGGTCCGGAGTCCCTGTCGGCCCGGCGGGTGGACGTGGTCGCCCAGCGGCTGGGCGGCGTCGAGCCGCGGGTCGCGGCATCGATCCTCCAGCTCGGGCTGGCGGCCCGGTTCTGGTCGGTCGGACTCGGCGCGGCCACCCTCCTGGGAACGGTGCCCGAACTGCACCCCGACCGGTCGTACCTGCGCGTGCCCGACCAGGGCCCGGTCGACCTGTGGGTACCGTACGAGGACACCCGGGCGGACCGCGAACCGCTCGCCGACCAGCTCCACCGGATCGTCGTCCAGGGCCAGTTGACGCCCCTCGCGGCGGCTCTCCGGTCGGTCGTCCCGGTGTCGGCGCGGCTGCTGTGGGGCAACGCCGCATCCGCACTGGCCGGGTCGCTCCGAATGCTGAACGGCCAGGTGCCGCCCGGCCCGGCCCGCGCGCTCGTGGCCGAACTGCTCGGCCGCGCACCGCTCGCCGGCACAGGGACGCTGCGCGGCGCCGCCTTCCGGCGCAACAGCTGCTGCCTCTACTACCGCGTGGGCCCGGGCGCCGGGGTCTGCGGCGACTGCTGCTTCGACCGTCCGCCCCGACCCGCCGCGCACTGAGCCGGCACCTCGTCGGACCCTGCCGACCAGCAGACCGGCCGACCGGCCGACCAGCACGCAGCGTCGAACCAGCCGCCCCCGGCACCGGGTTGAGCCCCGTCCACCGCCCGTTCCAGGCGGCCTTCCCCGGCAGCCACTACGATGCCTGCCGGGGAGGGTGATTCGCATGAGTGGATCCGCGCACGCACGCCGGGCCGTCGTCGCGGCGCTGGTCGCCGTCACGGCACTTGGCTGCTCGGCGACTCCCCCACCGGCACCCCTGGGAGAGACGGACCCGGACTTCGCCAGGGTCCGCACCGACACCGCCCCGCTGCAGCGCCGCTTCGCGGCGATCGGAGAGCTCTCCGACCCGCACTGGCTCGGCTACAACCTGCACTACGAGAGCCGGCCCCTCGTCCCCGACCCGGACCCGCCCATCCGGGTGGTCGGGATCGCCCGCCTCCCCGCAGGCACCGCCGCCGCCATCACCTCCCGCCCCGAGTACGCCTTCCACCCCATCGAGCCCGTCGACCCCGCCGGCCCTGCCTCCCCCACCGCGAGCACCCCCGGCAGCCCCCGGCCCGACCTCCTCCTCCCCGGCCCCGGCCAACTGCCCGTCCCGCTCATCCACACCCTCCCCGTCGAGTCCGACTGGCTCACCAGCGACGCCTACGACCGAACCATCACCAAGTCGCTCTACCAGGGCCGGTTCTTCCTGGACCCGCTCTCGGACAGCGTCTACTTCGACACCATCGCCCCCACGGTCGTGGACGGCAGCAGCCCGTCCTAGCGGGTCGTCAGCCCCCGAGCACCGCTGCCGACCCAGCTCAACCCAGGCCCCCAGGCCCTCAGACCCCCGACCCAGGCACCCAGGCCGGACGGCGCCGCCGGTAGTAGGCGTAGGTCAGGGCCAGGACGATCGGACCCCACAGCATCACCGGGCCGATGCAGACCCGCGCCAGCAGCTTCCACCACCCGTTGCTGAAGGCCACCTCGTGGAAGCCCAGGAGGTCGAACCAGGCGAGCGGCAGCGTGTTCCACAGCGCGACCAGGCCCAGGCCGCCCAGGGTCGCCGGAACGACCGCGGCGAGGGGCGCGACCCGCCTCCCGCCGATCAGCGGCACCCAGCCGGGGACGACCTCGCCCCACCCGCTGACCAGTCCGACGCAGAGCAGCGCCAGCGCCTCGGTGAACAGGCTGAGCCCGACGACGTAACCCGGGGCCCACCACGGCATGGGCGGTGCCGCCGGGTCGACCGTGCCCATCGTGAAGTCGAACGCGAACGGCAGGCGCCACAGGCAGTGCGGCAGCACGACGAACGGCAAGGACCTGGCGAGCCGGAGCGCCCAGCGCGGGACCGGACGCTCGGTGGCTCCTGAAAGAGGTGTGATCGGCATGGCTCCACGGTCGCCGAGCCCCGACCGCGGTACGTCGGCCGCGCGGACGGTCCCGGTCCCCCGCCGGAGCCACTTCCCCACCAGGGGCTCCTCCTTGCGGCCGATGGTCGGCACGCCCCCGCCGGGGCGACCGGGGGCGTCCGGTGGCGGGCGTCCGGGGCGTCCGACGGCGGGCGTCCGGCGCCGTCAGCCGACCCGCCGGGCCAAGACCTGTCCCGGCCAGTCCCCGGAGAGGAAGCGATCGGTGGGGGTGAAGCCGTTGCGCTCGTAGAACGCGACCAGTTCGCCTCCGCCGCCCGCCCAGCAGTCGACCCGCAGCAGCGCCGCACCGGCCCGCCGGGTCTCCTCGACGGCGTGGTCCAGCAGCGCTGCCCCGATGCCCCGACCGGCATGCCGCCGGTCCGAGATCAGCAACCGGACGTACCGCTCGGGTTCCCCGGCCGGCGCGATCGGCAGCTGCGGGCTGGGCCCGGAGTCCAGCACCAGGGCGCCGACGGGCGTTCCGCCCAACTCCGCCATGTAGGGCGTGTTCTCGGTCAGGTAGCGCTCGACCCTCGCCACCCCGCCGGGCTTCTGCGAGTACGGCGTCGTGCCCCACTGCTCGGTGTTGCCGCGACCGTTCATCCAGACCACCGCGGAGTCGAGCATGTCCAGCACGGCCGGTGCGTCGGCCAGGCCACCCGATCTGATCTGCAGGTCCTGCGTGGTTTCGTTCACGGAGGAAGCTTAGACAGTGACGGAGGACAGGGCAGGGGCGAAGCCCGCAGCGCAGCGCTGCGGCCTGTCCGCCGCCCCTGCCGCCACCGCCGCCACCGCCAGCCGGGCCCCGCGCCGCCTCAGAGCAGCTCGAACACCCCGTACGAGAACCCCTCCGCCCGGATCTCCCCACCCGTCACCCGCACGCCCTGCACGTCCAGCGGCCGCACCACCGCACCTGACGACGAAGCCCCGGACACCGGAGTCCCGGACACCGAAGCATCGGACGACGAAGCCTCGGACGACGAAGCCCCCAGCGGCACCACCGCCGGATCCCGCCGCGGGTTGACCACGACCAGGTACCGCCCGGCCCGGGTGTACACCAGCGGATAGCCCGCATGCCGCACCTCCACCGAACCGCCCGCGCCCAGCCCCGGGTGGGACCGGCGCAGCGCCACCAGTCGGCGGACGGTGTGCAGCAGCGACGTCGGGTCGGCCCGCTGGGTGGCCACGTCGGGCCGCCCCCGGTCCGGGTCGACGGGCAGGTAGAGCCGCTCGGCGGGCGCGGTGGAGAACCCCGCGTTCGGCCCGGGAGCCCACTGCATGGGGGTGCGCGAGCCGGCCCGGTTGTAGCGCGGGCCGAGCACACTGCCCTCGGTGTCGGGCAGCCCGGGCAGGTAGCGCATGCCGATCTCGTCGCCGTAGTACACGGCGGGCAGGGTGGGCCAGGTGAGCAGGAGGGCGAAGGCGGGGGCGAGCTGCTCGGCGGTGCGCGGGCCGGTGGCGAGCCGCGAGAAGTCGTGGTTGGCGGTGGGCAGGGCGATGTACCCGGCGCCCTCGGTCAGTTCGGCGGCCGAGCGCCAGGCGTCCAGGAAGACCTGCGGGGTGCCCCGGCCCTCGGCGTCGAAGTAGCAGGCCCCCTGCTGCCAGAACTCCTCGACCGTGCCGGCGTTGTTGTTGAACAGCGAGCGCAGCGGCAGGCCCTTGTCGGGGCCGCCGAACTGGAGGAAGAAGTCGGCGTGGAAGCCGGCCGCGACGGCGGTGGCCGGCTCGCCCCACTCGGCGAACAACGCGGCCTGCGGGTGGGTGCGGTCGAGCCAGTCGCGCAGCTCGGTCCAGAGCTTGGCGGTCTCGGTGAACCCCGGGTCGTCCTTGACCAGCGAGGACGCCATGTCGACGCGGAACCCGGCCAGGCCGAGGCCGAGCCAGTGCGACATGATCTCGCGCAGCGCGGCCCGGTTGGCGCGCGGGCCCTCGGCGTCGACCGACTGGCGCCAGGGCTGGTCGGAACGGCTGCGCGCGTAGCCGAAGTTGAGGGCGGGCTGACAGTCGAAGAAGTTCGGCCGGTACCAGCCGGGGCGGCTGCCGGGCGAGGCGACGAAGCCGTCCACCGGTGTGCCGGACCAGATGTAGCGGTGGTCGCCCGGGTCCTCGGCGGCGGCCAGGAACCAGGGGTGCCGGTCCGAGGTGTGCCCGGCGACCAGGTCGAGCAGGATCCGGATGCCCTTGCGGCGGGCGGCCTCGACCAGGGCCACCAGGTCCTCGGTACCGCCGTAGCGCGGCGCGGGCGCGAGGTAGTCGCTGATGTCGTACCCGGCGTCGCGGAACGGCGAGGCGAAGCAGGGGTTGAGCCAGACGGTGTCGACGCCGAGCCAGGCGAGGTGGTCCAGGTGCTCCGCGATGCCGGCGAAGTCGCCGATGCCGTCCCCGTCGGAGTCGGCGAAGGTCTGCGGGTAGATCTGGTACAGGACTGCGTCGGCCAGCCAGTCGGGGCCGGGACGGGTCGAGGTCATGGTGGTGGATCCTCCTGCCGGGTGCCGGGGGCCGGGTCTCAGATTCTCGTCCAATCCCGGCCGTCCCGACAGTCCGCCTCACCGGTCCCGGCGGCCGCCCTCACGCCCGGGGCCACTCAGGCCCGCACCGCCCGCACCACTCAGGCCCTCACAACCCCGCACCGCCCGCACCACTCAGGCCCTCACAACCCCGCACCACCCGCACCACTCAGGGCCCGCACGACCCCGACCCGCCCAGCCCGCGACCACCCGAGCCGCCCCCGCCCAGGACCCCCGCAAGCCCTCAACGCGCCCCGCAAACCCTCAACGCGCCCCGCAGGCCGCCGTGAACGCCTTGGCCCGGCGGGTGATCTCCGCCCAGTCACCGGCCGCCACCACCTCCGGGGGCACCACGTCCGTCCCCGCGCAGACGGCGAGCGCGCCGTGCGCGAGGAAGTCGGCGGCATTGCCCGCGTTGACGCCACCGGAGGCCACCAGGGAGACGTCGGGGTAGGGCCCGCGCAGATCCTTGAAGTACCCGGGTCCGAAGGCGCGGGCGGGGAAGATCTTGACGGCGGCGGCCCCCAGGTCCACGGCCCGGGCGACCTCGGTGGGGGTGAGCGCGCCGAGCACCGCCGGTACGGCGGCGGCGTGGGCGGCGGCCGCGACCTCGGGGCGGCAGCCGGGTGTGACCAGGAAAGACGCGCCGGCCTCGACGCCCCGCTCGGCCTGCTCCGCGGTCAGCACGGTACCGACGCCGACCCGCCATCCGGCGTCGGCGGCCCGACGCAGATGGGTCGTCACATCCGGCGTGGTGTAGGTGAATTCGGTCCAGGTGATGCCGCCCTCGGCGAGCGCGGCGCAGAGCGCGGCCGCGTCCGGTATCCGGGGGGCCCGGACGACGGCGATCACCGGATCGGCGGCCAGCGCGGCGCGCGCGGTGGCGATGA
Source organism: Kitasatospora sp. NPDC058170 (assembly GCF_042883905.1). Lineage (NCBI taxonomy): Bacteria > Bacillati > Actinomycetota > Actinomycetes > Kitasatosporales > Streptomycetaceae > Kitasatospora > Kitasatospora sp. NPDC058170. Next base: position 143,311 of record NZ_JBHVUV010000022.1, read on the forward strand.
CGGGTTCGACAGGGCTCATGCGGCTCGGGTTCCTCGCTCGGTGCGGCGCAGGGTGCGGCCGGGGCGTGCGCCCGTGGTGCGGCCCTGCCGGACGACGGCGGTGCCGTTGACGTAGACGTGCTCGATCCCGACGGCGGGCCGCCGGGGGTGGTCGAAGGTGGCGGCGTCCTGGACGCGTTCGGGGTCGAACAGCACCAGGTCGGCGTGGTGCCCGGCGACGATCAGGCCGCGCCGTTCCAGCCGCAGCCGGCGGGCCGGGCGGCCGGTCATCCGGGCGATCGCCTCCTCCAGCGTGAGGACACCCAACTCCCGGCCGTAGTGGCCGAGGTAGCGGGGGAAGGTGCCCCAGGCCCGCGGGTGCGGGCGGGCCCCGACCAGCAGGCCGTCACTGCCGACGGTGTGCGCCCGGTGGCGCATGATGGCCCGGACGTTCTCCTCGTGGCCGACGTGCTGCAGGATCGTGGTCGCCAACTCGTCGGCGCTCAGCAGGTCCAGGAAGACCTCGGTGCCGCTGCGCCCCCGCTCGGCGGCGAGTTCGGCGACCGTGCGCCCGACGGTGTCCGCCAGGGCCGGCGCGCGGACGCCGGAGATCTGGATGGTGGCCCAGTCGGTGACCACCCCGTGGCAGCCGTCGCTGCCCTGCTCCTCCACCGCGTGGCGCACCCGCTCCCGTACGCCGGGGTCGACCAGCCTGGCCAGGGTGGCCTGCGGACCGCCCTCGGTGGCCCAACTCGGCAGCAGGGCGGCCAGGGTGGTGGACCCGGGCAGGTAGGGGTAGCTGTCCAGGGTGAGGTCCACGCCGTCGGCCAGCGCCTGGTCGACCAGGGTCAGCAACTCCCCCGCCCGGCCCTGGTTGACGCCGAAGTTCATGGTGGCGTGGGTGAGGTGCAGCGAGCAGCCGGAGCGCCGGGCGATCTCCACCATCTCCGCGTAGCCCTCCAGGGCGCCCGCGCCGTAGGAGCGCTGGTGCGGCGCGTGGAAGCCGTCGAAGGCGGCGACGACCCGGCACAGCTCGACCAGCTCGTCCGTCCCCGCGTACATCCCGGGGGTGTAGCTGAGCCCGCTGGACAGGCCGACCGCGCCCTCGGCCAGGCCCTGCGCCAACAGCTCCCGCATCCGGCCGAGTTCGGCGGCGCTCGGGGCGCGGTTCTCCCACCCCATGGCGAGCATCCGCAGGGAGCCGTGCGGGACGAGGTAGCAGGCGTTGACGCCGGCACCCGCCCGGTCCAGCCGGTCGAGGTACTGGCCGACCGTGCGCCAGTCCCAGTCGAAGCCCTCCGGGTCACCGTTCCAGCCGGCGATCTGGCGGCGCAACGCGGCGAGCGTGGTGTCGTCCACCGGTGCGTACGACAGGCCGTCCTGCCCGAGGACTTCGCAGGTGACGCCCTGGGTGACCTTGGCGGGGTGCTCGGGTTCGAGCAGCAGCGCCAGGTCGGAGTGGGCGTGCATGTCGATGAATCCGGGGGCGAGCACCAGCCCGTCCGCGTCGACCGTGCGGCCGCCGTCCAGGCCCGGTCCGATCCCGGTGATCAGCCCGCGTCCGATCCGCACGTCGGCCCGGTAGCGCTCGGCGCCGGTGCCGTCGATGACGGTCGCCCCCTTGAAGACGAGCTGGTCGTCCATCAGAAGTAGGTCCTCACCAGGCCGGTGACCTGCGGCTCCGCGGCATTCGCGTCGTCCAGCACCGGGAGCATCGTCCACTTGTCGAAGGCGGTGCACGGGTGGGAGATCCCGAGCCGCAGGACGGCTCCGACGGGTGCGAGGTCTCCGGCGTCACGCAGGAAGGCGTGCTGGTCGTTGAGCGCGCTGACGTGGGCCGTGGTACCGGTCAACGCTGCTCCGCCCCGGACGAGTTGCGGCTCCGGCAGCCCCTCGTCGAAGGGCAGGTCGCGCTTGCCCGCGTCCAGCAGGGCCAGTTGCGGCTCGGGCCGGGAGACCACCCGAGCCCAGCCGTGCAGGGCGCTGCGGAACGGCCGTTCGCCGGCGCCCCGGACGAGCGGCGAGATGCCCCGGTAGAAGCCGTCGTCGTGCGCGATGTAGGCGCCCGAGCGGAGTACCACCCGGGCGTCGGTGAGGGAGGCCAACTCCTCGACCACCAGGTCGAAGTAGGCACTGCCTCCGGCGGTCACCACCGGTTCGCCGTCGGTCTGGGCGCCGCTCAGCCGGGTGTGCAGGGCGACCAGTGTGCGCAGGTAACCGCGTACCGTGGCCAGCCCCTCGGCGCTCGCGTCGTGGGCGAGCGCGCCCTCGTATCCGCCGACGCCCGCGAGGCGCAGCGTCGGGGCGCGCAGCACGGCCGCCGCGACCTCGACGGCCTCCTCGACGCTCCGGGTGCCGGTGCGGCCGCCTGGTCCGCCGAGCTCGACCAGGACCTCCACCGGCCGGCCGGCCCCGGCGGCGCGCAGCGCCTCGTCCATCAGCCGGACGCTCTCGGTGGAGTCGGCCCAGGAGACGAAGGAGAAGTCCGGGTCGCCGTCCAGTTCGCCCGCGAGCCAGGCCAGCCCGGCCGGGTCGAGCAGGGTGTTGGCGAGCAGGATCCGCTGCACGCCGAAGGCCCGGGCGACCCGCACCTGCGGCAGGTTGGCCAGCGTGATGCCGTGGCTGCCGGCGTCGAGTTGGGCCTGCCAGAGCGCGGGCGCCATGGTCGTCTTGCCGTGCGGGGCGAGCGCCACCCCGGCATCGGCGCACCAGGCGGCCATGGTCCGCACGTTGTGGTCGAGTGCGGCGGCGTCCAGGGTGAGCAGCGGGGTCCCGAGGTCGGCGAGCCCGGGCCGGGTGGCGAGGTAGTCCCGGACGCTGAGGCCCCAGGCCTCGGGCGGCAGGGCCTTGAACCGCCAGTCGAGCTCCTCGTCGGCGAGCGCCGCCACCTTGCCGGCGTCGATGCCCGGCCCGGTGCCGCTGCTTGCGAAGGTCTGGTCCACCGTCATCCTCCATTGCTCATGTTGCAACATGTGCAACGAGGGTTGCACATGCTGGCATCACGGTTCTAGCATCAGCGCCGGACCAAGGTCAACGAACGGCGAACGTCACCCGACACCGGACGGCGGCGACCGGCGGGGCGGACCACCGACGAGGGCGACGGGGTCGACCGCGGTCGGCCCCGTCGGCCGCAGGACGCGAGGAGCCCAGCACATGCCACGACAGGACGCCGCCGTGACCGCAGCGGCCCGCCCCGCCGAGGCGGTGTGCGTGGGCGAGTCGATGGCCGTCCTGCTGCCCGACCGGCCGGGCCCGCTGGAATCGGTGGACGGCTTCCGGCTCTCGGTCGGCGGCGCGGAGTCCAATGTGGCGGGCGCGCTCGCCGCGCTCGGCGTACCGAGCGCCTGGATCAGCCGGGTCGGGGACGACGGCTTCGGCCGCCGCCTGGTCGGCGAGCTGACCGCGCGCGGGGTGGACGCGTCGGCCGTCGCCGTCGATCCGCACCGCCCGACCGGCATCTACCTCAAGGAGGTCGGCGGCAGCACCGGCCGCCGCCACGACCTCGGCCCGGGGCGCAGCCGGCTGCACTACCACCGCAGGGGCTCGGCGGCCTCCGCCCTGTCCCCCGCCCTGCTGGACGACCCGGTCGCGGCCCGGCTGCTGGCCGGCGCCCGGCTGCTGCACCTGTCCGGCATCACCCCCGCGCTCTCCGACGACTGCCTGGCCCTGGTCCGCGCGCTCCTCGCCGAGCGCCGCCCGGGCCGGCTGGTCAGCTTCGACCTCAACTGGCGCCCGGCACTGTGGCGCGAGCGCGACCCGGCGGTACTGCCGCCCCTGCTGGACGCCGCCGACCTGCTGCTGCTGGGCGCCGACGAGGCCGAGGCCGCCTTCGGCACCGGCGACCCGCAGGAGCTGCGCCGCCGCTTCCCCTCCCCGGCCACCCTGGTGGTCAAGGACGCCGACCGCATCGTCACGGCGCTGGGCCGGGACGGCACCTCGGCCGCCGAGACGGCGCTCACCGTCGAGGTGGTGGAGGCCACCGGGGCCGGCGACGCCTTCGCGGCCGGCTACCTGGCCGGCACCCTGCGCGGCCTGGACCAGCGCCGCCGGCTGCGGCTGGGCCACCTGGCCGCGGCCTGCGCCCTGACCGCCCACGGCGACCAGGCCGAGCTGCCGCCCGCACCGGTGGTCGCGGCCCTGCTCGACGCCTCACCCGCGCAGTGGGCCGCCACCCGGGTGTCGGCGGATGGCATCGTGTCCCCGGTACTGCCCGTGCCCGGGGGCAGTGCCTCCGACCCCCGACCGGCCGCGACCCCGGCCCTTGGAGCACGATGAGCCAGACCGTCAGCCGCGCCCTGCGCATCCTCGCCGAGCTGGGCGAGGGCGAGCGCTCCCTCGACCAGCTGGCCGAGGTGCTCGGCGTGCACAAGACCACCGTGCTGCGGCTGCTGCAGAGCCTGGAGGAGGAGCGGTTCGTCCACCGGGACGCCGCCTACCGCTACCACCTCGGCGCCGGCCTGTTCGCCCTCTCCGGCCTCGCCCTGGAGCAGCGCGGCATCCGCCGGATCGCCGCGCCGCACCTCGCGGAGCTCAACGCGGCCACCGGCCAGACCGTCCACCTGGCCGCCTACGAGGGCGGCGAGGTCGTCTACATCGACAAGTACGACTCCCGGCACCCGGTGCGGATGTACTCGCGGATCGGCCTGACGGCCGCCCTGCACAGCGCGGCCGTCTCCAAGGTGCTGCTCGCCGACCTCCCGCCGGCCGAGCGCCGCCGGGTGGCGGCCGGCATCGACTTCACCCCGCACACCGCCCGCACCCTCACCACCCCCGAGGCCCTGCTCGCCGAGCTGGACCAGGTCGCCGCCCAGGGCTGGGCCCAGGACCACGCCGAGCACGAGGCCTTCATCAACTGCGTGGCCGCGCCCGTCCGGGATGCCACCGGGCGGGTCGTCGCGGCGGTCTCCATCTCCGTCCCGGACGTCGTCCTGCCCTACGAGCAGGTCCTGGAGCTCCTCCCGGCCCTCCTCGCCACCGCGCGCGCCGTCTCCGCCGACTGCGGGCAGACCCCCCGGACTCCCCGGCCCCCCAGGACCGACTGACCCGCCCGACCCGCCCGACCCGCCCGACCACGCCGGACCAGGCCCACCCGGCCTGCCCGGCCGATCCACCCGGCCGATCCACCCGGCCGGCCCACCGAGCCGCCCGCGGCACCCGCCACCACCGAGGAAGCACATGAGCGACAAGACCGAAGTCCGCACCGACGGCGCCCCCGCCCCGGCCTGGATGTTCTCCCAGGGCGTCCGCAAGGGCCCGATCCTGCAGGTCTCCGGCCAGGGCCCGCAGGACCCGGCCACCGGCGAGTACCTCCACCACGGCGACGTGAAGGCGCAGACCCGCCGGACCCTGGAGAACGTCAAGGCGATCGTCGAGGCGGGTGGGGCCACCATCGAGGACGTGGTGATGTTCCGCGTCTACCTCACCAAGCGCGCCGACTTCCCCCTGATGAACGAGGTCTACGCCGAGTTCATCGACGAGAACATCAAGCCGGGCGGCGTGAAGCCCTGCCGCACCACGATCTTCGTCGAGCTGCCGCAGGAGCCGATGCTGGTCGAGATCGACGCCCAGGCCGTCATCGGCTGACCTCCACAGGTGCATCACCGGCCGTGCGCCGGGGCCCGGACGGGCACACCTCGTCCGGGCCCCGGCGCATCCGGGGCGTCCGACCCGGCCAGGCATCGGCGCGGCCGACCTCAGCCGACGGCCACTCCCGTCTCCTCCGCGACGGCGCCGCGGGCCACCACCCGCCCGGCCCGCTTCGCCGTGCGCCGCTCCAGCGCACCGGAGAACAGCGCCACCGCCAGCGCGGCGACGGTGAGCAGCCCGCCCACCCAGTTCGGCGCGTCGTAGCCGAGACCCGACGAGATGACCAGTCCGCCGAGCCAGGCGGAGAGCGCGTTGCCCAGGTTGAACGCGGCGATGTTGGCGGCCGAGGCCAGCGTGGGCGCGCCTTCGGCCTGGTCCATCACCCGCTTCTGCAGCGGCGCCACCGTCGCGAAGCCGAACAGGCCGATCAGCGGGATGGTCACGATCGCGCCGACCTTGCTGTGTGCGGCGAGGGTGAAGGCGAACAGCAGCACGGCCAGCACCGAGAGGATCACGTACAGGCTGCGCATCAGCGCGCGGTCGGCGAACCAGCCCCCGAACAGGTTGCCGACGAACAGGCCGACGCCGAACAGGAACAGCAGCCAGGTGACGCTGCCGTCAGCGAAGCCCGCCAGCTCGGTCATCATCGGCGTGATGTAGGTGAACATCGCGAAGATGCCGCCCCAGCCGAACACCGTCATGGTCAGCGCGAGCCAGATCTGCGGCCGGCGGAAGACCGCGAGCTCCGGGCCGAGCCGGGCGTCCTCGGCACGCGGCTGGACGGGCACCAGGGCCGCGATGCCGGCGAAGCCGATCACGCCGAGCGCCGCGACCACGTAGAAGGTGGAGCGCCAGCCGAAGTGCTGGCCGAGCAGGGTGCCCATCGGCACGCCGAGGACGTTGGCGGCGGTGAGGCCGGTGAACATCAGGGCGATCGCCCCGGCCCGCTTGTGCGGGGCGACCAGGTCGGCCGCCACCACCGAGCCGATGCCGAAGAACGCGCCGTGCGCGAAGGCCGCGAGCACCCGGCCGGCGAGCAGCAGTCCGTAGGCGGGGGCGAGGGCCGAGACCAGGTTCCCGACGATGAACAGGCCCATCAGCGCCAGCAGCATCCCCTTGCGGGGGGCCTTGGTGCCGAGGACGGTGAGCAGGGGGCCGCCGACCACCACGCCGAGCGCGTAGCCGGAGATGAGCAGGCCGGCGGTGGGGATGGACACCGAGAAGTCGCCGGCGACCTCGGGCAGCAGGCCCATGATCACGAACTCGGTGGTGCCGATGCCGAAGGCGCTGATCGCCAGCGCCAGGAGCGCGAGGGGCATGAGGGGACCGCTTTCCAGAGCAGGATGATTGCGTACGCAACTACCAGCGTCGACAATACGACCGGACGCCGGATACTTGCAAGCGCGCCATATCCCCACCCGCACATTCACCGTGGCGCCTTGCCCTCACCCTCTCCAGTCATTAGGTTAGGCTCACCTAACTGACTGGAGGTCGTCATGAGCCAGAGCCCCACCGACGTCGAGGCGCCCGAACCCACCGCCGCCGAACGGGTCTGCAGCCTGCTCACCGCGACCTCCTCCGTGGTGGTCCGCGCCTGCGGCGAGTACCACGAACTCGACACCCCGGTATCGGTGCACGGCGCCGGACTGCGCATGTGCGCGCCGCTCGACGCGCCGCTCACCGTCGCCGCCGCCCGCGCCACCGAGGGACTCGCCGTCGTCCTGGACCTCACCGACATCGCCCCGGTCGCCGTCCGCGACCGTGTGCGCGGCCGGGTCTCCCTGGCCGGCCGCCTCCACCTCGCCCACCTCACCGACGACGGCCTCAGCGTCCACCTGCGCCTGGACGTCGCACACGCCGTGCTCTCCACCCCGTACGGCACCACCGCGCTCACCGGCGCCGACCTCGCCCTCGCCGCGCCCGACCCGCTCGCCCGCTACGAGGCCGGGCTGCTCACCCACCTGGCCGACGACCACCCCGACGCGCTCGCCGTGCTGACCCGGCTGCTCGACCCGAACCTGCTCGCCGAGCGCCCCGACGTCCGCCCGCTCGCCCTCGACCGGTACGGCCTGGTGCTCCGCCTGGACCACCAGCACGGCCACCGCGACGTCCGCCTGGTCTTCCCCGAACCCGCCGGGGACACCGAGGACTTCGGCCTGCAGGTACACCAGCTGCTCACCGTCGCCCACAACAGGCTGCCCGCCCACCGGAACTAGTGCCGCGTCAGGCAACCTTCGCCCCGTCACGACGCCCGGCACGCACTCTCGCCGCACCGGCCGAAAGCCCAAGTACGTCCAGTACGAGGACTTCCGGCCGGCACGCCGATAGCACGCACCGGACGCCGCTCCTTGACGGGCAAAAGTTGCCTGACGCGGCACTAGGTCCTGTCCGGCCGATGAGCGGGCGGACAGGCTTACAGGCATCAGGACATGACGGACCGTCACGCCGAACATGAACGCACCCGGAAACGACAGCGGCCGGCCCGGCTCGCGAAGGAGGTTCGCGAACCGGGCCGGCCTGGGCGTGTCCCGCGCCCGTGGTGCCGCTGTGGTGCGGCGATTCCCCGGTCGAGCGGTCACCCGACATGACCATCCCGGAGGTCGTTCGCCCCGCATCCAGCGGTGCTCCGAGGGCCGCCCGAAAGCGGCCGATCAGGGCCGACCGGTCGGAGCCGACCGGTCAGCGGGGGCGACCGATCAGATGCTGACGCCGTGGGCGCGCAGGTAGGCGATCGGGTCGATGTCGGAGCCGTACTCCGAGCCGGTGCGGATCTCGAAGTGCAGGTGCGGGCCGGTCACGTTGCCGGTCGCGCCCGACAGGCCGATCTGCTGACCGGCGGTCACGGTCTGGCCGATCGAGACACCGATCGAGGACAGGTGCGCGTACTGGGCGTACTTGCCGTCGGCGAGCTTGATCTCGACCTCGTTGCCGTAGGCGCCGCCGTTGCCGGCCTTCACCACGGTGCCGGCCGCGATGGCGCGCAGCGGGGTACCGGTGGAGGCGACGAAGTCGGCGCCGGTGTGGTGGCCGGAGGACCACATCGAGCCGGCCACGCCGTAGGCGGTGCCGAGCTTCGGGTTGGCGACCGGGGAGACGTAGCCGGAGGTGCTGGCGACGGCGGCCGGGGCCGGGGTGGCGGCCGGGGCGGCCGGCTTCGCGGCGGGGGCGGCCGGCTTGGTGGCCGGGGCCTGGGCCGGCTTGGCGGCCTGGACCGGCTTCGGGGCCTCGGCCTTCGCGGCCGGCTTGACCGAGTCCTGCGAGGTCTGCGGCTTGGCGGCCGGAGCGGCCGGCTTGGCGGCCTCGGCGGCGGCCGGAGCGGCGGCGGCCTTGGCGGCCAGCGCGAGGTGCTGACCCGGGAAGATCAGGTTCGGGTTGGCACCGATGACCGAGCGGTTGTGCTCGTACAGCGCCTGCCAGCCGCCCTCGACGTTCTTGGCATCGGCGATCTTCGACAGGGTGTCCCCGCCGACGACCTTGTAGCTCTGGTCGGCCTGGGCGGCGGCCGGAGCCGCGGCCGGGGCGGCCTGCTGCGCGGCGGCCGGGGTGGCGTCGACGCTGGTGGCGCCGGTCCAGGTGCTGGTCTGCTCGGTCTTGGCGGCCGGAGCGGTGTGGGCCTGGGCGCTGATGGTGGTCACCAGCGGGAGGGCGAACGCGGCGCCGGTGACGGCGGTGGCGATACCGATGCGGACGGCGCGGGGCAGGGCGATACGACGAGCCTGTGCGGGCATGGGGTATTTCCTCTCCGACGCCTGCGAGGTGAGCTGTCGGGTTCGGGCTGGAGTTGCCCGGCCGCACGTGCGGCTTCACCCCAAGCCGGACCGTGAATTCCGGTCCGGCGACTTACCTTTGGGTCCCCCGCTCCTGCCGAACAGAGTTCAGTTCGTACCACCGGGCAGCGGCAGGACTAGGCGTTCCACCCGGTGGCCACCCGGGCCAATGCCGGGCGGTCGCTGAACTAAAACCCATCCGTCCGGGTGAAGCAATGTCGATCTCTTGAACCCGCAACAAAAGCCGGGGGCACCGTGACGCTCCGAATGATCGGCTGTGCGGTGCGCACACAATCCATTGACCGCCCGCGATCGTTCGACCACGTTCCGTCCATTTCATGACCGGTGCGCATGCGATCACGCACGGAAAGCCATCCGCCGACACACCGCCGGTGAGCCTTGTCACGTCGGCCCCCGGGGCGCACGATCAGGCCGTGGCCACCTCCGAGGCCGGCACCCTGCGCCTGGGCACCGCGCAGGGACGCTGGGTACTACTGGCGACCGTGCTCGGCTCCAGCATGGCGATGCTCGACGGCACGGTGGTGAACGTCGCCCTGCCCCGGATCGGCACCGATCTCGGTGCTCCGCTCGCCGCCCTGCAGTGGACGCTCAACGCCTATCTGCTCACCCTGGCCGGGCTGATCCTGCTCGGCGGGGCGCTCGGCGACCGCTACGGGCGGCGCCGGGTCTTCCTGCTCGGCGTGGTCTGGTTCGCACTCGCCTCCGCGGCCTGCGCCGCCGCGCCCACCATCGGGGTGCTGATCGCCGCCCGGGCCGTCCAGGGCATCGGCGGGGCACTGCTCACCCCCGGCTCACTGGCGATGCTCCAGGCCGTCTTCCACCCGGACGACCGCTCGGCCGCGGTCGGCCTCTGGTCCGGCCTCGGCGGGGTGTCGGCCGCGATCGGGCCCTTCCTCGGCGGCTGGCTGGTGGACGGCCCGGGCTGGCGGTGGATCTTCCTCTTGAACGTGCCGCTCGCCGTCCTGGTGGTCGCGGTCGCGTCCCGGCACGTCCCGGAGAGCCGGGACGAGAGCGCCACCGGGCGGTTCGACGTGCTCGGCGCCGCACTGGCCGCGCTCGCCCTCGGCGCGGTCACCTACGCGCTGACGGCCGCGGGCAGCGGACTCTCCCCCGGGGTCTGGGTGACCGGCGCGGCCGGCCTCGCGCTCGGCGCGGCCTTCGTCGCCGTCGAGCGCCGCACCGCGGAGCCGATGCTGCCGCTCGGCCTCTTCTCCTCCCGGCTGTTCACCGCCGTCAACCTGGTCACCCTCTGCGTGTACGCGGCCTTCAGCGGCGTCTTCTTCCTCCTGGTCGTCCAGCTGCAGATCGTCTCGGGCTTCTCCCCCCTGGTCTCCGGGCTGGCCCTGGTGCCGATCACCGTGCTGATGCTGGCGCTGTCCGCGCGGGCCGGCCGGCTGGGCAAGCGGATCGGGCCGCAGCTGCCGCTCACCGTCGGCCCGCTGCTCTGCGCGGCCGGCGTGCTGATGATGCTGCGGATCGGGCCGGACGCCTCCTACTGGACGGACGTCCTGCCCGCCGTCACCGTGATGGGCTGCGGGATGGTCCTGCTGGTGGCGCCGCTGACCGCCACCGTGCTGGCCGCGGTGGAGGTCCGTCACGCGGGCATCGCCAGCGGCGTCAACAACGCGGCCGCCCGCGCGGCAGGCCTGCTCGCGGTCGCCGCCCTGCCGGCACTGGCCGGCCTGAGCGGCGACGCCTACCAGGTCCCGGCCTCGGTGGACTCGGCCTTCCACACCTCGATGCTGATCTGCGCCGGGCTGCTGGTCGCCGGCGCGGTGGTGGCCTTCACCTCCGTCCGGGGCAACGTGCTGGCCACCGAGGACCACCCGGTGGCCGAGCCGGACTGCCAGTGGACCTGCAGCACCAACGGCCCACCGCTGGACCCGGGCCACCTCGCGGCGCGGCACGGCGAAGGCCCCGCCACCGGACCGGCGACGGGGCCTTCGACAGGCTGACGAATCGTCAGAGAATGTCACCCGGGGCGTACTTGGCGGCCTCGGGGTACGCGGCCGCGACGGCCTCGATCCGGCGGACCACCTCGGCGACCTGGGCACCGGCCGCACCGGTGAAGGACAGCCGGTCGGCGAGCAGCGCGTCCAGCGCGGCCCGGTCCAGCGGGATCCGCTCGTCGGCGGCGAGCCGGTCCAGCAGCTCGTTCTCCCGCGCACCGGCCCGCATCGCCAGCGCGGAGGCGACGGCGTGCTCCTTGATGACCTCGTGCCCGGTCTCCCGGCCGACGCCCGCGCGCACCGCCCCCATCAGCACCTTGGTGGTGGCGAGGAACGGCAGGTAGCGGTCCAGCTCGGCCTCGATCACGGCGGGGAAGGCGCCGAACTCGTCGAGGACGGTCAGGAAGGTCTCCAGCAGGCCGTCGAACGCGAAGAAGGCGTCCGGCAGCGCGACCCGGCGGACCACCGAGCAGGAGACATCGCCCTCGTTCCACTGGTCGCCGCCGAGCTCGGCGGTCATCGAGGCGTAGCCGCGCAGGATGACGGCCAGGCCGTTGACGCGCTCGCAGGAGCGGGTGTTCATCTTGTGCGGCATCGCGGAGGAGCCGACCTGGCCCTCCTTGAAGCCCTCGGTGACCAGCTCGTGGCCGGCCATCAGCCGGATGGTCTTGGCCAGGCTGGAGGGCGCGGCGGAGAGCTGGACGAGTGCCGTCAGCACCTCGAAGTCCAGCGAGCGCGGGTAGACCTGGCCGACGCTGGTGAACACGTTGTCGAAGCCCAGGTGGCCGGCCACCCGGCGCTCCAGCTCGGCGAGCTTGTCGGTGTCGCCGCCGAGCAGGTCCAGCATGTCCTGGGCGGTGCCGACCGGACCCTTGATCCCGCGCAGCGGGTAGCGGGCGATCAGCTCCTCGAGGCGGCTGAAGGCGACCAGCAGCTCGTCGGCGACGGTCGCGAAGCGCTTGCCGAGGGTGGTGGCCTGCGCGGCCACGTTGTGCGAGCGGCCGGCCATGACCAGCTCGGCGTGCTGGGCGGAGATCCGGCCCAGGCGCACCAGCACGGCGACCGTGCGGTCGCGCACGTGCTCCAGGGACTGGCGGATCTGCAGCTGCTCGACGTTCTCGGTGAGGTCCCGGGACGTCATGCCCTTGTGGATCTGCTCGTGGCCGGCGAGGTCGCTGAACTCCTCGATCCGGGCCTTCACGTCGTGGCGGGTGATCCGCTCACGGGCGGCGATCGAGTCGAGGTCGACCTGGTCGAGGACCCGCTCGTAGTCGGCGACGGCGGTGGCGGGCACCTCGACGCCGAGGTCCTGCTGGGCCTTCAGGACGGCGAGCCACAGGTGGCGCTCCAGGACCACCTTGTGCTCGGGGGACCACAGCTGGGCCAGGGTCGCCGAGGCGTACCGGGAGGCCAGGACATTGGGGATCAGGGGCTTCGCGCTCACGCTTCGCAAGCCTAACAGCCGAGGTCAGCCGGAACGGCAGCGGATCGGGTGGGCCCGGGCGACGGGGCGCCCGGGCCCGACCGGCCAGGACCTAGCCGCCGGTCGGCGCCGGCGCCGGCATCCGGCCGCTCAGCACCGGCAGCACCTGGGCGCAGATCGAGTGCAGCGCCACCCGCTGCTCGTCGCTCATCGCCTCGAAGGCCTGGTGGGTCCGGCCCATCTCGCCGCGGATCAGCCCCAGGATCTCCCGGCCCTGCTCGGTGATCACCACGATCTTGACCCGCCGGTCGCCCGCCGCCGCCTCCCGGTTGGCCAGCCGCAGCGACTCCAGCCGGTCGACGATCCCGGTCACGTTGGAGGCGTCACAGCCGAGCCGCCCGGCCAGCGCGCGCATCGGCACCGGCTCCTGCACCGCGCCCAGCGCCTTGGCCTGCGAGGAGGAGAGCCCGTGCCGGGCCGCGGCCGCCGCGAAGTCCTGGAAGTAGGCGGCGCCGACGGCGGCCAGCGCCTCCATCAACTCGGCGTTGGTCGGTACGGTCGTCGTCGCTGTCGAACCCATGGGGCCAGCGTACGGCCGAGTCCTTCAGCAACTCAAGCTTTGACCACGGCAAATGTCCGATCACCAACCGGTCGACCCCGTACAGCCGCCCGCCACCGGGCCCCCGGCGCACGCCGACCGGCGGCGGGGAGCCGCGTCGGACCCGCGCCGTACCCCGGCAGGCTCAGAGCACCAGCTGGTCGAAGAGCCGCCGCAGCTCCGCCTCCGGGTCGGCGGTCAGCCCGGTGTGCACCGGTCCGGGCTGGACGATCGCGCTGCGCGGCGCCGTCAGCCAGCGGAACCGCTGCCCCGGGCTGTCGGCCGCCGCCGGACCGGCCGGCGGCCCGCCCGCGCAGACCGCCTCGATCCCGTGCAGCGCCCGGCGCACCCCGGCGACGTCCGCCACCGGGTCCAGCGCCAGCAGCCGGCCCTGGTCCAGGTGCGTCCGGGCGGCCAGGTGTCCGTGGCGGCGGCAGTACAGCAGCACGCCGACGTTGACGCACTCGCCGCGCTCGACCCGGGGCACCGCCCGGATCACCGCGTACTCGTAGTCGTCCAGCTCCGCGGCGGCCGACCCGGAGAAGTGCGCGGCCTGCGCGACCACCCCGGACTGCGCGGCCTGCGCGGAGGGCGAGGCCTGCGCGGTGTGGACGGGCTCGGTCATGCGGGCACCTCCGGCAGCCAGTCGCGCGGACCGGCCAGTCGCTCGGTCAGCTGGGCGCGGTACGCGGCGCGCACCGCCTCGGGCGAGTCGAACCCGGGCTCGTCCGCCAGCCAGACGTCGGGGATCAGCGCCACGGCCTGCTCGACGGCCGCCTCCGCGAGTGGGGCGAGCGCCTTGTCCGCCGCCGCCAGGTCCGGCTCGGCCCGCAGCAGGGCGTGGTCCGAGGCGTCGTACGGGCGGCGGGGCCACGAGGCCGCGCCGGCCCAGTGGTGATGGAAGATCAGGCTGGCGCCGTGGTCGATCAGCCGCAGCCCGCCGGTGGCCACCAGCAGGTTGGGGTTGCGCCAGGAGCGGTCGACGTTCCCGATCAGCGCGTCGAACCAGAGCACCTGCCCGGCCAGACCGGCGTCCACCTCGAAGCAGAGCGGGTCGAAGTTGAGCGCGCCGCTGACGAAGGCCATACCGAGGTTGAGGCCGCCACTGGCCCGCATCTGGCCCTGGACCTGCTGGTCCGGCTCGCTGCGGGCGAGCACCGGATCCAGGTCGACGGTGACGAGTTCGGGGACCGGCAGGCCGAGCCTGCGGCCGATCTCACCGGCCAGCACCTCCGCGACCAGCGCCTTGCGGCCCTGCGCCGCGCCGACCCATTTCAGCGCGTACAGCCGCCGGTCGTCGGCCTCGACCAGGCCCGGCATCGAGCCGCCTTCTCGCAGTGGCGTCACATAGCGGACGGCCTTCACCTCGGGGAGCACACCCGACAGCCTATCGGGCACCTGCACGAGGCGGGCGCGCCGCCCGGCCTCCCGCGCCCGGTGTCCGCACGGCCCTGCGCCATCCGCGCCGCCCCGGTGGCAGCGCCTGCTGCTCCGTGCGAGTGTGGCGGGCAGTAGTCGCGCAGATAGTGACCTCGGACCCTGCACGGTACGACCTGCACTGTAAGGGATGAACGATGGAACGACCTCGGATCCTGATCGTGGGCGGCGGCTTCGCCGGACTGGAGTGCGCTCGCCGGCTCGAACGCAAGCTCACGCCCTCGGAGGCGGAGATCTCGCTGGTCACGCCGTTCAGCTACCAGCTCTACCTGCCGCTGCTGCCGCACGTGGCGGCCGGGGTGCTCACCCCGCAGTCGGTGGCGGTCTCCCTGCGCCGCACCCTGCGCCGCACGCACATCGTGCCGGGCGGTGCGATCGGCGTCGACCCGCGCTCCAAGGTCTGCGTGGTCCGCAAGATCACCGACGAGGTGGTGGCGCAGAAGTACGACTACCTCGTCCTCGCCCCCGGCAGTGTGACCCGGACCTTCGACATCCCGGGCCTGACGGACTACGCGCGCGGCATGAAGACGCTCGCCGAGGCGACCTACGTCCGCGACCACGTGATCGCCCAACTCGACCTGGCCTCCGCCACCCTGGACCAGCGGGAGCGGGAGTCCCGGCTGCAGTTCGTGGTCGTCGGCGGCGGCTACGCGGGCACCGAGACGGCGGCCTGTCTGCAGCGGCTGACCACCGCGGCCGCCAAGCGCTACCCGCGCCTGGACGCCCGGCAGATCAAGTGGCACCTGATCGACATCGCCCCGAAGCTGATGCCCGAGCTGGGCGACTCGCTCGGCCAGACCGCGCTGGAGGTGCTGCGCGAGCGCGGCATCGAGGTCTCGCTCGGCGTCTCGGTGGCCGAAGTCGGCGCCGAGTCCGTCAAGTTCACCGACGGCCGGGTGCTGCCCTGCCGGACGTTGATCTGGACGGCGGGCGTGGCCGCCAGCCCGCTGATCGGCACGCTGGACGCGGAGACGGTGCGCGGCCGGATCGCGGTGACGGCGGAGATGCGGGTGCCGCAGTTCGAGGGCGTGTTCGCCCTCGGCGACGCGGCCGCGGTGCCGGACCTCGCCAAGGGCGACGGTGCGGTCTGCCCGCCGACCGCCCAGCACTCCGCCCGCCAGGGCCGCGCGGTGGCGCACAACGTGATCGCCGCCCTCCGCAACCAGCCCCTGGAGCCCTACTACCACAAGGACTTGGGCCTGGTGGTCGACCTCGGCGGCAAGGACGCGGTGTCCAAGCCGATCGGCGTGGAGCTGAAGGGCGTCCCGGCCCAGCTGGTGGCCCGCGGCTACCACCTGATGGCGATGCGCACCAACGCCGCCAAGTTCCGGGTCGGCGCCAACTGGCTGCTGAACGCCACCGCCGGGGACGACTTCGTCCGGACCGGGTTCCTCGCCCGCCAGCCCGCCCGGCTGCGCGACTTCGAGTACACCGACGCCTATCTGACGAAGGATCAGGTCCGCGCGCACGCCCAGGCGCTGCTCGCCAAGGGCTGAGCCGCCGAGGGCCGATCCGCCGAGGCCGGTGCCCCCGCCCACCCGGGCGGGGGCACCGGCGCGCCCGCTACTTCGCGGACAGGTACATCCCGTTGGCGTCCTGGCCCGCCGTGTTGCGGCAGGCGTAGTTGCCGCCCGACTTCCCGTACAGCAGGGCCAGGCAGCGCCCGAGGGCCTGCTGGCCGTAGTAGTTGGGGTGCATCGACTCCTGGACGGTGCCCTGCGAGGCGCTCAGGCCGGCGTCGACGAACCGCGCCCACTCACTGGTGGTGGCGGACGGCGCGCTGGTCGAGGTGGCCTGCCGGGTGGCCTTGGAGCAGACCTCGCGTCCCTGGAGCATGTCGCCGAGATCCAGGAACTGCACGCCCTTCGAAGCCGCGACGCCCGCCAGGGCGCCGGAGATCCGCGGCACCAGGGTGTCGCGCGCCCAGTCCGCGTCGTCGTTCCAGAACGGACAGCCACCGGTGTTGGCCCGGGCCCAGCCGCTCTCCGGGTAGCGCATCTCGGCGCTGCGCGGGATCGGCGACGGGTAGGACTGCAGCACGATCCGGTAGTCCCCGGACGCGTAGCCCGCGGTGGACATCACCGCCCGGATCTCGTCGATCGCCTTGCCGACGCCGGCCATCGCACCAGGGAGCTTGGCGTCGACCGCGGCCTGCTGGTCGTCGTGGCAGTACGAGTACCAGATCAGGTAGTCCGAGACGCAGGCCTCGATCACGTCCGCGAAGCCGAGGTCGTTGCCGCCGATGGACAGCGTGATCAGCTTGACGTTGTTCTGCGCGGCGACGGCCGCCAGCTGGTCGGCCTGCGGGGCCTCGCCCTTGAAGGACTGGCCGCCGTTGGAGGCACGGAAGACGTTGGCGGCGACGGCGCCGGAGCAGGCCAGGTTGATCTGGTTCTGCGCCACGGTCGGCGCGCTGCGCACCTCGGCGACGTCCGAGCGGTCGCACCCGCTCGCGTACGTGGCGCCGTAGATCCGGCTCGGGTCGTACGCGCTGCCGGTCCAGGACCGGTCGGTGCCGGCCCGACTGCTGCCGGTGACAACGGAGTTGCCCTTCCAGCGGCCGGCCTCGCCGGAGATGTAGCTGTCCCCGAGCGAGACGCTGGCCGTCGGGCCGGTCCCGGCGGCGTGGGCCGGCGCGGCGGCGCCGGCGACCAGGCCGGCGGCGCAGAGCGGAAGCGCGAGGAGGGCGGCGGACAGACGCCGCCCGATGCGGGCGGTCCTGCTGGTGATGCTCGAACTGTTTTCGGGCACGGCGGAACTCCTGCGGTCGGTCTCGCCCGCGCTGTGGGGGCGGGGAGACGCGTCGGTGAGGGTAGGCCGCCGGCCGGTGGCGCGATGAAGATGACATGCCCGCGCTTGTTACCGCTAGGTATCTGCACCAGGTTTCTCGCTGTGTTACCGGTCGGTTCAGATCAGTCGCGCCCCGGCCCCGGAAGTTCCCAGCACGGCCGCAAGATCGTCGGCCAGCCGTCGCGCGTCCGCCAGGTCGAGCCGGGCGATGGTGATCCGCATCCCGGGCGGGGCCTCCAGCCGGTAGCGGGCGCCCGGCGCGGCCACCCAACCGCGCTGCACCAGGGCGGCCAGCGCGGTGGTCTCGTCCGGGACGGACAGCCAGACGTTCAGCCCGCTGGCGCCGTGCGCGTCGATGCCGCGCGCGGCCAGCTCCGCGAGCAGCGCGTCCCGGCGCTCCCGGTAGGCGGCCGCCACCCGGTCGGCCGGCGCCGCGTCGGTGCGCCACAGCTCGGCCACGGTCTGCTGGAGCAGGTGGCTGACCCAGCCCGCGCCGAGCCGCTGCCCGCCCAGCACCCGTCCCATGGTGTCGGCGTCCCCGACCGCCACCGAGAGCCGCAGGTCCGGCCCGTAGGCCTTGGCGGCCGAGCGCACCACCGCCCAGCGCTCGGAGCCCGCGCCGACCAGCGGGTGGTACGCCTGGTCGACGATGCCGTACCCGTGGTCGTCCTCGATCAGCAGGACGTCGGGGTACCGGGCCAGCACCTCGCGCAGCGCGGCCGCCCGGCCCGGGGTGAGCGCGGCCCCGGTCGGGTTCTGCGCCCGGCTGGTGACGACCACCGCCCGCGCGCCGCCGGCCAGCGCCGCCGCGAGGGCCTCGGGCAGCGGGCCCTCGTCGTCCAGCCGGACGGGGGCGGGCTTCAGGCCCTTCGCCGGCAGCAGGTCCAGCAGGCTGCCCCAGCCCGGGTCCTCGACCGCGACGGCGTCGCCGGGGCGCAGCCGGGCGGCCAGGATCCGCTCGATGGTGTCGAGCGAGCCGGAGGCGACGGCGACCGGCCCGTCCGGCAGGCCGTCGGCGCGGAAGGCCGCGCGGGCGAGGGCGAGCAGCCCGGGGTCGGCGGCCGGCCGGCCGTAGAGGACCGGGTCGCGGCGGGCGGCGTCGGAGGCCGCCGCGAGGGCCGGGGTGAGGTCGGGCAGCAGCGCCGGGTCGGGGTTGCCGTCGGAGAGGTCGCGGGCGTGCGGGGGGACGGGCAGGCGGATCTCGTCGCGGGGGGTGTGCGCGGGCCGGGGCCGGATCCGGCTGCCCTTGCGGCCGGCCGTCTCGATCACGCCCCGGTCGCGCAGCAGCCGGTAGGCCGCGGCGACGGTGTTGGGGTTCACGCCGAGCTCGGCGGCGAGGTCGCGCAGCGGGGGCAGCGGGGTGCCGGGCGCGAGCCGTCCGCTGCTGACGCCTTGCTCGACGTCGGCCGCGATGTCGCTGGCGCGCCGCCCCTTGATCGGATAGTCTCCTAGCACAAAACAGATTATGCACTAGTACATAGAGGTTGTCATGTCTGGCGGCACCCCGGCCTACGCTCGCACCGCACGCACCACCCCGACCCGCTACAAGGACCGCGCCACCTGGGAGCAGGAGGCGATCCACGCCGTCCTCGACAGCTCCTGGGTGTGCCACCTGGGCTTCATAGCCGACGGCGCGCCCGTCGTCCTGCCGACCATCTTCGCCCGGGTGGGCAGCCGTCTGTACATCCACGGCTCCACCGGCAGCCGCCCGCTGCGCGGGGCCAGGGGCGAGCAGGGCCTGCCGGTCTGCATCACCGTGACCCTGGTCGACGGCCTGGTGCTGACCAAGTCGGCGTTCAACCACTCCGTCAACTTCCGCTCGGTGGTGGCCCACGGCACCGCCCACCAGGTCACCGACCCCGAGGAGCTGACCGTCGCCCTGGACGCGCTGGTGGACCACGCCGTCCCCGGCCGCTCGGCCGAGGTCCGCCCGGCCAACGCCAAGGAGCTCGCCGCCACCGCCGTCATCCGCCTGGAGCTGGACGAGGTGTCCGCCAAGACCAGGGCCGACGGCGCAGACGACGACGAGGACGACCTCGACCTGCCGTACTGGGCCGGCGTGGTGCCGGTCGCCACCCGGTACGGCGCCCCCGAGCCGCACCCGTCCACCACCGTGCCGCTCCCCGCGCACCTGCGCGACCTCACCGCCTGAGGGCCGGCCGATGCTGATCCGCTCCTGGGACCGGGGCGACGAGGCCGAGTGGCGGGCCTGGCTGGCGCAGGGCCGCGACTTCGGCCTGCTCGCCGCCAACGGCCCGCCCGGCCGGGGCCCCGTCCTCGTCCCCACCCACTTCCTGCTGGACGCCGAGCGCGGCGAGATCCTGCTCCACCTGGCCGCGCCGAACCCGCTGTTCGCCGCCGTCCGCGCCGACCCCGAGGTCACCCTCGCGGTGACGGACGACTACGTGTTCGCCCCCGGCCACTGGCGCGGCGAGCCCGGCACGCCCACCAGCTACTACGCCTCCGTCCAGTTCACCTGCACCGCCGAGATCGTCGACGGCGCGGCCGAGAAGGCCGCGATCCTCAACCGCCAGCTCGCCCACTTCCAGCCCGAGACCCCGGACACCCGGGTCACCCCGGGCCAGGGCCCGTTCGGCAAACTGCTCCCCGGCCTGCGCGGACTGCGGCTGACGGTCCGCGAGGTCCGCGCCAAGTTCAAGTACGACGACAAGAAGCCCGCCGCCGCCCAGCAGGCCATCGCCGACCGCCTCGCCGAGCGCGACCACGGCCTCGACGCGGCCGCCCGCACCCAGCTGCTGCGCCGCAACGCACGCCGTACGCAAGGGCTCTGATCCCCCGAACGGCGGGGCCACCGGGCGAACCGCCCGAGGCGCTGATCGAATGTGAGACGAACCCTGCCCACTCGGCCGTGCCGACGGGCCCGTCCACCCCGGGAGCGCGCGTGTCGACAGTCCCCGGCCGTCAGGCCGCCGGCGAGGCCCATCTGGGGCACGTCGTGTTCATCTCCGCCGCGGCCGCGATGGGCGGGTTCCTGTTCGGCTACGACAGCGCGGTGATCAACGGCGCGGTGACAGGCATCCAGAAGCACTTCGAGGTGGGCAACGGCGAGACGGCCTTCGTGGTCGCGATCGCGCTGCTCGGCTCGGCGGCCGGCGCGGTCGCCGCCGGCCGGCTCGCCGACCACCTCGGCCGGGTGCGCACCATGCTGCTCGCCGCCACCCTGTTCGCGATCAGCGGCATCGGCTCGATGTTCCCGCCGACCATCCAACTGCTCGCCACCTGGCGGGTGGTGGGCGGCGTCGCGATCGGCATCGCCTCGGTGATCGCGCCCACCTACATCGCCGAGGTCGCGCCCACCGCCTACCGCGGCCGGCTGGCGTCGTTCCAGCAGATGGCGATCGTGCTCGGCATCACCGTCTCCCAGCTCGCCAACTGGGCACTCAACCAGGCGGCCGGCGGCGAGTCCACCGGCCACCTGGCCGGCATCCAGGCCTGGCAGTGGATGCTCGGCGTGGAGACCGTCCCGGCGCTGGTCTACGGGTTGATGGCGCTGGCCATCCCGGAGTCCCCGCGCTACCTGATCGCCGACCGGCGCGAGGAGCAGGCGCGCAAGGTGCTGGTGGAGGTGGAGGGCGAGGGCGTGGACCTGGACGCCCGGGTGGCCGAGATCCGGGCGGTGCTGGAGTCCTCCCACAAGCCCCGGCTGAAGGACCTGCTGGGCGGGCGGTTCGGGCTGCTGCCGATCGTCTGGGTGGGCATCGGGGCCTCGGTGTTCCAGCAGTTCGTCGGTATCAACGTGATCTTCTACTACTCCTCCTTCCTCTGGCAGTCCGTCGGCATCAACGAGGCCAACTCGCTGCTGATCAGCCTCTCCACCTCGATCGTCAACGTGATCGGCACGGTGATCGCGATGGCCCTGGTCGACCGGATCGGCCGCAAGCCGCTCGCGCTGGCCGGGTCGGTCGGCATGGCGGTGGCCCTCGGCACCGCCGCCTGGGCCTTCTCCTTCCGGCAGGGCACCGGCGACACCGCCACCCTGGACGACACCTACGCCACGGTCGCCCTGGTCGCGGCGCACGTGTTCGTGTTCTGCTTCGCGTTCTCCTGGGGCGTGGTGGTCTGGGTCCTGCTCGGCGAGATGTTCCCCAACCGGATCCGGGCCCTCGCCCTGTCGGTCGCCGCCTCCGCCCAGTGGATCGCCAACTGGGCGATCACCGTCAGCTTCCCCGACCTCGCCGACTGGAACCTGTCGGCCACCTATGTCATCTACGCCGTTTTCGCGCTGCTCTCCATCCCGTTCGTGGCCTTCTGTATCAAGGAGACCAAGGGCCGCGCCCTGGAGGAGATGGGTTAGGGCTCGTCGGAGAAGCCCTGGCCGCGCCCCCTCCCGGCGTCGCAGCCGTCCACGCCGCCGCGCGCGCGGCCCGTCCCACCGAGAGGAAGCCATGCCGGACCAGGGCGGCTCCCGACAGAACGTCACCTTCCCCGGCAACGGGCGCGAGGCCCACGGCTACCTCGCCCGCCCGGCGCAGGGCGTCGGGCCCGGTCTGGTACTGGTCCAGGAGTGGTGGGGGCTCACCTCGCACGTCGCCGCCATGACGGACCGCTTCGCCGCCGAGGGCTTCACCGTCCTCGCTCCCGACCTGTTCGGCGGCGCCACCACCCACGACGCCGCCGAGGCCGCCCGGCTGAAGCGCGAACTGCCGGTCGAGCGGGCGGTGGTGGACCTGCGCGGCGCCGTCGACTTCCTGCTCGGCCTGGACGGGGTGGTCGGGGACGCGGTCGGCGTGGTCGGGTTCTGCATGGGCGGCGGCTTCGCCCTGCTGCTGGCCGCCCAGGAGGGCGACCGGGTGGCCGCCGCCGTCCCGTTCTACGGGCTGCCGCCCGACCCCGGCTTCGACTACCGGGGCCTGACCGCGCACGTCCTCGGCCACTACGCCGAGCACGACCGCTCGATCCCGATGGCGGCGGTGGACGAGGCCGCGATCCGCATCGGCGAGGCCACCGACGTCCGCCCCGAGATCCACTTCTACCCGGCCGGGCACGCCTTCATGAACGACGAGGACCTGCTCGGCACCTACGACCCGCTGCAGGCCCGGATCGCCTGGCGCCGCACCCTCAGCTTCCTCTGGGGCCACCTCGGCTGATCCGCCCGCCGCCCGGGCCGACCCCCGGCCACCGCCCCCGGCCACCTCCGCCGACCCCGGCCGCCGCGTCAGGACCGTAAATCCGCTGGACAGCTGTCAACTCCCCCGGCATAGTCGCCAGGTGCGCAGCCAACCCCCACCCCGCAGCCGTTTCGCCTGGGCCGGACGCAACTACCGCATCCAGACCGCGGCCACCGTGATCAGCGGGCTCGGCAATGCCGGCGCCCCGATCGCCACCGCCTTCGCCGTCCTGGCGAACGGCGGCTCGACGACCGAGGTCGGCTACGTCACCGCCGCCCGGCTGGTCCCCACCGTGCTGCTGCTGATGGTCGGCGGGGCGCTCGCCGACCGGCTGCCGCGCCACCACGTGATGGTGGCCGCCAACCTGTTCAACGCGCTCTCCCAGGCCGTCCTGGCCGCCCTCGTCCTCGGCGGGCACGCCGAGCTCTGGCAGCTGCTCCTGCTCTCCGCCGCCGGCGGTGCGGGCCACGCGTTCTACGCCCCCGCCTCCGAGGGCATGCTGATGCAGAGCGTGGCCAAGGAGCACGCCGCGCGGGCCTTCTCGGTGTTCCGGATGGGGCTGAACGCCGCCCAGATCGGCGGCGCGGCCCTCGGCGGCGCGCTGACCGCCGTCGTCGGCCCCGGCTGGGTGCTCGCCGTCGACGCGGCCTGCTTCGTGCTCGCCGCCGGGCTGCGGTTCTTCCTGGAGGCCGAGGCGGCGCCCGCCACCGGGGACGGCGGCGGCATGCTGCGCGATCTGCGCGAGGGCTGGCGGGAGTTCGCCTCCCGGCGCTGGCTCTGGGTGATCGTGCTGCAGTTCTCCGTCCTGATGGCGTGCATCAGCGCCGTCGAGGCGGTGTACGGGCCGATCGTGGCCGAGCAGCGGCTCGGCGGGGCCCGTGACTGGGGCCTGGCGATGTCGGCCTACGGGGTCGGCCTGGTGGTCACCGGTGTGCTGATGGTCCGCTGGCAGCCGCGCCGGATCCTGCTGGTCGGCAACTACGGCGTCTTCCTGTTCGGACTGCCCGCGGTGGCCCTGGCCGCGGCGGCGCCGCTGCCGGTGCTGGCGGCCGCGATGTTCCTCTCCGGCGCCGGGGTGACGGTGTTCGGCGTCAACTGGATGATCGCGCTCCAGCAGGAGATCCCGGCCGAGATGTTCTCCCGGGTCGCCGCCTACGACCACCTCGGCTCGCTCTGCCTCGCGCCGGTCGGCACCGCCCTGGCCGGCCCGGCCGCGACCGCGCTCGGGCTCTCCGGCGCGCTCTGGGCCTGCGCGGTGATCTGCCTGCTGCTGAGCACGCTGGTCCTGCTGGACCCGCAGGTCCGCCGACTGCCCCGGCGCGCGCCCGACGCCCCCGGCGCTCCCGAACCGCAGCCCACCGAGCCCGCCGCCGCCGGCGCCACCGCCGGTTAGGCCCTGGCTCCCGGCGCGGTGCCGAGCGCCCTGTGCGCCCCGCGTGCGCCCTCCGGTGGGCAACCACCGGCGGGCGCCGTTCGCCCGACCGCCGCGTCCCCCGGCCGTCCGGCCGCCGCTCAGCCCGTGGGCAGCCAGCTGACGTGCCCGGCCAGCAGCGCGTACCCGACGAAGGCCACCGTGTCGATCAGCGCGTGCGCCACCACCAGCGGCATCACCCGCCCCCACCGCCGGTACAGCAGGCAGAAGACCACGCCCATCACCATGTTGCCGACCAGCCCGCCGACCCCCTGGTACAGGTGGTACGAACCGCGCAGCACCGAGCTCGCCACCAGCTGCGCCGGCCACGACCACCCCAGCTGCCCGAGCCGGCGCAGCAGGTAGCCGAGGACGACGACCTCCTCCAGGACGGCGTTCTGCCAGGCGGAGGCGAGCAGCACCGGGATCCGCCACCAGACGTCGGGCAGCCCCGAGGGCGCCACCGTCAGGTTGTAGCCGGCCGCCTGTGAGGCCAGGTAGAGCGCCAGCCCCGAGCCGCCGATCGCGGCGGCGACGGCGGCTCCGCGCCCGAGGTCGCGCAGCTTCTGTCCGAGGTCGAAGCCGAGCACCCGCAGCGAGACGCCCTCGCGGACCAGCAGGTAGCCGACCAGGGCGACCGGCATCAGCCCGCGTCCGATGTAGTAGATCTGCCAGGCGAGGTCCAGCCAGGGCCGGCCGGGCGCGCGGGAGCCGTTCAGGGTGGCGACCTGCTGGCCGAGCTTGAGCGGTTCGGTGAGCGAGCCGGCGAAGCTGATCAGCGCGCCGATGCCGCTGGCCCCGAGCGAGAGGCCGAGGACGATCAGCAGTTCCGCGCCGAGCAGCCGGCGGGTGGGCTTCGCGGTCCCCGGTTCGGTCGAGGCGGTGGTCACGGGCTGCTCCAGCGGGCGGGCGTCGCTCCGGCCGTCGGCCGACCGCCGGAGCGATCATCCTTCCACAGGACCGCGCCCGGTCGGATGAGCCCACCGGCCGCCACCCGCCGCGCCGACCAAGGCGACCAGGGGCCCCAGGGCGCCCAGGGCGACCCGCCTACCCCACCGGCCAGGTGTGCACCGGCTCCCCCGCCCGCATGTACTCGATGTACCGCCGGGTCATCGCGGCCAGCGCGGCCGACCGGTCCATCCCGAACTGCTCGCGCATCCGGTGGAAGGTGGCGCTCTGCCAGGAGGCGCCGTTGACCCGGCGCAGGCAGCGCTGCTCGATGATGCCGAGGTAGCGGTCCCGGTCGGCGGGCTCGACGCCCCACTCGTCCAGGCCCTGGTACGCCATCGGCAGCAGGTCGTTCAGCACCAGGTCGACCGCCGAGACGGTGGCCAGACCTCCCCCCCGCCCGGCCCGGCCGTGCCGCGGCCACTGGAAGACGGCGTCGAGCCCGTACCGGGCGGCCTGCTGGAAGTTCTCCTCGGCCCGCTCGAACGGCAGCCTGGTCCAGATCGGCTTCGACTGCTCGGCGAGCACCCGGACCAGCCCGTAGTAGAACGCGGCGTTGGCGAGCGTGTCGGCGACGGTCGGCCCGGCCGGCAGCGCCCGGTTCTCCACCCGCAGGTGCGGCACCCCGCCGCTGACGTCGTACACCGGGCGGTTCCACCGGTAGATGGTGCCGTTGTGCAGCCGCATCTCGGCCAGCCTCGGGGTGCCGCCGGAGGCGAGCACCTTGGCCGGGTCCTCGTCGTCGCAGATCGGCAGCAGCGCCGGGAAGTACCGCAGGTTCTCCTCGAACAGGTCGTAGGCGGAGTCCACCCAGCGCTCGCCGAACCAGGTGATCGGGCGCACGCCCTGGGCCTTGAGCTCCGCCGAACGGGTGTCGCAGGCCTGCTGGAACAGCACCGGCCTGGTCTCCCGCCACAGCTCCCGGCCGAACAGGAAGGGCGAGTTGGCCCCGAGCGCGAGCTGCGGTCCGCAGATCGCCTGGGCCGCGTTCCAGACCGAGGAGAACCGCTCGGGGGTCACCTGGAGGTGGAGTTGCAGCGAGGTCGCGGCGGCCTCGGCCACCATGGTGATCGACTCCAGCTGGAGGTGCTCGACGCCCTCGATGTCCAGCGTGATGTCCTCGCCGCGGGCCGCCAGGATCTGGTCGCTGAGCAGGCTGTACCGCTGGTTGAGGGACATCGAGTCGAGCCCGGTGTGGTCGTGCTCCAGGGTCGGCAGGATCCCGACCATCACGATCCGCGCCCCGGCCTCGGCCGCCTGGCGGTCGGCGTAGCGCAGCCCGGTGTCGATCTCCTCGCGCAGTTCCTCCAGCACATGGCCGCAGAGCCGGTGCGGGGTGATGTTGACCTCGATGTTGAACTGGCCCAGCTCGGTCTGGAAGTCGCTGGAGCCGATGGCGCTGAGCACCTGGGCGTTGCGCATCACCGGAAGGCCCTGCTCGTCGGCCAGGTTGAGCTCGATCTCCAGGCCCATCACGGCCCTCGGCCGGTCGAAACGCTCCTCGCGCAGCATCCGCTCCAATGCGTCGAGACAGGACTGCAGCTTGCGCCGGTACAGCTGTCGGTCCGACAGGTCCGCCCGTGTCGCCACGACCTTCTCGCCCATGGTCCCCTCCTCCTGACCGCCCGGCCGACCGACCGTGCAAGCATCATGCCCACCCCGAAGATCGATACCCGATTGCGTCGAACGGCTTGCAATGCAAGGAAACTGATGGCCTTTCAGCTCATCTGCCGACTTGCCCGGCGCCACCGCCTGTGATAAACAGGTCACCCTGTGCACCTGTTCGAGTAGAATTCGCACTGCGCTCCGGCCGGCCCGCTACCGCTCCGAAACCCTCGTCGACGGAAGCGGCCGTACCCGCACCGCGATCATGCACAACCGGACACGGCCAGGTCCCGTCACCGAAGACACACCGCGCCACGCCGGTATGCCGCACTCGCACGCCGATCTCGCACGGAGAGGCGACCCCGCCATGACTCTGCAGACCCCCCAGCCCCCGCCCAGCGCCCTGCGCGCGGTCCTGGCCGCACTCGATTCGGAGACCGCGCTGCGCCAACCCGCCGCCGCCGCGCTGCGTCATCCGATCGGCCCGCTGCTGCCCGCACACCCACTCGCCGTCCACGTCCTGGAGGGCCCGCGCCCCGAGCTCTCGGCCGCCCGGCGGACGGGCTGGCGCTTCCTGATCAAGGACGGCGCCGAGGTGGCCGCCGCGGCGGAGGTGGTGCAGGGCACCGAGGGCCACACCTTCTCCCACTTCACCGCCGGGCCGTACCTGGACTCCACCGTCCGCGCGCTGCGCCAGGCCTGGCAGCTCGCCCAGTCCTCCCGGTCCCGCCAGCAGCCGAGACTGCTGACCTTCCCCGGCCAGTACGCGACGGCCCTGTGGCTGCACAGCCCGGACGGGGGGCCCGCCGCGGACCTGCTGATCCCGCTGGCGCCGGCCCCGCTCGGGGTCACCGCGCACCGCGCCTACCCGGCCGCCGACCTGCTGCCGATGCTCACCCGGGCGCCGCTCGCCAAGCCGCTGCTGCTCGGCTTCTCCTGATCCCGCCCCGATCCCGGCCTGAACCGCCCCGATCCCGGCCCCGAACCGCCCCCGAGCCGGCCTGAGTCCGGCCGCCCCACCCGCAGCTCCGCGAACACCCGGACCCGCCCTACCCGGACGGGCCATCGGGCATGACCTCATCGGGTCAGTCGCCCCATGGCCCGTCCGGCGGCCGTTTCGGCCTCAAGCCACCTGAACGGGTGATCTCTGCCCGCGGCTTGTGGCGCATGTCACGAAATCGCTGCGCGAGCGTCTCCAGATGCCGACACTGGGAACCAGCGTGGAAGGACCACCTGTCCTACCCACTTGAGCGCCGGCCCACACCTGGGCCTGCGTCCGGACAGGATCCGGCTACCGCGGCGGCTCGCGACGGGTCATCCGGCGGCGACCCGCACCACGGGGGAGGATCGCAGAGCGAAGCGAGGGTACGTATGTGCCAGCACCGTCCTGAGTGCCCGTCGGCCGAATCCGAGGACCGCGAGGCGGCCGTACCGGTGGCCTGCCACCCGGAGCAGGGTTGGAGCCTGCTCTGCAACGGCGTCCTGCTCTTCGAGGACACCGGCGAACTGCTGCCCGACGGCCGGGTGATCGCCCCGCGCCGCCCCGTCGCCTTCGCCGCCTAGCCCCCTGGGGGACCACCGGGCAAGCCGACGACAATCCGGTCGCACGACCGCCGGCGGGGGCAGCCGCCACAGCACGACGAACGGGCAGGGCCCCGGCGGAACGTTCCGCCGGGGCCCTGCCGCATGCTGCCGGGTCGGACCCGTCAGACGCCG
Organism: Kitasatospora sp. NPDC058170; assembly: GCF_042883905.1. NCBI lineage: Bacteria > Bacillati > Actinomycetota > Actinomycetes > Kitasatosporales > Streptomycetaceae > Kitasatospora > Kitasatospora sp. NPDC058170. The sequence goes on from NZ_JBHVUV010000022.1 coordinate 171,670, forward strand.
TACTCGTCCAGCGGCGGGCAGGAGCAGACCAGGTTGCGGTCGCCGTACGCGCCGTCGATCCGGCTGACCGGCGGCCAGTACTTGTCCGCCGGGTTCACGCCCGCCGGGAAGACCGCCTCCTCCCGCGAGTAGCCGTGCGCCCAGTCGCCGACCATCGTGGCGGCGGTGTGCGGGGCGTTGCGCAGCGGGTTGTCGTCCGCCGCCCACTCGCCCGAGCCGACCTTCTCGACCTCGGCCCGGATCTCGATCATCGCGTCGCAGAACCGGTCGATCTCGTGCAGGTCCTCGGACTCGGTCGGCTCGATCATCAGGGTGCCGGCCACCGGGAAGGACATCGTCGGCGCGTGGAACCCGTAGTCGATCAGGCGCTTGGCGATGTCGTCCACCGTCACACCCGTCTCCTTGGTGAGCGGACGCAGGTCGATGATGCACTCGTGCGCGACCAGACCGCCGGGGCCGGTGTAGAGCACCGGGAAGTGCGGGGCCAGCCGCTTGGCGATGTAGTTGGCGTTCAGCACCGCGACCTGGGTGGCGCGCTTGAGGCCCTCGCCGCCCATCAGCCGGACGTACGCCCAGGAGATCGGCAGGATGGCCGCGGAGCCCCACGGCGCGGCCGAGATCGGGCCGACGCCGGTGGCCGGGCCGGCCTCCTCCTGCAGCGGGTGATTCGGCAGGTACGGCGCGAGGTGCGCGCGCACCGCGACCGGGCCGACGCCCGGGCCGCCGCCGCCGTGCGGGATGCAGAAGGTCTTGTGCAGGTTCAGGTGCGAGACGTCCGCGCCGAACTTGCCCGGCTTGGCGAGGCCGACCAGGGCGTTCAGGTTGGCGCCGTCCACGTACACCTGGCCGCCGGCCTCGTGCACCGCCGCGCAGATGTCGGTGATCTCGGTCTCGTACACGCCGTGGGTGGACGGGTAGGTGACCATCAGCACGGCGAGCTGGTCGCGGTGCTGCGCGATCTTGGCCTTGAGGTCCTCGACGTCCACGTCGCCGTCGACCAGGGTCTTGACCACGACCACGCGCATGCCGGCCATCACGGCGGAGGCCGCGTTGGTGCCGTGCGCGGAGGACGGGATCAGGCAGACGTCGCGCTGGGTGTCGCCGTTGGCGTGGTGGTAGGCGCGGACGGCCAGCAGGCCGGCCAGCTCGCCCTGGGAGCCGGCGTTCGGCTGGATCGAGACGGCGTCGTAGCCGGTCACCTCGACCAGCTGCTGCTCCAGCTGACGGATCAGGGTGAGGAAGCCCTGCGCCTGCTCGATCGGCGCGAACGGGTGCAGCTGGCCGAACTCGGGCCAGGTCACCGGCTCCATCTCGGTGGTCGCGTTGAGCTTCATGGTGCAGGAGCCCAGCGGGATCATGCCGCGGTCCAGCGCGTAGTCGCGGTCCGACAGGCGGCGCAGGTAGCGCAGCATGGCGGTCTCGGAACGGTGGCTGTGGAAGACCGGGTGGGTCAGGTACTCGTCCTCGCGCAGCAGCGCGGCGGGCAGCGCGTCGGCGCTCTCCGCCACCTCGACGCCCTGGACGCCGAACGCGGCCCAGACGCCGGCCAGGTGCTCACGGGTGGTGGTCTCGTCGGTGGAGACGGAGATCCGGTCCGCGCCGTCCTGGAACACGTTGATGCCGTTGGCCCGGGCGGCCGCGGCGATCTCGGCGGCACGGCCGGGGACGACCGCGGTGACGGTGTCGAAGAACTCGCCGTGCAGCAGCTCGACACCGCCGGCCCGCAGGCCCTCGGCGAGCGCGGCGGCGTAGCGGTGGGTACGGCGGGCGATGTCCGCCAGGCCGTCCGGACCGTGGTAGACGGCGTACATGGAGGCCATCACGGCGAGCAGCACCTGGGCGGTGCAGATGTTGCTGGTGGCCTTCTCGCGGCGGATGTGCTGCTCGCGGGTCTGCAGCGCCAGGCGGTAGGCGCGGTTGCCGTCGACGTCGACGGAGACGCCGACCAGGCGGCCGGGCAGCGAGCGGGCGTACTCGGCGCGCACCGACAGGTAGCCGGCGTGCGGGCCGCCGAAGCCCATCGGGACGCCGAAGCGCTGCGAGGTGCCGCAGGCGATGTCGGCGCCGAGCGAGCCCGGGGACTTCAGCAGGGTCAGCGCCAGCAGGTCGGCGGCGACGGCGACGATCGCGCCGAGGCCGTGCGCCTGCTCGATGACGGGGGTCAGGTCGCGCACCACACCGGTGGCGCCCGGGTACTGGAGCAGCAGGCCGAAGACGCCGCGCTCGGCGATCTCGGCCGGGATGCCCGCGGACAGGTCGGCGACGACGACCTCGACACCGGTCGGCTCGGCGCGGGTCTGGATCACCGCGACGGTCTGCGGCAGGGTCTCGGCGTCGATCAGGAAGACACCGCCCTTGACCTTGGTCACGCGGCGGGCCAGGGCCATCGCCTCGGCGGCCGCGGTGCCCTCGTCCAGCAGCGAGGAGCCGGAGGTGGACAGGCCGGTCAGGTCGGAGACCAGGGTCTGGAAGTTGATCAGCGCCTCCAGGCGGCCCTGCGAGATCTCCGGCTGGTACGGCGTGTAGGCCGTGTACCAGGCCGGGTTCTCCAGGACGTTGCGCAGCACCACCGGCGGGGTGAAGGTGCCGTAGTAGCCCAGGCCGATCATCGGCTGGAGCACCTGGTTGCGGCCGGCCAGCTCGCGCAGCTCGGCGAGGACCTGGGCCTCGCTGCGCCCGGCGGGCAGGTCCAGGGCCGTGATGGAGCGGATCGCCTCGGGCACGGCGGTGGCGGCGAGCTCGTCCAGGGAGCCGTAGCCGACCTGGGCCAGCATCTTCTCCTGCGCGGCGGCGTCGGGGCCGATGTGGCGGTTCTCGAAGGGACTGGCCAGCTCAAGCTCGGTGAGGGTCGGGACGCTGGTGGGGCGTCCCGCGTTCGGCTGGGCGTTCATGTGGTCGAGGCCTCCTGGTCACGGACCGGCGGGGGTACGCGCGCCAGGCGGCTGAGCCGCTGTGGACAACAGCGGATCGACCTGGGCGGGCGGACCCGACAGGCCTCCCCCTCTGTCATCGGGACCTGAGAGCTTCGCCCGCGCGGTGCGCTGTGGGCGCCCCGCCGGCTTGCACCGTCGGTGAGGGTGGTGGCCGTCGGCTCCCTCGCCGGCGGTCCTGCCCTGCTTTCCAGAGTGACCTATCCCACACGGTACGGATGCCTGAGAGATTCCGGGGAGGAGTTGCTCCTTCGGCGCCCCGACCAGCGGCTTCCGCTCTCGGGGACTCTCCCGAGCGGGCTCGGCGGTCGCGCCCAGGGTACCAGCGGGAAGCCCTCCGATCACGGGTGCGTCAGGTCACTCGCCGAGTTCGCGCATGACCCGGACGGCGCAGCGGGTGGCCCGTCCGGCCCCGCCCGGGTCGCGGGTGTCCGCTTCATGGCTTTTGGTGTGAAGTGGCGGATGGGAAGGACGCTCCAGCCGCCGACCTGCGGGAGTTCCGCAGGACAGCGACTGGAGGAAAGCGTGCAGACCGATATCGACCCCCGGGACCTGATCGGCCACAAGGCGGTCGACCGCAATGGAGACAAGATCGGCACGGTCGACGAGGTGTACCTGGACGACGCCACCGGCCAGCCGGAGTGGGCCGCCGTCCGTACCGGCATCTTCGGCCGGGACGCCTTCGTCCCGCTGACCACGAGCGAGTTCTCCGGCGACGAGCTGCGGGTGCCGTACGACAAGTCGCTGGTGAAGGAGTCGCCGGACTTCGGCGTGGGCCAGCACCTGTCGCCCGCCCAGGAGCTCCAGCTGTACCGCTACTACGGGCTGGACACCCCGCTGGACGGGAGCCCGGGCGCGGGGGACGGCTCCGGCTCCCAGCCGGCCGACCTGGACTTCGGCTCCGTCCCGGCGGCGGACACGGCCACGGGCCCGGCGGCCGCACCGGCCGCGGGAGCGGCCGCGGGCGCCGCGGCGGGCACGGCGGCCGTCGCGGCCGCCACGAGCACGCCGTCCGACCCGGCCCCGCCGATGACCCCGCCCGTCACGTCCCCCCCGGCCGCGGCGCCGGTCAAGCCGCTCGCCTTCCACACGGCGGAGACCACGACCCCGAGCTCCCCCACCATCCCGGCCGCCGACCTCGGCAAGCCGTCCGAACCCGCCACGGAGGCCAACGTGCGGACCGTCAGCACCGCCGCACCCGAGACCCGGCCGCCGAGCAGCTCGGCGCCCGTCGCCCCGGTCGTCCCCGCCACCCCGAGCAGCGCGCCGAGTGCCGCGCCCTCCACCGCGCCGACCGCCACCGGCGGCCCGGCCTCGTCCGCGCCCAGCGGCCCGGTGGAGATCACCTGCCGCGAGGAGCGCCTGGACATCACCACCGAGTGGCACGTCCTGGGCACCGCCAAGCTGCGCAAGTACGTGACCAGCGAGCCGGTCGAGCGCCGCGTCCCGGTGGTGCGCGAGCGGGTCCGGGTCGAGCGGATGCCGGTCGGCGACGCCGAGCGGGCGGCGCTCAGCGACAAGGACATCGCCGAGGCCGTCGAGGAGGTCACCCTGCGCGAGGAGCGCCCGGTGGTCCGCAAGTACCTGGCGCCGATCGAGCGGGTCCGACTGGTGGTCGAGCGGTACACCTCCGAGGAGGTGATCCGCGACGAGCTGCGCCGTGAGCACGTCGAGGTGCACGACAACACCGCGACCACCTCGGCTCCCGTCTCCTCGTCCGCCCACACCCCGCCGTCCGCCCACACGCCCCCCTCGGACGCGCTCTCCTCGACGGCCCCGCCCTCGCCCTCACCCTCGTCGTCCTCCCCCTCCTCCCCCTCCTCCCTCGCCTCGGTGGCCGACTCAACCCGGCCGGCCCCGCTGAGGCCGCTCGCCTGACCCGTCCTCACCAGGGACCCCGGACCGCCACGGTCCGGGGTCCTTCGACTTTGCCAAAGCTTCACCAATCGATATTTGACACAATGAAGTATCTGCCTGCATGGTTATTTCAGTTCATTCACTATGTACGGGAGGAAGCAACCGTGAGTGAGGCACCACAGCCCACCACTGCGGCCGAGAAGCAGAGCAGCGCCCGGGTCCTGCCGGCCCTCATCCTGGCGATGCTGTCATTCAGCGTGGTGCAGACCGCGGTCGTCCCGATCCTGCCCTCGCTGGCCAAGGAGCTCAGCGTCTCCGGCTCCAGCATCACCTGGCTGATGACCGCCAACCTGCTCTCCGCCGCCGTGCTGACCCCCCTGCTGGGCCGCTTCGGCGACCTGCGCGGCCGCAAGCCGATGCTGCTGATCTCGCTGACCGGCCTGGTGGCCGGCTCCGCGCTCGCGGTCAGCACCCACTCCTTCACCTGGCTGGTCGTCGCCCGCGTCCTGCAGGGCGCCGGCGGTGGCGTGCTCCCGCTGGCGATCAGCATCGTCCGCGACGAGCTGCCCAAGCAGAAGGTCACCGGCGGCGTCGCCGCGATCAGCGCCTCGATGGGCGTCGGCAGCGGCCTCGGCCTGGTCGCCACCGGCCTGCTGCTGGAGCACTGGAGCTACAAGTCCATCTTCTGGATGGGCCTGGCCTTCGGCCTGCTCGCGGTCGCCCTGGTCGCCTTCCGGGTGCCCAGCGACCCGGTCACCGACAAGGAGGGCGGCGCCGACCCGCTCGGCGCGATCACCCTGGCCGGCTGGCTCTCCGCCCTGCTGGTCGCGGTCAGCCAGGGCAACACCTGGGGCTGGACCTCCACCAAGACCCTCGGCCTGTTCGCCGTGGCCGCCGTGGTCGCCCTGATCTGGGGTGTCATCGAGGTCAAGGTCAAGCACCCGCTGGTCGACATGAAGATGATGTCCCGCCCGGCCGTCGCCTTCACCAACCTGGCCGGCCTGCTGATCGGCTTCGGCATGTACGGCTCGTTCATGGTGATCAGCAACTTCGCCCAGACCCCGGAGAAGCTCACCCACTACGGCTTCACCGCCACGGTGCTGCACGCCGGTGTGATGCTGCTGCCCTCGGCCCTCGGCTCGATGGTCGCCGCCCCGCTCGGCGCCCTGCTGATCGCCCGCCGCGGCCCGCGCCTGCCGCTGGTCCTCGGTGGCGTCCTCGGTGCCGTCGCGATGGCCTACCTGGCCCTGCGCCACAGCCACGAGGGCGACATCTACACCGCCTCGGCGATCTTCGGCCTCGGCATCGGCCTCGCCTTCTCGGCGATGCCGGCCTACATCAACGGCGCCGTCCCGGTCGAGCAGAGCGGCATCGCCAACGGCATGAACGCCGTGCTGCGCACCGTCGGTGGCGCGATCGGCACCGCCGTGATGGCCGCCATCCTGACCGGCGACACCATGAAGCTGCCGATCCCGGTCCTGCTGCCCACCCTGGACGCCTACAAGCACGCGTTCTGGGTCGCCGCCGCGGTCTGCGCCGGCGCCGGCGCCGTCCCCTTCCTGATCCGCACCATCAAGCCCACCACCACCGTCGCCGTCGGCAACGACATGGCGAACCTCGGCTCCGGCCCGGTGCTGGCGAAGACCGACGCCTGACGAGGCGTCCACCCCTCGCGCCCAGGGACAGGGCGCGAGGGTGACCGGGCCCCCGAACGGTCGACGAGGGCATCGCGACCGCCCGAGGGCTCGTCCGACACGCGGCCCCACCCGGACCCCCTCCGGGTGGGGCCGCTTCGCGTCTCAGCCCCCGCTCGCCGGCCCCTCGGCCGCCCCTTCCGCACCCTCGCCGTCGCCACCGTCCACGCCGTCGCCCCCGCCCTCGCGCAGCGGCAGCGGTCGGGCCGGCTCCAGCGCCGGATCCTCCACCGAGAAGGTCCGCACCCGCCCCGGCCCGCTCCACGGCGTCTCGAACCGCACCGTCACCCGGCCGACCCCGCTGCCCTGCACCCACCCGGGCCCGAGCTCCGCATGGCGCACGTCCTGGCCGGGCATCCAGTGCCGGACGGCCACCGCCTCCGCCACCTCGACCCGCTCCTCGTCGTCCTGGGCCGACTCCTGCTCCTGCGCCGACTCCCGCACGGCCTGCGCGAACAGGTCCTCCTGGGTGTAGTCGGCCAGCTGCGAGACCCCGACCCCGAGCAGCCGCACCCCGCCCGTGATGTCGACCTGGGAGGCCAGCCGCCGGGCCGTCTCGGTGATCACCGACTCGTCGTCCGTCGGCCCGCGCAGCGTCTCCGACCGGGTCAGCGTCGAGAAGTCGAACCGGCGCACCTTCAGCACCACCGTCCGCCCCGAGCGCCCGGCCGCCCGCAGCCGCCGCACGCACCGCGCGGCGAGCACGTCCACCTCGCGCAGCACCCGGTCCCGGTCGGCCAGGTCCACCTCGAAGGTGTCCTCCACCGAGACCGACTTGGCGTCCTGGTCGGCCACCACCGGCCGGTCGTCCAGCCCTATCGACATCTGGTGGACCCCGGCGCCGTGCGCCTTGCCCAGCAGCTGCACCAGCTCCGCCTCACCGGCCTCCGCGAGATCGGCCACCGTGTTCAACCCGGCCCGGCGCAGCGCCTGTTCGGTGGCCGGTCCGACCCCGGGCAGCGCCCGTACCGGCATCGGCCCGAGCACCGCCCGTTCCTGCCCCGGCTCGACCAGCACCAGCCCGTCCGGCTTGGCCTGCTCGGAGGCGATCTTCGCCATCAGCTTGGACCCGGCGGCCCCCACCGAGGCGGTCAGACCGGTCCGCCGCTGGATGTCCGCCCGCAGGTCCTCCGCCAGGGCGAGCACCAGCCGCTCCCCCGTCCCGTGGTCCGCCTCCACCAGGGCCGGCCCGTAGGGGCCTGCCTCCAGGTCGACGAAGGCCTCGTCCAGGCTGAGCGGCTGCACCAGCGGCGACAGCTCCCGCAGCAGGCCCATCACCAGCTCGCTGACCTGCCGGTAGGCCTCGAACCGCCCCGACAGGAAGGCCGCGTTGGGGCAGAGCCGCCGCGCCTGCGCCATCGGCATCGCCGAGTGCACCCCGAACCGCCGCGCCTCGTACGAGGCCGTGGAGACCACCCCGCGCCCGCCAAGCCCGCCGACGATCACCGGCTTTCCCCGCAGGCTCGGCTTGGCCGCCTGCTCCACCGCCGCGAAGAAGGCGTCCATGTCGAGGTGGATGATGCTCGGCAGTGACCGCACCCGCCGATCATGCCGCACGGGTCCGACAGTCCGTGCGAACGCGGCCGCCGCCCGCTCTCAGCCCGGCCTCAGCGCGGGCCGGCCGCCGCCCCCGCGTCGGCCAGCGCCCGCGGGATGCCCTGCTCCTGCGGGCCGAGGAACAGCGGGTCCGGCCGCAGCCAGGCGTTCAGCGCCGCCTTTCCCGCGCCCGGGATCTCCCGCACCCCGCCGTACAGCCAGGTGAGGTCGTGGACCTCCGGCACCCCGACCGCGTACGCGTCGATGCCCGCCGCCTCGCAGAGCGCCAGCGCCCGCCGGACGTGGAAGTCCTGGCTGACCAGCACCGCCCGGTCCACCCCGAAGATCCGGCGCGCCCGGGTGCAGGAGTCCCAGGTGTCGAAGCCCGCGTGGTCGCCGACCACCCGCACCTGCGGCACACCGTGCTCGATCAGGTACCGCCGCATCGCATCGGTCTCGTCGTAGCCGTCCCGCCCGTTGTCCCCGGTGACCAGGATCGCCTGGACCTTCTCCAGGCGGTACAGCTCCACCGCCGCGTCCAGCCGGTGCGCCAGGTACGGCGACGGCCTGCCGTCGAACAGTCCGGCGCCGAACACCACCGCCACCGGCGCCTTCGGCGCGCTCTCCACCGAGCCCACCCGGCCCTCCCCCGCGATCCACAGCCAGGCGCTCGGGGCCAGCGCCAGCGAGCAGAGCACCGTCGCGAGCTGGAAGATCCTGCGCTGGGCGCGCCGCCGCCGCAGCCGGACGCCGAACCGCCGTACCCGCCGCAGCAGCAGGCCGGGTATACCGGAGCCGAACCGCACGTGCCCCCCTCGATCGCTCCACCAGGCTTGATCAGTCACCGGGTACTGACGAGGCCGCGGGCCCGGACGGTTCCCCGTCCG
>NZ_JBHVUV010000023.1:0-178365 GCF_042883905.1 Kitasatospora sp. NPDC058170
AAAGGTCCTCGCCGCCCAGGGCCCCGGCGCCTGGCCCGTCTGCTCCGTCAAGGCCGGCCTCACCAAGTAACACCCCCCACACCACCCCGCACCACACGACAACGCCGCTGCACCCACCCGGAACCACACCGGGCCCGGGTACAGCGGCGTCGTGGCGTTTCCAGGGCGGACTCCGCCACCGATCGGCGGCGCCGTCGCTCCGGGTCAGCGAGGGGAGAGCAGGCAGAACTCGTTGCCCTCCGGGTCGACCAGAATCCGCCAGGAGATCACGGACTGGTCGATCCCCGGGTCGGTGGCGCCCAGGGAGCGCAGTCGGGCCTCCTCCTCCGCCAGGTCCTGACCGCGGTAGGGAGCGACGTCGAGGTGGACGCGGTTCCACCCGCTCTTGGCGTCGGGGGTGCGCACGAACTCCAGGTAGGGGCCGACGCCCTGGGCGGAGCGCAGGGAGGCGTGGTCGTCGGCTACCTCGTGCACCGTCCAGTCCGTCGCCTCGCCCCAGAACCGGGCCATCGCGCGCGGATCGGTGCAGTCGACCACCACCGCGGCGATCGGCCCGGTGTCCCCGTAGACGGGGCGGGGCTCCAGCACGCAGAACTCGTTGCCCTCCGGGTCGGCCATGACCGTCCAGGGGACATCGCCCTGGCCCACGTCGGCGAGCGTCGCGCCGAGGTCCTTCAGGCGCGCGACCAGCTCCGCCTGGTGGGCGGCCGAGGTGGTGGCCAGATCGACGTGCACCCGGTTCTTCCCCGTCTTGGGTTCCGGGTGGGCGATGATGTCGATGCAGACGGCCGCGGGGTCGGGGTAGGCGAAGCCCACGGGTTCGAGGTTCGTCACGCCGGGTCCCTCGCTGTCGACACCCCAGCCGAGCGCCTCCGCCCAGAAGCGGCCGAGCACGGAGTCGTCCTGGGCCTTCATGTTGATCTGCACAAGTCGTGTTGCCATGCAGCAGATCCTAGAAGGTGCCGCGGCCCGGGCCGCGGCAATTAACGAGTGCTCCATCAGGTACCGTCCCTGGTCAGCCCCGTCGGGACCGTGCGCGTCAGCCGTCGGCGGCGCCCGTCGGCCGGCAGAGGTCGAGGCTGAGGGAGGCCCGGCACTCGGTCTGCGCGGGCACGACCCCCGACCCCGGACTCCCGACCCCCTACCACCGACCCGCGGACACCGCGGACGTCGCGCCGCAGACGCCGGTTCCGCCCCGGGCCCGCGGCCCCAGGGGCATCCTGGGCACCAGGGCTCACAGACCGGCCCCTCCGGGCGGGAGCCGCAGGTCACCCCCGCCGCGGGCTCCGGAGCGGCACACCCCGCCGGGGCCCCGCCTCGATCGCACCCGTCCCACCCGTCGACCCGGGTTTCGCCGGCACGGTTCCCATAGCCGGGACGGCGGCCTATGATCACGCGAAATCGCGAACCGCGGACTCCCCTTCGACCAAGGGGAGTTCGTTTGAGCTGCCCACAAGGTCCGTAGCTCGGGGGGAACATGCGCTACACAGTTCTTGGACCGTTGGAAGTGTTCGACCGGGACACCGTGGTTCCCATCGAACGGCCGCGCAGGCGAGCTGTTCTGACGTTCCTTCTGCTGAACGCCAACCACCAGGTGTGCATCGAGCAGCTGGTGGACGCGCTCTGGGGCGAGCGCCCGCCGCGCAGCGCCCGCGGCCAGGTGCACACCGCCGTCTCGGCCCTGCGCAAGCTGCTTCCCGGGGCCGCCGCCCCGGCCGGCCCGGGGGAGGACACCGGGCCGATCGCCTCGCTGGCGGGCGGGTACCGCCTGTCGGTCGGCCGGCACGACCTCGACACCGTGGACTTCTGCCGGGAGGTCGCGGAGGCCCGGCGGCTCACCGGACTGGGCGAGCACGCGCAGGCCGTCCGGCATCTGCGCAACGGGCTCGGCCTGTGGCGTGGCGGCGCGCTCACCGGGATCGACGCGCCGTTCGCGGAGCCGGTCCGGGCGCACCTGGAGGAGGAGCGCTTCGCCGCCTACGAGCTGCTGGCGGACATCGAACTCGGCGCCGGACGCCACCAGGAGCTGGTCCCCGAACTGACGGCCCTGGTGGACCGGTACCCCGACCGCGAGCGCCTGGTGGAGCGGCTGGTCCTCGCCCTGTACCGCAGCGGGCGGCAGACCGACGCGTTGGCCGCGGCCCGCCGCCTGCGGGCGCTGCTCGCGGACGAGTTCGGGCTGGACCCGGGGCCCGCCCTGGTGGAGCTCGAAAGTGCCGTCCTGCGCGGTGACCCGGATCTGCAGAGCCCGCGCCGGCACACCCGTACCTGTCTCCCCCGGCTCCGCCGGCTGTGCTGCCACCCGGCGCGCGTCCAGCCGTACCACCGGCGCACGGGCCGCTGACCGGTTCGACGGTCCTGGTCGCCCGGCGGACGCACTCGCCGGGGAGGTCAGGACCGTCGCGGCGCCGCGGGCCCCTGGAAGAGGTAGGCGATGTCGTCCCACCGCACCACCAGGGCGCCCGCGGCCGCGCCCGCGGCGAGGGCCACGGCCGCCGGTGCGCTCGCCACGGCGCCGCCGGGGGCCAGCCCCGCGGCGAGCGCACCGGCGGCGAGCAGCGCGTTGCGCAGCACGAAGCCGGCGGCGCCGCCCCGCGCGGCGGGCTTCGCCCGGCCGAAGCAGCGGCAGTCCGCCGCCCGCCCGGCTCGCAGGGTCGCGACGGTGAACCCGGCCAGCAGCACCAGCGCCGCCGCCGCGCCGGCCTGTCGTACGGTCGCGAGCAGCGCCACGGTCGCCAGTTCGGCGAGGATCACGCCGACGGCGGTCGGCCGCCGCAGGCCGTCCGGCAGCCAGCGGAAGCCGGCCAGGTCGGCGGCGAACGCGGCCAGGGCCGCACGGCTGCGCGCCTTGCCGAACAGCGCGGCGCCGAACACCACCACCAGCAGGGCGCGGGCGGCCAGTTGCAGCATCGTCATGCGGTCCTCCTCGATCCGTGGGTCGTCCGGTGCCCCGAGCGGTTCAGGGACTGCGCGGGCCGCCCGTCGCGGGCCATCCGGCGGACGGCGACCCCCAGCGCGGTACGGCTCGGGACGGTGCCGAAGGTCCGCGAGTCCAGGCTGCGCGGGCTGTCGCCGAGGACCGCGAGGTGGCCGGCCGGCACCGCCGGGCAGCCGTCCGCGGCCGGGTCGCCCGCCACGCCGCTGACCCGCTTCACCAGCCAGGGCGCGTCCCCCGGGGCGCGCGGCCCGTCCGGGACGGGGATGACCACCACGTCGCCGCGGCGGAACACCGCGGTGCGGCGCACCAGCACCCGGTCGCCGTCCCGCAGGGTCGGCTCCATGCTGCCGCCCTGTACGACGACCAGCTCGAAGGAGCGGCGGAGCAGCAGCACCGTGGCTGCCACCCCGGCCAGCGCCGCAGCGGCCGCGGCGGTCGCGGCGGTCAGCGGAAGGGCGCTCACCGCACTCCTCCGGGCCGCTCAGCCTCGGCGTGCGGCGCCGCGGCGTGCTCGGCCACCGCCCGCCCGGCCGGCCGGAGCCCCGCGGGGGAGGCGGCGTCCGCGCGGTAGCCCTCGGCCTGCGCGGCGAACATCTCCGCGTACCGGCCGTCGAGGGCCACCAGTTCGTCGTGGCCGCCGCGTTCCACGACCCGCCCCTCGAAGAGCACCGCGATCAGATCGGCCTCCCGCAGCGCGGCGAGCCGGTGCGAGATCAGCAGGCTGGTGCGCCCCGCCCGGTGGCGGCGCAGCGCCTGGTGGACCTCCCGCTCGGCGAGCGCGTCGAGGCCGGAGCTGGGCTCGTCCAGGATGAGCAGCTCGCCGTCCTCGCGCATCAGCGACCGGGCGAGCGCGACGCGCTGCCACTGGCCGCCGGAGAGCAGGACGCCGTCCTGCTCGTCCTCGTCGGTGAACGTCCGGCTGAGCATGGTCCGGTAGCCGCGGGGCAGCCGCTCCAGGCTCCGGTCGATGCCGGCGCGGGCGGCGGCGGCCCGGATCCGGTCGAGGTCCTCCCGGTGCTCGACGGCGCCCAGGCCGATGTTCTCGGCGGCGGTCAGGTCGTAGGTCATGAAGTCCTGGAAGGTCGCGCCGATCCTGCGCCGCAGCTCGTCGACGGGCATCGTGCGGATGTCGACGCCGTCCCACAGGATGCGCCCGCGGTCGGGGTCGTAGAACCGGCAGAGCAGCTTGACCAGCGTGCTCTTGCCCGCGCCGTTCACGCCGACCAGGCCGACCGCGTGGCCGTGCGGAAGGTGCAGGTCGACACCGCGCAGCGCCCAGGGCGCGTCGGGGGTGTAGCGGAACCACACGTCCTCGAAGGTGATGCCGTCCCGCAGCGGGGCCGGTACCACCGTGCCGTCCGGCAGGTCCGCGGGTGAGCCGAGCAGCGCGAGGTAGTGCCCGAAGAGGCGCAGTGCCTCCTCCGCGCGCCCGAGCTGCATCACGATGGCCGACAGCGCGCCCTGGACGGCGGCCACCGCGGCGGTGAACAGCGTCATGTCGCCGAGGGTGATCCGGCCGGCGAGCACCTGCCGTGCCACGACGACGGCCGCGGTTCCGGCGACGGCCGCGGTGAGCAGGGCGAGCCCCGACTGGACGAGGACGCCGCGGCGCAGGGCGGCCAGCCCGGCGCCGGTCGTCTCGCGGAGCCCCTCGACCGCCCGCCGGCGGAAGAGCGGCCCGGTGCCGAAGAGCCGGATCTCCTTGGCGGCCCGGGGGTCGACGAGCAGCGTCCGGTAGAAGTAGTACCGCCGGGTGGCGGGGACGACGGCGGCGGCGGTGTCGGCCAGGCCCCGGGAGGTGCGCAGATGGCCGGCGACGGAGACCGCGACGCAGAGCACCAGGAGCGCGCCCATCGGCGGCCAGAACACCAGCACCGTGCCGAGGAACCCGGCGATCGTCGCGGTGCTGCGGACCGAGTCGAGCAGGAAGTCGAGGACGTCGTGCGGTGCTCCCTGGGCCGCCGTCTCGGCGAGCCGGATGCGGTCCTGGGTCGCCGGGTCCTCGAACGGGCGCAGCCCTCGGTAGGCGTTGACCCGTTCGTAGAGCCGGTCCTGCACCTCCAGGTTCACGGCCCGGCCGACCATGGCGCCGATCAGCGCCGTGAGGTGGTTGAGGACGGCGGTCGCCCCGGCGAGGACGGCTCCCGCGGCCGCGAGCCACGCCACCCGGGTGCCGTCGGCCGCGCCGGGGCCGCCCGCGCCGGCGAGGTCGTCGACGAGCAGTTTGGTGGCGTAGGCCATCACGGCGGGGAGGGCGCCGGTGAGCAGGGCGAGCAGGAGCTGGAGCAGGATCCCCCGGGGAGAGGCCCGCCAGCCCAGCCGCAGTGCGGCGCCCGCGGTCCGGACCCGCCCGGCGACCGCCGTGATCACACCGTTTCCCGGACCGGGGCCGGGCGGTCGGCGCCCGCGCGGCGTGCCGCCGCGGGCACGACGTCGGCCAGGTCGTGCCCGGCCGCGGCGATCACGCCGTCCTTGAGCCGGAGCAGTGTCGGGAAGGCGCCGATCCGGCCGAAGGCCTCGGTGGCCGGGGACTTCTCGGCGACGACGGCCACCCGGCCGACGGCGTCCAGGGCGGCGGTCATCCTGCGGGTCTCCGGGTCCTCCGGGTCGCCGACGACGAAGAACAGCGGGTCGTCGGCCCCGGTGGCGGCGCCGCCGGCCAGGGACTCGATCAGCGTGCCGCAGGGCGTGCAGCCGACCATGACGAAGCCGGCGAAGGCGTCCCCGGCGGCCACGTCGGCCACGGTGAGCTCCTCGCCGTAGGTCGTGACGGCGCTGAACCCGGTGACGGCGGTGCCGACCGCCGGCAGGGCGTCGGGGGCGCCCGTGCCGCCCTCCTCCAGCGTCCGCATCCTGCGGATGACGGCGAAGGTGAGGACGAGGTTGGCCGCGGTGGCAAGGCCGAGCGCGACGGTGGAGGCGATGAGGGCGGTGAGCATGTCGGTTCCTCTCTGGGCCGTTCGAAGGGCGACGGAGGGCGGGGGCCGCCGGGTCGGGGCCCCCGCCCCGGGGCTTGTCTGACACAAGCCCGTGCAGTCGTCAGCAGCCGTACGCGACCTTCTTGTTGTACTGGAGGCCGCCGGTGCCCTTACAGGTGCCGCCGCAGTTGTAGTAGCCGTTGCACATCGGCTGCCACCACCAGCCGCCCGAGCAGTAGCCGCCCTGCGAGTTGCAGGCGACGACACCGCAGTAGTCCGGCGGGACGCACGCGCCGGCCTTCTTCTGCTTCAGCAGCGCACCCAGCATCCGGTCGCCGAACGACGTGAGGGTCCTGGTCATGTGACCTCCTTGTGGGGTGCGACCCGTCCGATCGAGCCGCCCCACCATGCTGTCCGGGGCCTCTCTCCATCGGCTCCTCATCGGCTCTGCGGGCCCATGACCGGGCAGGCCCGGAAACGGCGACGGCCCGCCCGTCACCGCTCCCGGGGTTTCCCGGGGCGGTGACGGGCGGGCCGTCACACGGTCAGCCGCGGCGTCGCGGCGTCATGGCGCCGCTGTCGCTTCCGACTCCGTGGGGCTCGAAGGCGCGGTCAGACCAGGTCGAAGCGGTCGAGCTCCATCACCTTCACCCACGCGGCGACGAAGTCCCGCACGAACTTCTCCTTGGCGTCGTCGCTCGCGTAGACCTCGGCGACGGCGCGCAGCTCGGAGTTGGAGCCGAACACCAGGTCGGCGCGGCTGCCGGTCCACCTGACCTCGCCGGTGGCCGCGTCGCGGCCCTCGAAGGTGTTCGCGTCCGCGGAGGTCGCCTTCCAGACCGTGCCCAGGTCGAGCAGGTTGACGAAGAAGTCGTTGGTGAGCGTGCCGGGCGCCGTGGTGAGGACGCCGAGCGACGTCCCCTGGTGGTTGGCACCGAGCACCCGCAGGCCGCCGACGAGGACCGTCAGCTCCGGGGCGCTCAGGTTCAGCAGGTTGGCCCGGTCGACCAGCAGGTACTCGGCCGGCAGGCGGTTGCCCTTGCCGAGGTAGTTGCGGAACCCGTCGGCGCCCGGCTCCAGCGCGGCGAACGACTCGACGTCGGTCTGGTCCTGCGCCGCGTCCACCCGGCCCGGCCTGAACGGGACCTCGACCGCGAAGCCCGCCTCCTTGGCGGCCCGCTCGACGCCCACGCCGCCGGCGAGCACGATCAGGTCCGCGAGCGAGACCTGCTTGCCGCCGGACTGCGCCTCGTTGAACGCCTTCCGGACGCCCTCCAGGGTGCGCAGCACCGTCGCCAGCTGCTCCGGCTCGTTGACCTCCCAGCCGCTCTGCGGTTCGAGGCGCACGCGCGCGCCGTTGGCGCCGCCGCGCATGTCGCTGCCGCGGAAGGACGAGGCCGAGGCCCAGGCGGTGGAGGCCAGTTGGGCGACGGACAGGTCCGAGGCGAGGATCCGCGCCTTGAGGTCGGCGACGTCGGCGGCGTCGACGAGCTCGTGGGTCACGGCCGGCAGCGGGTCCTGCCACAGCAGGGTCTCGGACGGGACCTCCGGGCCGAGGTAGCGCACGACCGGGCCCATGTCGCGGTGGGTCAGCTTGAACCACGCCCGGGCGAAGGCGTCCGCGAACTCGGCGGGGTTCTCCAGGAAGCGCCGCGAGATCCGCTCGTAGACCGGGTCGAGGCGCAGCGAGAGGTCGGTGGTCAGCATCGTCGGGGCGTGGGTCTTCGCCGGGTCGTGCGCGTCCGGGACGGTGCCCGCGCCGGCACCCTCCTTCGGCTTCCACTGGTGTGCGCCGGCGGGGCTCTTGGTCAGCTCCCACTCGAAGCCGAACAGGGTCTCGAAGAAGGTGTTGTCCCAGGCCACCGGGGTGGCCGTCCAGGCGCCCTCAAGGCCGCTGGTGATGGCGTCGCCGCCCTTGCCGGTGCCGAAGGTGCTCTTCCAGCCCAGGCCCTGCTGCTCGATCGGGGCGGCCTCGGGGTCGGGGCCGACGTTGTCCGCCGGGCCGGCGCCGTGGGTCTTGCCGAAGGTGTGGCCGCCCGCGATCAGGGCGACGGTCTCCTCGTCGTTCATCGCCATCCGGCGGAACGTCTCGCGGATGTCGCGGGCCGCGGCGATCGGGTCCGGGTTGCCGTTGGGGCCCTCCGGGTTGACGTAGATGAGGCCCATCTGGACGGCGCCGAGCGGGTTCTCCAGCTCGCGGTCGCCGGTGTAGCGCTGGTCGTCGAGCCAGGTGGTCTCGGGACCCCAGTAGACGTCCTCCTCCGGCTCCCAGACGTCCGCGCGGCCGCCGCCGAAGCCGAAGGTCTCGAAGCCCATCGTCTCCAGGGCGACGTTGCCGGCCAGGATCATCAGGTCGGCCCAGGAGAGGTTGCGGCCGTACTTCTTCTTCACCGGCCACAGCAGGCGGCGGGCCTTGTCGAGGTTGGCGTTGTCCGGCCAGCTGTCGAGCGGGGCGAAGCGCTGCTGGCCGGCCCCGGCGCCGCCGCGGCCGTCGCTGATCCGGTAGGTGCCGGCACTGTGCCAGGCCATCCGGATGATGAACGGACCGTAGTGGCCGTAGTCGGCCGGCCACCAGTCCTGCGAGGTGGTCAGCACCTCGGCGAGGTCCCGCTTCACGGCCGCGAGGTCGAGGCTCCTGAACCCCTCGGCGTAGTCGAACTCCTCGCCGAGCGGGTTGGCCACGGCGGGGTTCTTGGCGAGGATCTTCAGGTTGAGCCGGTCCGGCCACCACTGGCGGTTCCCGCCGCCCTGCGTCGGGTGCGCCGCGCGGTCGTGCGCGACGGGACAGCCCCCGCCGCCCTCCGGCTTCGCATCGGTGACGATCGCATCATGGTTCTCAGACATGGGAATCCCTCCGGGCCGGGCGGATCACTGTGTTCAGGAACTGCGGGCGGTGAAAGAGCCGGGGCCGGGGCCCCGGTGGGTCACGGCATCGTCGGCCGGGTCGGCCTGGTGGGCCTCGTCGGCCAGGCGAGCCGTGGTCGTCGGACGCGTCCGGGGCGGCAGCCCCGCCGGTCGCACACCGCGATGCCGGACGTCCCGACACCGGGGGTCGCACGGCGGTGGTCCGGTCACGCTGTTGTCTCCTGCCGTACTGGAGTCGTCCTGTCCCTAGGCTAACGCCGGAGCCGATCCTACGATGGACAAAATCCAAGTCAAGAACCACGCAAAGCCCATCGCCGATCGGAACCGGATGCGCGTTGATACGATCCGCTTTCCCGATGACCTCAGTGAGGCGAGCCGATATGAGTGACCTGCTGGAGCGACTGCGCGGGCGCAACTGGCGGATGACCTCCCAGCGACGGGTCGTCGCGGAGGTCCTCGACGGCGAGCACGTCCACCTCACCGCCGACGAGGTGCACGCCCGTGCGGCGCAACGGCTGCCCGAGATCTCCCGGGCGACCGTCTACAACACGCTGGGCGAGCTGGTCGCGCTCGGCGAGGTCACCGAGCTCTCCACGGACGGCCGGGCCAGACGCTTCGACCCCAACGCCCACCACCCCCACCACCACCTGGTGTGCACCGGCTGCGGCGCCATCCGCGACGTCCACCCGACCGGCGACCCGCTCGCCGACCTCCCCGCGTCGGAGCGCTTCGGCTTCGCCGTCGCCGGCGTCGAGGTCACCTACCGGGGCCTCTGCCCGTCCTGCGCGGCCCCGCCCGCGCCGTAGGACGCACTCACGGCGGCGCCGCCGGAGCCGGTGACCTCTGTGGTCGGTATACCTGGATACCTAGGCCACGGCCCGGCGGACGACGCGGTGGCGGAGATAGACGACCCCCGAGCCGAAGGTGCGGGTCTCGACGAGTTCGAGATCCACCCGGCGCTCGCCCCGGGGAAAGAACGGGATACCACCGCCGACCAGCACCGGGTAGACCCGGGCCCGGTACTCGTCGATCAGACCCGCCGCGGCCGCCTCGGCGGCGAGAGTCGCACCGCCGATCGCGATGTCACCCTCCCCCGGCTCGGCCCGCAGCCGCCCGATCTCCTCCGCCAGGTCGCCGGAGGCCAGCCGGGCGCTGCCCTGCACCGTCGACAGCGTGCTGGAGAACACCACCTTCGGGAGCGGATTCCAGAGCGCGGCCCACTCCAGCATCGTGTCGTCCAGCGACGGATCCTGGTCGGCGGTCTCCCAGTACAGCATCGTCTCGTACAGCCGCCGCCCCAACAGGTGGACGCCGACCCCCCGGAACTCGTCGGTGACGAAGCGGAAGACCTCCTCGTCGGGCTCCGTCCAGTCGAAGCGGCCGTCCGGCCCGACGATGTAGCCGTCCAGGGAGACACCCATCGAGTAGGTCACGCTGCGCATCGGAAGCCCTCCTCGGGAAGAGGCTTCGACCCTACGACCGCCGGGCGCCAACCGCCGCAGGACGCATCACGGCACGCGGAGCCGTCCAGCCCCCGAACCCACCGGACTGGACACCCCCTCCCCCCGGGGCCCGGACCAGCGCGTTCGGGCCCCGGGCCGTCCAGGATCCCGCGGAGGGCTGCCGGACACCCCCCTGGACAGGAACGGTCTGCCTCATCGGCCCCGGCGAACGGCCGGCGCCCCGACCTCCCGCGAAGGCGACCACGATGACCCTCATCCAGGCCCTGTACGACACCGGCATCCGCGCAGTCGACGCCCTCGGCCCGACCGGCCTCCTCGCTCTCGTCCTCTTCCTGCTGCTGTACGCCGGCGTCGTCCTCCCGACGGTGTGGTCGCGCCATGCCTACCGCCGTACCGCGGCCCGCCGCACCCTGGCCACCCTGCTGGACCACCTCGCCAGGCTGGGGCGGGTCGTCCGGGGACTGCTGCCCTGGTGACCACGGGCCCGCGGGCGCTTCACCGGGCCCGCTACCCACGCTCCGTCGTCGGGCCGGAGTGCGTGTCCGCGTTCACGTCCTCGTCCGCGTCCTCGTCCTCGTCCGCGCGCATGTCCCACGGCTCGGCGACGGAGCCGTCGATCTCAAGGCCGTAGATCATCAGGTGTTCCGCGTCCTCCGGCCTGCCCTCGTCCTCCCAGAAGTGGGCCAGAGCGTCCACGCCGCCGCCGGCGTCCGCCACGGACCGCAGCAGCCCCTCGGTCTCGGCGGCGCCTCCCCGCCTCATCCGGGCAAGGCACCGCAACGCCTCACGGTTTCCGGCCTCGGCCGCCCGGCGGTACAGCTTCTCCGCCGTACCGGCGTCGCGGTCCTCCCAGCATGCGGCCACGCGCCCCAGCGTCTGCGGGCTTCGGCACTCGGCAAGCTGCCCCAGAACCTCGTCGACCCGTGCCTCTCCCGCCTCCTGGGCACAGGCCAGCAGTACCACGGTCGCCACGGATACACCGCTCTGCCATGGCCCCTCCACCTCGGCCGACGCATGGCGATCCGCGAAGCTGACCACGTCCCAGGAGAGCCTCTCAGCATCGGCCCGGTTGCCGGCTGCGCTCCTGTCCGCGGCCAGCAGTGCCAGCACGAACCCCTTACCCCGCTCCATGTGCAGACGCGCCAGGCGTTCGGCCTCAGCCTGGTTTCCGTTGCCCTCCTCCCAGTTGATCAACTCACCGCTGGCGTCGACGTCGCCGGCCGCAGCGCCGATCCTGAACAGACGCATCGCCTCCTCGGGATCTCCGGCATCCCTACGCAGCCGTCCGAGGGCGTGGGGCGCTTCGGACGAGCCCGCTTCCACTGCCCTGGCGAGCAGGTCCTCGGCCTCGGGGCCGCCTCCCAGCCTCAAAGCCAGGGAGACCAGAGCATCGGCATGACCCGTCTCGGCGGCCTCGCGGCAGAGCCGCTCGGTCTCGGCCACGTCGTCGGCCGCGCCGCGTTCCCAGGCCAGGAGGCACATCGCTTCGGGGTCCCCGCTCCGTAGCGCCACCCGGGCCAACCGCTCCGCCTCCACCGAGAGGCCCCGGTACTCCCTGGCCATGACGAGACCCGTCCAGGCTGCGATGTGACCCTGTTCCGCCGCCTGCCACAGGAGCAGGTCGGCGACCCGCTCGCGCCCTCGCCTGCTCGCCGACCGTGCGAGCTCGCACAGGTCGCTCGCCGTCCCCGCGTGGTGGCGCACCGCCTCCCAGAACGACGCCGGCGGGAAGCAGTGCCGACGCGCGGCGCGGCCGTAGTGGTCGAGGTAGTCGGCCAGGTGGCAGACCCCCGGCCGCGCACCCATCCCGTGGTCGTTGGCGACCTCGCCGAAGGCCGCGACCACGCCCTTCACCTTCACCCGCGCGTACGCCAGGGCGTCGGCGAACCAGTCCGCCGGCGCCTCGGCACGCTGGTCCTTCGTCAGGTAGCCCGGCGCCGAGGCCTCCAGCAGAGCGAGCGGGACGGACGGGCCGTGGCCGAGCCGGCGCGCGTCCATGGCGGCCGTGATGACCGCCCAGGCATAGCAGTCCGAGCCGGCGGCGCTCTCGTAGTGGTCGACGAGGGCCGGACCGCCGGCCAGCACCTGGGTGACGCCCCCGGACCGGCTCGCTCCGGCGGCCACGGCGAGCGACGCGTCGCCCCTGGCCATCAGGTCCGCGAGCGCCGCATCTTCGAAGGCCCCGGGGACGTGGACCACCGCCCCCGAGGCGAGCAGCCCACGGGCCTGGGGGTGGCGGTCCGGGCCCTCGACGGGGCGCTCGGCGAGCCTGCGGTGCACGTCCGGCCAGAGCGTGGCGACGATCACCAGCGGCCCGCGCTGCTCAAGGCCGCGCCGCAGCGCCGCGGCGGCGGCCTCGCCCTCCGGTCCGTCGATCACGTTCTGCGCCTCGTTCAGCCACAGGACCGTCCGCGGCCCCGCGGCATCGGCGGCCAGCAACGTGAGCAGACTTTCGGCGGTCTTCGGGAACACCAGCCGCCAGTCCCCCAGCGATGCCCGGACCGCCTCGAAGGCCGTACGCGTCTTGCCGGTGCAGGATCCCCCCTGGACGACGATCAGCGCGCTCCGCCCGTCGTCGGCCACCGCGTCCAACTGCGCGCGCAACAGCCGGTCGTGGCGCCGCTCGACGTACTCGGGGAGCACGAAGCCCGTACCGGCTTCGAAGGCGCGGCCGGGGACGGCCGGATGGACACCGAGCTGCTGCGCCGTCCACCGGGCGACCGGGCGCGGCCTGTCGGGCAGGTCGGGTTCGCGGGTGGGCGACTCCGTACCGGCGAGCGCGGCCAGGGCCTGGGCGCGCTGCACCCCGGCGCCCACGGACTGCGCACGGGCCCGGGCGACGGCCCCGTACCGGGACAGCCACTCGTCGGGGTCCAGCAGGTGGCGGTCGGCCGGCGGCAGCTCGATCCCGGCCTGCGCGGCGGCCTTCCGCAGCACGGCGACCAACCGCAGGAAGTCCTCCGGCCGTTTCGGGACCCGCGTCCCCTTCAGCCACTCGCCGACCGTCGTCGGCGACACCCCGACAGCGCGCGCGACGACCCGCAGCGAGTGCGTCCCGGCCAGCCCGGTCCGATGGACCTCCCCGAGTCGGCGGAGGTCCGCCAGGAACTCCGCCTCGCCGCCGCCACGCCGTCCGACCGCCATGCCGTCCCCACTGCCCGCCTGTCCACCGTGTCCAGGGCGTCCGCCCTGGACACGGACAGAATCCTAGGTCGCGGCCGGCGGGGTTCGGGCACCGGTGGTCATCGGGTGACGGTCGCGATCCGTGTGCCGACGCGGATCTTCGTATTCGGCTTCAGCCCGTCGGCGAAGCGGACCTTTCCGGGCTCGAACACCAGGCACATGCTGGAGCCGCCGTAGCTGAACCAGCCCAGTTCGTCGCCCTTCTTCACCTCCTTGCCGGGCCTGACCGTGATGGTCACCGACGAGATCTCGGTGATGCCGATGGGAATGACGCAGACCATGCCGATCCCCGGGTCCGGGCTCTCGATGAACACCAGACCGCGGGTGTTGACGGACGCCTGGTAGCCCTGCGAGTACGTCCCGGCGGTCGGGTCCTCGCCCGCGGACTCCGCGTTGCTGAACATCAGGCCGTCGACGACCTCGGCGCTCCGGACGACGCCGTCGATCGGCGAGCGCCAGCGGTGGTAGTCGGAGCCCGCGAGAAACGACTGGAAGACATCGCCGCCCAGGAACCTGCCGGTGTACGTGCTGCCGTTCAGCATGTCGGCCAGCGAGTAGGGCTGCCCCTTGAGCCAGAACTCGTCGGTCTCCTGGACGTTCCGCGCGATCCGGTACACGGCACCGTCGTTGGCCGACACGACGGCGGCGGGATCGGTGTCGACGGGTCGCTTCCCCGGGAGGATCTGCCGGTGGAAGAACCCGTTGAAGGAGGTGAATCCCCAGTACGGCTTCTTCCGGTCCGCTTCGGTGACGTACTCCCCGAGGCCGAACTCCTTGACGGCGGGCGCCGACAGCCAGCCGTCCTCCTGCTCGGTCAGGACACTGCGGCTCTCGGGGCTGTCCAGGTGCTGGCACCACTCCTTGAGGACCTTCTGGATCGCCCGGTTGAACTTCTCGACGCGGAACAGCGCTTCACCGGCCGGCGTCATCATCATGTAGACGAACAGCGCCGACATCGGGAAGAACACCCGCTTCTCACGGTTCGGGCTGTACCGCGGCGCGGTCGTCCTGATCCGGTTGAGGGCCGCGAGCAGTTCGGGAACGCTCTTGATGCACCGGTGCGGTGGCAGAACCTCCTCGATCATCTGGCAGACGTACATCCGGATGATCCCGTCGCGCTTGATCAGCTGCTCCAGGTCCCGCACCGCCTGGCTGAACTCCTCTTCAGCGTCGGCCAGTCGGAGGACGAAGTCCGCCTGCCACTCGTCGACGGCCTGCCGGCTCTCCGGCAGGTAACCGGCCGCGCGGGCGAACAGGTTGTCGTACCGACTGTCGAGTACAGCCTCGACATCACTCATGGATCTCTCCGTCCCGAAGTGTCCGACTCGCACATCCTCGGCCAGTGGTACCACGTGAAATGTCGATCGCACACGAAGACATGCAGGTCGGCGGGCCGCCTTCGAAGCCGACGCCGACGCCGACGCCGACGCCGATGCCGATGCCGGGGGCGCGGTGGCAGTCGCAGTCGCGGTTCAGTGCGTGGCGCGTGCCCGCAGCAGGGTGTCCAGGGAGTCCACGATCCAGTCCCAGGACTCCTGCGGGTCGACGGCGGTGTGAGCGAAGCCCCCGCTCGACTCCAGGGCGATGTAGCCGTGGACGACGCCGCCCAGCATCCGGACGGCGTGCGTCTGGTCCGGTTCGGCGAGGTCGTAGCCGCGCAGGATCGCCCGTGTCATCTGCGCCTGCCGGACGCCTCCGCTCGCGGCCGCCGTCTCGGGGTCGAGCCTGAACTGCGCGGCGGCGTAGCGGCCCGGGTGCTGCCGGGCGTAGTCGCGGTAGGTGTCCGCGAAGGCGGTCAGCGCATCCTTGCCGGCCCGCCCGGCCAGGGCATCGGCGGCGCGGTCGGCGAGCTCGTCCAGCGCGAGCAGGGCGATCCTGGTCCTGAGGTCCTGGGAGTTCCTGACATGCGAGTAGAGGCTCGCGACCTTGACGTCGAAGCGACGGGCGAGCTCGGAGACGGTCACCTGCTGGAAGCCGACCTCGTCGGCCAGTTCCGCCCCGGCGCGGGTCAGCCGTTCGGCGGTGAGTCCTACGCGAACCATGGTCTACCTCCTGCTTGGCATCACCCATTATGCGTTTGCCTAAAAGCCTTAGGCAAATTAGCCTGCGGTGTCATGGAGCAGCTGACCGAACACGACATCCGCACCGCCTTCCTGAACTGCACCAAGGGCGAGGCGAAGCGCCTGAACATCCCCCGCGACCTGGCCGAACAGCCCTGGGACGACCTCGACTTCCTCGGCTGGCGGGACCCGCAGGCCCCGGACCGGGCCTACCTCGTCGCCGAGCTCGACGGCCGCCCCCAGGGGCTCGTGCTGCGCAGCCCGGGCGCCGCCGCATGGCAGGCCCGGCGCAGCCTCTGCTCGCTGTGCCTGACCAGCCACACCGGCGGCGTCTCCCTCATGGTCGCGCCCAAGGCCGGTCCGGCCGGGCGGCAGGGCAACACCGTGGGCGCCTACATGTGCAGCGACCTGGCCTGCTCGCTCTACGTCCGGGGCAGGAAGGACGCGGGCGCCGGGGGTCGGCTGCACGAGTCGCTCTCCCTGGAGGAGCAGATCGAGCGCACCAGGGCGAAGGTCGCCGCGTTCATCGCCAAGGTCATCGACTGAGGCGCCCGAACCGGCCCGTCCGCGCGGCCGACCGCACGACCGCCCGCGCGGCCGACCCGGCACCCTGAGCGGCCCGAAGTTATCGATTGTGAAACATGGGTGACGGAGCGTCGGCTCCAGGCCCTACCGTGACGCCTGCCATCGACCCGTCACCCTCCAGGGGGCAGAATGTCCCGGAGCCGCAAGCTCCACCGTCTCAGCAGCCCCGACACTGCCGAGCGCCGCGCACAGCGCCTGCTGTTCCGTCACCTCCGTGACGACACCACCGCGAACCGCGGCCGCATGGCCAAGCGGGTTCGCGAGCTCCAACTGCTGATGGAGCTGGACCCCGTCGAGTTCGAACAGCTGATCGCCCGGCTGATGGAGGCCATGGGCATGAAGGTCGAGCTCACCGCCCGGTCGCGGGACGGTGGGGTGGACGTGCGCGGCATCGACACGGACCCCTTCCGCGGCGGGAACGTGATCGTGCAGGTGAAGCGGTACCGGGACACGGTGACGCCGTCGGCCGTGCGGGACCTGTACGGGACGCTCCAGCACGACCAGGCCGCGACCAAGGCCGTGCTCGTCACGACCAGCAGGTTCGGCCCGAGCTCGCACCAGTTCGTCACCGGGAAGCCGATCACCCTGATCAACGGTGCCGAACTGGTCGGCCTGCTCAAGCACCACGGCCTGAACGAGGTGTTCGCGGCCGCCCGGTACGGCGCCGCCGGACTCGGCGACGAGGACGACCTGCCCGGGATCGAGGTCGCCGCCGAGCCCGCCCGGCTCCTCCTCCACTGGACCGGTGAGGAGGAGTACGACATCGCCGCCCTGGTGTGCCGGGGGAACCGGGCGCTGTCGGACGAGCACCTGGTGTTCTACAACAACGGCTCGACGCCGGACGGTTCGGTGCGGCTGGTGACCGGCTACGGCGACGCGAACGCCTGCCTGATGGTCGACTTCGACGCGCTTCCGGCCGACGCCGACCGGCTCGTCGTGATCGCCGCCGCCGATGTCGAGAACCATCCGGCGGCGACCATGGCCGGGTTCGCCGGGCCGGCGCTGATCCTCGAGGCCGGCGCCGACCAGGATCCGGCCGTCGTCCACCTGGCCGACGGTGCCGCGGCCAACACCGCGATGCGGCTGGGCAGGTTCGACCGCGACGCCGCCGGGGACTGGGACTTCACCCCCGCCCTCGCCGGGTATCCGGGCGGGCTGCACCAGGCCGTCGTCGCGTACGGCCTGGAGGTCGACGAGGCGTAGTCGCCCCGGCAGCGGAGGCGGGTCGGCGGGGGCGGGCAGACGGGTAGGCCGGCAGGCAGGTCAGCCCGCCGGTTGCCAGCCGAGCGCGGGGGCGAGGCTGGTGGCGATGTCGGTGAGGATCTGCACGTAGTCCTCCTCGCCGAAGGTGAACGGCAGCGCGAAGACCACCTCGTCGACCTCCCGGAACGCGGCGTGGGCGTAGAGCCGCTCGGCGATCTCGGCGGACGTCCCGACCAGGTCCGGCGCGAACATCATCCGCGCCGGGCCCTGCGGGGCGGCGGTGCGCGGGAGCCGGCTCCGGGCGTACTCCCGGTACTTCACGCGCTGCTCCGCCGAGGCGCTGTCGGTGGGGATGACGACCAGCCCCTGGGAGACCCGGGCCCGCCCGCCCGCAGGGTGGTGGGCGCGGAAGGCGGCGATCTGCGAACGCTGGATCTCGGCGAAGTCCTCCGACTCCTCCGCCCGCACCACGTTGCTGGTCAGCAGGCTCAGGCCCTGCTCACCCGCCCACCGGGCCGATCGCAGGCTCCCGCCGCCGTACCACATGCGCTCGGCCAGGCCGGGTGCGACGGGCTGGACCCGGTCCGAGTAGACCTCGATGCCCTCGACGCCGCTGAAGTCGGTGGCCGGCTCGCCCCTGACGAAGTCCAGCAGCCGGCGCACCCGCTCGTAGCCGAACTCCTCGGCCTCGGCGGTGTCGGGGTACAGCGCGGAGGCGACCCGGTCGTAGTGGCCGGGCCGTCCGACGCTGATGCCGGGGTTGAGCCGGCCGCCGGAGAGGAGGTCGGTGGTCGCCAGGTCCTCGGCCAGCCGCAGCGGGTTCTCCCACCCCAGCGGAATGACCGCGGTGCCCAGTTGGATGCGGCGGGTGCGCTGCGAGGCCGCCGCCAGCACGGCGACGGGCGAGGATATCCCGTACTGCAGGTGCCGGTGGCGCACCCAGGCGCTGTCGAACCCCAGCTGCTCCCCGAGCTCGATGAGCCGCAGCGTCGACTCGTGCCCCCGACCCGGGTCGGCCGGGTCGAACAGCCCGATGGTCAGGAAGCCCAGCTTGCGAAGGGGCTGCGAGGGCGACGGCACCGGTTCCTCCGTTTTTCCGCGACCGGCGCGGCACCGGGCGGCGCGGATCGGCTGTCACCGCCCGGATACCGAACACCGGGCGTCCGGCCCACACTCACACGCGGCCGGGTGGCGATCAAGGGGCCCGTCGGAACCGCAATCCGGGGCAACACCCCCGTGACGCCCCCGCAGCAGACCGGCCGCCCGGGGCCGTCCCAGGTCCTGTCCGGCCGTCCCAGGTCCTGTCCGGCCGCGCCAGTCGGCCGCCTCAGCCGGTGGTGCGGAACAGCGGCTTCCCCGCGTGCAGCCGGCGGCAGATCCGCCGGTAGCTCGGGCGGCCGAGCTTGGGCAGCCGGCCCTCCCGGGCCCGCTTCGCGCCCCCGTCGTACAGCTGTGGGACGAGAATCTCCCGCGCGGCCCTCAGCTGCTCCCTGGTCGGGTCGTAGGAGTCGATCTCGGTCTCCAGCTCACCCGTGGTGTAGGAGCACGACTTGTCGGCCAGCACCAGCGCCCGACCGTGCACGGCCCCCGCGACCTCGAAGGTGAAGTCGTTGTAGTGGCCGCAGACCATGCCCTCGGCCCGGAGGTCGCCCCCGACGTACAGCGAGCCCCAGGAGACGAGGTCGCGTACGACGAGGTCACCGAGGACGACCAGCAGGCCGATGCCGCGGACGTAGTCGTCCAGAAAGCCGTGCACCACGAGGTCGCCGTCCACGATCAGCGCGAGGTCGTGGCCGAGGTTCTCCGGCACGATCAGGTCCCCGTGGTGGACGTACCAGCCGTACCCGGAGTCGTCGAGGTAGTCGGCGATGTTGGTGTGCCGGCCGATCCGCTCGGCGTACGCACCGGCGTCGGGCAGGCGGTCGAACCGGGCCCGCCAGTCGGAGGTGGTCAGCATGGCGTCGGCGTCTCCCGTCGTGCGCGCGCCCGCAGGGCCCGGACCTCCAGCAGGTCCCGGGCCTCGGCCGCGTGGTCGTCGTCCGAGCACCTGGCGATCGCGGCGAGCACGGGCACCGGCAGCTCGGGGTTCTCCAGCATGGCCGAGCAGCGCCAGTTCTCGGCGGCCCAGCCGAGCAGGACCTCGCGCGGAGCGGCGGGGTTCCTTGCGAGGTCGTCCAGGTCGTAGCCCTTCGGCGAGCGGGCGGCCTCCGCCAGCGCCTCGGGCGGGGTATGCCGATTGGCGACCGCCCGGCGCAGGTAGTGGATCGGGCTCCCGAGCATCGCAGCGAGGACCTGCTCGGGCGGCTCCGTCCCGACGGCCCGCTCGATCCGGGCGAAGCTCTCCCGTTCCTCCTCGCCCTCGACGGTGCTCTCGCAGTAGCCGAGCGCGAAGCGGGCGAACAGGTCGGGCGGCCAGTTCGGTTGGGACAGCGCGTTCCCCTCGTGGAAGTACGGGGTCAGCTCCAACGCGTACAGCCGGCGCAGCGACTCGGGCGGGGTGGCCGGGTGGTCGAGCACCTCGTGGACGAGGCGGCGCCGCTCCTCCCGCTCGTCGGGGTCGGGCTCCCGGCCCGTGGCGGCATCGGCCTCGGCGAGCCCGGCCAGCGTGTCGATCAGGCCGACGAGCGCGGCGGGCGGGGCGAGCCGGTTGCCGACCAGCCCGGCCAGTACCGTCCGGTCCGGGTCGGCCGCGAGCGCGGTCAGCTGCGCGACCGGGGTGTACCAGTTGCCCGCCGCCGCGGCCCGCACCTGCGGCTCGGCGTCCGCCGCGAGGCGGGCCAGCGCGGCCGGGTCGTGGTTGCGCCACCGGGAGGCGAGCAGCTCCCGGACGGCCGGATCCGGGTCGCCCACAAGGGCTTCCGGCAGGGGCGCCAGGTCACGGTGGCCATGGCGTTCCACGGCGGTGCGGCGAACGCTCGGGTCCGGATCGGTGAGGTCGGCGGCGCTGCCGCGGCCGAGCACCGCCAGGACGCGCCGCACCCGTGGATCCGGGTCGTCGGCCAGCGCGTCCAGCTCCTCGGGCCGCACGCCGACCCGGCGGGCGACGGCCAGCCGGACGTCCGCGCACACGTCGGCGGCCAGCACGGCGCCCACCGCGCGCGGCAGTTCCTCACGGGCGGCCAGCGCGCGGCGCACCACGGCCGAGGGGTCGGCGGCGAGTGCGTCCACGGCCGACCCGGGAGTGGCGCGGTGCACGGCGGCGGCCCGCCGCACGCCCTCGTCGGGGTGGGCCGCCAGCAGGGCCAGCCGCTCGGGGCCGGTGGCCGGCTGCGCGGCCAGCGCACGCGCCACGGCCGTCCAGGGCGGTCCGCCGGCCTCGGCCCGCAGCGCCACCTCCGCGGCCAGCTCCTCCGCCAGGTCGGCGGGCAGGCCGATCCGGGACGCCACGATCCGCGCGAGCACCGGGTCCGCGGCCAGCTCACGCAGCCGCGCCGGCGCAGTGGCGGGCCGCCAGGCCTCGTTCACCAGCAGATCCGTCGTCATCCCGTCCCCTTCCCACCGGCCCCCGGCCACGGACCGGTCCCGGTCCCGGTCCGCAGGGCAAAGCCTCGCACGCACCGCCGACACCGCCTGCGCCGCCTCGGCTCCCGGCTCCCGGAGGTGCCCGGGTCAGCGACGGGAGCGGGAGGCGGGGCGGACGGGCGGCGCGATGCGTATCCGCTTCTCGGCGGGCGCGTTCTCGAGGTCGTCGAGTTGCGCGGTGATCGTGCCGCGCAGATCGTCGTCGTCCTCGAACCGGTGGTCGTTGAACAACGTGTAGCCCGTCCACATCAGGTTGGCGCACACCCGCGCCGGCACCCGGCCGGTCCGGGCGCCCATCCCCACCAGCGCCACCGACCCGATGCTGCCCGGCGCCTGTGCGTTCTGCCGGTGGATCGCCTGGAACGCGGCGGCGCACGCCAGGGCGACGTTCAAGGTCTCGCCGACGTTCTGCGAGGAACCCTCCATCGTCGGCGTCGAGATCAGGAACCCCGGGTGGACCGCCCCGGACGGCACGCACACCGCGCTCCCCACCGGGAGCCGGCCCGCGAACCCGTCCCGGACGGCCCGCTGCACCCGCAGCTGGATGCCCGCTCCGAGATGGCGCTTGATGGCCGCGTCGACCCCGCCGTCCATCCGGCCCCGGGAGTTGGTGGGGCTGACCCAGGCGTCGACCTTCTCGTCGAGGATCGAGCCCTCGCGGATCTCGATCCCCGGGGTGTCGGCGAACGCCGCCCGCCACGCCTCCACCACCGCCGTGTTGATGTCGGTCAACACGACCCTCAGCGGTGACTCCACGTGATTCACGGTCATGGTCCACTCCGATCGGGAAGGGGCTCCTGCACTGCTCACGACGCTATCGCCCCCCACTGACAGAGCAGTGGACGGTCACTGTCGGCGGCGGTTGCTAGCGTCCACGACTGCCGGTGAGCGGACTCGCCGTCAGTCTGTCGCCGGCTACAAGGCGTTCGGACGGAACCCGGCCATGCCCCCTCGCGCCCCCTGCCCATCAGCACGGTCCGACAGTTCGGAGTACCTCCGCCATGAGCACTGCCAACACCCCCGCCGACGACCCCACCGCCAAGGACCCTGCCGCCGACACCTCCGCCGCCATGGACCCGAGCGACCCGTTGGGCCTCGCGGAGCTGTTCAAGGGCGGCGGTGAGCCCTGGCTGCCGCTGCTGAAGCCGGTCATCGAGGCACAGCCGGACGCGGCCTCGTTCATCGGACCGGGCCGCACGCCCGAGGTGGTCCCCGTCCGCGAACTGACCTTCCAGGCCCTCAAGCCCCACGCACCGCACAAGTGGAAGGTCGTGGTCTTCGGCCAGAACCCCTACCCGCGGCCGGAGAGCGCCACCGGCATCGCCATGTTCGACAACACCTTCCACCACTGGAAGGACAGCCAGTTCGGCAGGGTCGTCAGCATACGCTGCATCATCAAGGCCGCGGCGATGTGGAAGTACGGCATCCCCAAGAAGACCCCGATCTCCGACATCCGCGCGCTGCTGGAGAAGGAGGACACCGTCCAGCCGCCGGAGTGGTTCCAGGCGATGCTCACCCAGGGCGTCCTGCTCCTGAACGCCTCACTCACCGCCAGCAGCGACGGGTCGACGGGAACCGACCGGCACACCGCGTTCTGGCGGCCGGTCGCCGAGCGGATCGCCGAGGAGATCCTCAGCGCCAAGCAGGACGCCGACGAGGAGGACCGCGGTGTCGTCTTCGCCTGGTGGGGAGCCCACGCGCGCACCCTGAAGAACGCCGTCCTGCGGCTCCAGAAGAAGTACCCCGGGGTCGACGTCCGGCACATCGACCACCCCAACCCCGCGGCGCAGGGCGACGTCTTCTGCGACGGCGAGCACTTCGCCACGGTGAACTCCGCCCTCGCCTCGCTCGGCGCCGACGGGATCGACTGGCTTCCGAGCACGGGGTGGAACACGCTCGCGGCCGGGACCGGCGGTGCGGACGACGGCGTCGCCGAGCGCATGGGCGCCTTCATCGCCTCCACCATGGAGCTGCACCAGCTCTACCTCGACCGTCTCGCCGGGGTCAAGGACGAGGGCCTCGCCCTCCCCGCGATCACCGGCGTGTTCGACACCCCGCTCATGGACTTCCGCGACGCCCTCACCCCGGTCTCCGCGCTGCTGTCCGGTCTGGACCGGCAGGTCGGGCTGTCGCACGACTTCGGTACCAGGCGGGCGGAGGAGGCGGCCGGCGGGCTGTCCGGCGGCCTGTCCGCCGACGCGATCGCCGCCCTCTACCTCTACACCTGCGAGTCCGCGTTCTACCGGGAGATCAACGCCGTCCTGCGCGCCCCGGACCGGACCAGGCTCGTCCCGTACCTGCCGTACCTGCGGCTGCTGTTCGCCGCGGTGTCGCAGCTGCCCTCCCGTACCGAACCGCTCTGGCGCGGAGTGCCGCTGGACCTGCGGGCGCAGTACCCGCTCGGGGGGACCGTGACCTGGTGGGGCGTGTCCTCGTGCACCTCCCAGCCCGGCGTGGCGCGGGCCTTCCTCGGCAGCCGCGGCAAGCGCACCCTCTTCGAGGTGCTCCCGGCCCGGGCGGTGGGCATCCGCAGCTTCTCCGCGTTCACCGACGAGGAGGAGTTCATCCTCCTCCCCGGCACCCAGCTCAAGGTCACGGATGTCAGGACCGAGCGCAACGGACTGTGCACCGTGCAGCTGGCGGAGCTGGCGGAGCAGTCCCTGGTGTCCTGAGCCGCCCGGTCGGGCGCCGTCCGAGCGGCTGCCGTCCGAGCGGCGCTACGACTCGGCCGCCGTGGTCGGCGGGCCGGCGCTTCCGATGCGGCGGCCGGTGATCTCGTCCGGCTGGATGCGCACCCAGAGCGGGTGGTCGCCGCCGGCCCACGAGGTGGTGCCCGGCAGCTGCCGCAGGTGGTGGACGCCGTCCTCGTCCTCGACGTACCGCGCCCGGCCGAGGACGAGGACGCTCCAGCCCCGGCTCAGGTGGTCGTCGATCCGGTCGATCTGGAAGGACACCGGCGCCCCGTCGGCCGGAGTGGCGGCGCTCCGCGCGGCGGTGCGGAAGACGATCGTCCCGTCGTCCACGGCGTAGTTGACCGGGAAGACCGCCGGGCCCGGGTCGACGGGCAGGGCGATCCGGCCGACGCCGTGGGTGCCGATCAGGTCCCAGCACTCGGCCTCGGTGAGATGGAACAGCTGCGGGCGCGGCCCGGCCTCCGACTGCCCGGGCGGGGCGTCGGGGCGCCCTTCGAGCAACTCCTGGTAGCCGAGCCCCAGGGCGGCGGCGATCCGCAGGAACCCGCCCGGGTCGAAGGCCGGCCCGGCGTCCAGCAGGTGCTGGAGGTAACGCGGCGACATCGCCGCCTGGTTCGCCAGCACCTCCTCGGTCAGGCCGAGCCGGGAGCGCCGGTCGGCGATCCGGCGCGCGACGGCGGCGGGATCGGCGCGGCGGGCCGCTTCGAGGTCGTCGTTCTGGTTCACCGTGCACTCCTTGCTCGCGGGCCCCGGTTCGCGATCATTCCATGACGCAGAGTCAACCGGCGAATACGCTCCATCACCTCCGCCGGGCCGACCGGGCGTCAGCCCTGCCCCTGCGCCCGGTCCTGGGCCCGGTCCTGGGCCTCCAACACCGCGTCACCGTGCTGGTAGCCCCAGTCCCCCAGGGCCTCCAGGGCAGGCAGCAGGGTGCGGCCGAGCGGGGTGAGGGCGTACTCGACACGCGGCGGCACCTGCGGGTAACTGCGGCG
Organism: Kitasatospora sp. NPDC058170; assembly: GCF_042883905.1. Taxonomy (NCBI): domain Bacteria; kingdom Bacillati; phylum Actinomycetota; class Actinomycetes; order Kitasatosporales; family Streptomycetaceae; genus Kitasatospora; species Kitasatospora sp. NPDC058170. The sequence continues at coordinate 24,423 of NZ_JBHVUV010000023.1, forward strand.
TTCCACCAGGCCGTTGAACTCCAGCCGGCGCAGCGTCTCGGTGAGGACCTTGGCGCTGATGCCGCCGATCCGCACCCGCAGCCCGCCGGGGCGCGCGGGCTCCTCGCGCAGGGCCCAGAGCACCACCGAACTCCAGGTGTTCCCCAGCAGGTCGAAGGCGACCCGGGCCCGGCAGTCCGCCAGGAACGCCCCACCCGCCCCGGCCCCGGCTCCCGCCCCGCCGCCCGGCACCCCGTCGTCCGCCCTGCCGTCGTCCGTCACGCCGCCGGTCACACCGTCCGGCCCCCCGCGCGCCGCCATCGGCGGTCCCCCTCGCCCTCGTCGTCCACTACGCACCCGTCGTCCACTACGCACCGATCGGTAACCATCGCCGTTCCTAGAGTCATCCCCGAGTCACCCCGGAAGCGGCCCGACCGGGGCCGCGTCGGGCCCACCAAGGGAGATCTCCCATGCGGATCGGCATCATCGGAGCGGGGAACATGGCGCAGGCACTCGGCGGGCAGTGGGCCCGGGCCGGACACGAGGTGGCGTTCGGCGCCCGGGACGCGGCCCGCGCCGCCGCCGCGGCGGGCCGGCTGGGCACGGGCGCGCGGGCGCTGGAAGGCCCGGCGGCGGCCGCGGAGTTCGGCGAGGCGGTGCTGCTCGCCGTCCCGGCCGGCCAGGTGGAGCGGGTGGTCGCGGCGGCGGCCCCGCCGGCCGGGCGGGTGCTGGTCGACTGCACCAACCCGATCGTGCCGGGCAGCCTCACCCTCAGCACGGCCGGCGGGCCGTCGATGGCCGAGCGGATCGCCGCCGCCGCACCCGGCACCCACGTGGTGAAGGCGTTCAACGTCTGCCACGAGAGCGTCTGGCGGCTCACCCCGCCGGTCTTCGACGGCCGTCCGCTCGGCGTCCCGCTCTGCGGCGACGACCCGGACGCGCTGGCCCTGGTCGGCCGACTGGTCGCCGACCTCGGCGCCGAGCCGCTGCCGGCCGGTCCGCTGGCCCGCGCGGGGCTGCTGGAGGCGGCGACCGCCTTCGCCATCGGCCTCTGGTTCGCCGGCCGGGACGCCCGGGCCGTCCTCCCGCCCCTGGCCTACGCGGGCGGCCCGGCCTGACCCGGCCTCCGAGGGCCGCGGTGCCGATGACCCGCGGCCGGACCTCGCACGGGCGGGCGACACCGGCCCGCCCGCGCGAGGTGGCGCCCCGGCCGGCAATCCCCACCCCGGACCGACAGGCCGACAGGCCGACGAAGACGCCCCCTCCGCAGATTCCAACACTCCCCCGCCGCCCGATCCGGGCGGGGGTTTTCGGCCAGCCCCGGCCCGGTTCGGCCGGTAGCCGCCCGAGGGCACAGGCGGCTTTCGGACTGATCGCGGAGCGTCCGGGGCGCGGCGCCGCCCTTCCCGGGCCGGCCGGGAGGCGACCTCGGCCGTTGCGCCACACGGGGCCTGACGTCGGATCGGGCGAAGTTCGGGTGGGCCCGGGGCCCGCGGCGCGCTGCCGCGCCGGGCGGGGGAACGCGCCGGCGGGCGGTGGCCGGTTCCCGCCGATCCTCCGCCGGACAGCTCGGGGTGATCGAAGAATCCCCCTGTACGTTCCCGTCGTTTTCTGTTTAATCTTGTGGTGATCGAATACACCCCTTCAGTTCCCTCCCTGGCCCAGCGGAGCAAGGAATCTCACCATCTCCCGGCAGGGAATCGGCTGTTGCCGCCCCAGCGCCTGTTAGCGCGCACTCCGGCCAGCCATCCAACCTGAGCAGCGCCACCCAGCCCATGAGCACATTCCAACAGGTTCAAACAGGGGGATGTCGCATGCCTACCATCCAACCGGTCCCACGGACATCGGCGTCGTCGCTCGTGACCGTCGTCGTGCCGTGCTTCAACGAGGAGTCGGTCCTGCGCGAGACCCACGCACGGCTCGTCCGCGCCCTGCGGGCGGGTCGCGGGGTGACGTACGAGGTCCTCTACGTGGACGACGGCAGTACCGACGACACGTGGTCCCTCATCAGAGAGTTCGCGGCCGGATCGGAACACGTCCGAGCCGCCAGGCTGAGTCGCAACTTCGGCCACCAGGCCGCCTGCCTCGCCGGACTCCGGGACGCGACCGGCGACGCCGTCGTGCTCATCGACGCCGACCTTCAGGATCCGCCCGAACTCATCCCGGACCTGGTCAGCCGGTGGCGGGAGGGCTGGTCGGTGGTCTCGGCCCGCCGGACCGAGCGCAAGGGGGAGGGCGCCCTCAAGCGGGCCACGGCCTTCGCCTACTACCGGCTGCTGAACAGCATGTCCGACCACCCGGTGGCCCTGGACACGGGCGACTTCCGGCTGCTGGACCGGTCGGTGGTCGACCTGCTCGGCGAGCTCGGCGGCCAGGAGCTCTTCCTGCGCGGCACGATCAGCTGGGCCGGCCTCCCGGAGACCGCGGTGCCGTACCGCCGCGACCCGCGCGCCGCCGGCACCTCGAAGTACACGCTCCGCAAGATGCTCGAACTCTCCCGCTGCGGAATCATCTCCGGATCGGCTCTCCCGATCCGGGCGACGGCCGCCGCCGGCCTGGTCTCCGCGGCCGCCGCCACGGTCGTCGGGCTGGCCCGACGGGACTTCGGGACCACCCGCTGGGCCTACTCCCTCGGCGTCCAGACCCTCGCGATCGGGGTGCTCGGGGAGTACGTCAACGCCACCCTGCGCCATGCGCAGGACCGACCACCCTTCGTCGTCGGGGAGCGCATCCAGCGCTCCCGCACGGCCTCCGCGCCGCAGCCGACGATCGCCGCAGGGGTGGCCCGATGACCGCCGCACCCGAGCACCTGACGGACGGTCAGCACAGTTCCACCAAGGCAGCCGCGAACGCCGAGGCGACCGAACCGGCCGGCACCGCCGGAGCGGTCGAGAAGCCGGTCGACGTGGTGGTGGTGGGCGGCGGCTTCACCGGCCTGTCCGCCGCCCTGGAGCTCGCCGAGAAGGGTGTCGGCGTCCGCGTCCTGGAGGCCGAGGACGAAATCGGCGGCCTGGCGGCCTCGTTCACCGTGGGCGGGCAGGACCTGGAGCGCTTCTACCACCACTGGTTCTCCTCCGACACCGACATCCTGCGGCTGTGCGAGGAGTTGGGCATCGCCGACTCGGTGGAGCCGCACCTCACCCGGACCGGCATGTACTACGCCAACACGATCTTCAAGCTCTCCAAGCCGATCGACGTCCTGCGCTTCGCCCCGCTGGCGTTCACCGACCGCGTCCGGCTCGGCCTGCTGGCCCTGCGCGCCGGGCGGGTGCGGAACTGGCGGGAGCTGGAGCACCGCACGGCCGAGGAGTGGCTCGTCTCGCTCGGCGGACGCCGCGTCTACGACGTCGTCTGGCGGCCGCTGCTGGAGGGCAAGTTCGGCGACTACGCCGGGCAGGTCGGCGCGACCTGGATGTGGACCAAGCTGCACCTGCGCGGCGGCAGCCGCACCAAGTCCGGCAGCGAGACGCTGTACTACCTGCGCGGCGGCAGCAGGACCCTACTGACGGCGCTCGCACGGCGGCTGGCCGAGCTCGGGGTGGACGTGCGCACCGGCACCACCACCGAGGCGCTGCACGCCGACGAGTACGGCCTCACGGCGGTGTCGGCCGGCGGGCGGCTGCACCCGGCCCGCCAGGTGCTGGTGACCACCGCCCCCGAGCAGGCCGCGCGCCTCCTCGACCGCCCCGAGGCCTCCCACCCCGCGGTCCCGGCGCTGACCCGCCAGCTCCGCCAGGTGCGCTACCTGGCCAACGTCTGCCTGGTGCTGGAGAACAACCGCAGGCTCTCCGACACCTACTGGCTGAACGTCAACGACCCGTCCTTCCCGTACGTCGGCGTCATCGAGCACACCAACCTCGACGACCCGGCCCGCTACGGCGGACACCACATCGTCTACCTCTCCAAGTACCTGCCGGCGGACGCCGAGCTGTACCGGATGACCGACGAGCAGGTCTTTGAGTTCAGCCTGCCGCACCTGCGGCGGATGTTCCCCGGCTTCGACCGCGGCTGGGTCGACCGCTACCACGTCTGGCGCGCCGAGTACGCCCAGCCGGTCGTCACCCCCGGCTACACCCGCACCATGCCGCCGCTGCAGAGCCGGATCCCCGGCGTGTACCTCGCCGGGATGGCCCAGGTGTTCCCCGAGGACCGCGGCACCAACTACGCGGTGCGCGGCGGCCGCCAGGCGGCCCGGCTGATGGCCGAGCAGCTGGACCGCGCGGGATCCCTGACCCGAGACGGCGAGAACGGGGTGGACCATGAGTGAGCTGATCACCTTCGACGACTGCCAGGGCCTGGAGATCACCCGGATCCACGAGCTCTACCGCGCACACGTCAGCCGCAGCCAGGTGGACCTGATCGGGTCCTTCGGCTTCGGACGGGACACGGTGGACCACGCCGAGGGCGCCTGGATCCAACTCCGCGACGGCCGGAGGATCCTGGACTTCACCGGCGGCGTCGGGGTGCTGAACCACGGCCACAACCACCCGCGGATCCTCGCCGTCCGCGAACGCTTCCAGCGCGAGCAGCGGATGGAGGTGCACAAGAACTTCTTCTCCCCGTACGTCGCGGCCCTCAGCCACAACCTCGCCGCCCTGCTCCCGGGCGACCTGAACGTGAGCTACTTCCCCAACTCCGGTGCGGAGGCGGTGGAAGGGGCGGTCAAGCTGGCCTACAAGTACCACGCGGGGCACCGCGGGACGATCCTGCACAGCGACATCGCCTTCCACGGGAAGCTCCTCGGGGCCGGCAGCCTGACCGCCTCGCCCGAGATCCACTTCCCCTTTCCGGAGATCCCCGGCACCGACTCCTTCGGTTACGGCGACCTGGACTCGCTGACCGCCGCGCTGGAGCGCCACCGCGGATCCGACGGCACCAGCGACGTCTACGCGGTGGTCCTGGAGCCCTTCAGCGCCTCCAGCCTGCGCGAGTGCTCGGCGCGGTTCCTGTACGAGCTCCGCCGGATCTGCACCGAGCTCGACATCGTGCTGATCTTCGACGAGGTCTACACCGGCTGGGGCAAGACCGGGGAGCTGTTCCACTTCATGCGCCACCCGGACCTCGTCCCCGACGTCCTCGCCATGTCCAAGTCCTTCGGCGGCGGCAAGGCCTCGATCTCCGCGTACACCGCCCGCGAGGCGGTCTTCCGCCGGGCGTACGACAACCTCGCCGACGCCACCCTCCACAGCACCACCTACTACGGCTTCGGCGAGGAGACCGCCACCGCGCTGGAGGCCGTGGCCGTCGCCGTGGACGAGGACTTCCCCGGCCGGGCCCGGGAGCTCGGGGAGCGGCTGGGCGCCGGACTGGCCGACCTGGCCGCGCGTCACCCCCGCCTGGTGGCCGGCACCCGGGGCCGCGGCGCCCTGCACGGACTGTTCCTGCGCAGCGGGCCGAGGATCCCCGACCGGATCAGGTCGGCCCTGCCCGGGGGCTTCGCGAAGGACCCGCAGGCGGTGCCCAAGCTGCTCACCGCCGCGGTGGTCGCCGCCCTCTACCGGGATCACGGCGTGCTGACCTTCTTCGGGTCCAACCGGGAGATCGCCCTGATCGCCTCGCCGCCCCTGGTGGCCGGCACCAAGGACGTCGACCTCTTCCTGACCGCCCTGGACGAGGTCCTCGACCAGGGTGCCGGGCGGCTGCTGGCGGGCTTCGTCAAGGAGAAGGTGAGCAGCTGATGCGACTGCTGCGGCTGATCCACCTGACGCTCCCCACCCGGACCCACCCGACGGCCCCTACCAGGGTCCACCCGACGGCCCCCACCCAGGTCCACCCGGCGGTCCCCGCCCGCTCCGGCGCCGTGCGCGCCAGCGGCCTGCCGGCCTACTGGCAGCGCCACTACGCCTCGCTGCGGACCGCCGGTGCGGCCGACGCCGCCGAACGCCACATCCAGGGCACCATCGCCACCCTGCCGCTGCCGTACCGCCTCGGCTACTGCGCCGTCCTGCGCGCGATGCCCGCGCTGTTCCGCTGCGCGGGCGGGCACAGCCTGCACCGGGCCCCCGCCGCCGTCGACCGGCTCGCGATGGCCCGCCTCTCCCGGCTCCCGGGAGTGGCCCAGGTGCTCCGGGCGAGCACCGCGCTCGCCCTGTACGGCGCCCTGGACGGCCCCTCCCCGCAGGCGGCCGTCCGATGACGGCGCTCCGGCCGCGCGCCCGCCGCGCCACGCCGGACCGCGACTGCGACGTGCTGGTCATCGGCTCCGGCGCCGGCGGCAGCGCCGTCGCCCTGGACCTCGCCGCGGCCGGGCACCTGGTCCACGTGATCGAGGAGGGCCCGCGGGTCACCACCGACGAACTCGGCGCCGCGACACCGGCCGAGAACATGCGCCGGCTCTACCGCCAGGGCGGCCTGACCCCGATCTTCGGGCGACCCACCATCGCCTACGGCGAGGGCCGCTGCGTCGGCGGGACGACCGTCGTCAACGGCGGCCTGCTGTGGCAGCCCTCGGCCGCCCTGCTGAGCCGGTGGGCCGCCGTCCACGGCATCGACGGCTACCGGGCCGCGGACCTCGCCCCTCACCTGCAGCGGATCACCGGGCGCCTGCGGGTCGGCCCGCAGGCGCCCGACGGAGGGGACCGCGACTCCGTCCTCCTCGCCGCCGGAGCCGACCGCCTCGGGTGGCGCTGGCAGTACCCCGAGCGGGCCCTGCACGGGTGCCAGCGGCGCAACCGCTGCACCACGGGCTGCACGAGCGGGGCCAAGCAGAGCACGGCCCTCACCTACCTCCCGCAGGCCGAACGCCTCGGTGCCCGGATCATCCCCGGGGCCAGGGCGCTGCGGATCCGGCACGACGGGCGCGACGTCCAGGGCGTCCTCACCGTGGACGAGCAGGGCCGGCGCACGCTCCACCGGGCCCGGACGGTGTTCGTCGCGGCCGGACCGATCGGCACCCCCGCGCTGCTGCAGCGCAGCGGGATCCACCCGGAGCGGTCCGGCCGCGAGCTGGGCCTGCACGTCAACCTCCGGACCGTCGCCCGGTTCGCCGACCCCGTCGCGGCCGCGAACGGGACCATCTTCACCGCCCAGGTCAACGAGTTCACCGATCGCGGCATCCTCATCATGCCGTCCAACCTGACCCCCGGGAGCCTCGCCGCCGCGCTCGCCGGCCACCCCCCGCAGGTGGTCGAGGGGATCCTCGGGCAGCTCGACCGGTCCGCCGTCTACACCACCCAGGTGCGGCTGCGCGGCCGGGCCCGGGTCACCGCGCTGCCGCTCGGCGGGACCCTGCTGCGGCACGGCATGACCGCGGAGGACCACACCGCGCTCCGCACGGCCTTCCGCGACACCGCGCGGCTGCTGCTGGCCTCCGGGGCCGTCGAACTCGTCCCGCCGGTCGCCGCAGCGGGCCCGCTGCGCACGGCGGCCGACGTCGAGTCGTTCTGCGCGGGCGTCCGCCCCGCGGACTGGGAGCTGGTCTCCGTCCACGGGATGGCGTCCTGCCGGATGGGCCGGCCGGAGCGCGGCGGCGTGTGCGACGAACGCGGCCGCCCGCACGGCTTCCGCAACCTCCACGTCAGCGATGCCAGCGTGCTCCCCGGCGTCACCGGGATCAGTCCGCAGGGCACGATCATGGCCTTCGCCCACGAGATCGCCGCCAGGTTCCTGAACACCTGACGGCCCGCCGGGGCCGCCTCGCCGTCGAGGCCACCAGTCGAGGCGGCCCCTCCCCTCCCCCTGCCCGTCCCCGTCCCATCCCCACCCACCTCACCCACCTCACCCGGAGAGCCCTATGCACACCCTGTCCGCCCGGTCGGCGAAGGCCGGGAGCGCCGACCGCTGGTTCAGCACGCCGGCGATCGTCGCCTCCTGCGTCGGCTTCATCCTGATCGGCGCACTGCAGTCGCTGTACGGGCCGGCCCTCCCGGCCCTGCGGGAGGAGTTCGGGCTGTCCCCCTCCGGCGCCGGACTCGCCCTGAGCGCCCACTTCATCGGCGGCGTCACCGGCGTCCTCGCCTTCGACCGGGCGTACGGGCGGATCGGCAACCGGGCCCTGCTCGGCGTCTCCTACGCCTTGATGGCCGTCGGAGGCATCGCCTTCGCGCTGGCCCCGAACTGGCCGCTCGCCCTCCTCGGCGCCCTGGTCACCGGCCTCGGCTTCGGCGGGATCGACTACGGGCTGAACCAGCTCTTCGCCACCGGTTTCGGCAGGCGCAGTCCCGCCATGCTGAACATCCTCAACGCCCACTTCGGCATCGGTGCGATCATCGGCCCGGCCCTCATCGGCGCGCTGGGCGCCGACCGCTACCCGGCCGTGTTCGTCGTCTTCGCCGTCCTCGCCGCCCTGCTGCTGATCCCGCTCGGCGGCGTCCGCGACCGCACCCCCGACGGCGGGCCGCAGCCGGCCTCCGCCACCGCTCCGGCCGCCGGTGTGTCGGCCCGGACCGCCTCGCTGCTCGGCGTGTTCGTGCTGCTGTACGTCCTGCACGTCGGCGTGGAGGCGGGTGTCGGCGGCTGGGAGCCGACCCACCTGGAGGCCGTGGGCTACGGGACGGCGCTGGCCGCCTCGGCGACCTCGGTCTACTGGCTGATGCTCACCCTGGGCCGCTTCCTGGTGGCACCGCTGACGCTGCGCTGGTCGGAGCCGGCCATCATCGCGGTCAGTTGCGCGGGCATGTCGGTCTGCCTGCTGGCGGCGGTGCTGCCCGGTGCGGCCCCCTACGCCTATGCCGGCGTCGGCCTGTTCATCGCGCCGATCTTCCCCACCGGGCTGCCCTGGCTCAAGCGCGCCGTGCCCGCGGCGCAGCGGGCCGGCGCGCTGGTCATCGCCGCCTCGATGGTGGGCGGGGTGGCGGCCGGCCCGGTGCTGGGCCGGGCCATCGAACTCTTCGAGGTGCGGATGGTGCCCGCGGTGCTCTTCGTGCTCGCCGCCGTGTGTCTGGCGGCGACCTGGTGGCTGACCCGCGCCACCCGGGCCGTTCCCGGGGCGCCACGGGGGTGAGTCCCGCGCCGCGGGGGCGGGCCCTGCCGGACCGCGGTCCGGCAGGTCGTTTCACGGGCAATCATTTCCCTTACCACCTGGTCAAGTTGACTCTGCTAGCGTGAGGATCGGACTCTCCGTAACGGACCGAACGGCGGACCGGGGTCCCCAGTACCGCGAGGAGGCATCGCAGGATGCTCACCGTTTCAGTTGTCGGCCTCGGAGTCATGGGAAGCCGGATGGCGCGCCGCTTAGTGGACGCCGGCTACCCGACCTTCGTCTGGAACCGCTCCGCCGACCGCGCCGCGCCGCTGGTCGAGGCCGGTGCGAAGGCCGTGGCCACCCCGGCGCAGGCGGCCCGGGAGGCCGACGTCACGATCGTGATGGTCTCCGACCCGGCCGCGCTGGCCGAGGCCACCGAGGGGCCCGACGGTGTGCTGAGCGGCTGTGTGCCCGGCCGGACGGTCGTGCAGATGTCCACCGTGTCGCCCGAGGCCACCGCCCGTCTGGCGGCGCTGCTCCCGGCGGGGGTGGCGCTGCTCGACGCGCCGGTCATGGGCAGCATCCCGCAGGTCGAGAGCGGCACGCTCACCGTACTGACCGGCGGTGACGGCGAGACGGTGGAGCAACTGTCGGCGCTGCTGTCGGTGTTCGGCGAGGTCCACCACGTCGGCGGGGTCGGCGCCGGGACGGCGGCCAAGCTGGTCGCGAACTCCGCACTGATCGCGATGGCCTCGCTGCTCGGCGAGTCGCTGGCGCTGGGCGGCGGCCTGGGGCTCTCCCGCGACACCACCTTCGACGTGCTGTCGCGGACCTACCTCGGCGAACTGTCCGACGGCTGGCGGCCGGTGATCGAGGCGGGCGAGCACCGGCCCAGTTTCTCGCTCGCGCTGGCGGCCAAGGACGCCGCCCTGGTCGACGACGCCGCCCGCGCCGCGGGCACGCCGCTGCCGGTGCTCGCCGCAGTGTCCGACTGGTTCGCCGGGGCGGAGCGGGCCGGCCACGGCGCGCTCAACATGTCCGCGGCGGTTACCCACATTCTGCAGAGCAGGGGGATCTGATGACCGAGCTGCGCCACCACCAGGAGGTCCCCGGCCTCAAGACCGCGAACGGGTACAGCCACGTCGTCTCCGGCACCGGCCGAATCGTGGTGACGGCGGGCCAGGTCGCGCTGGACGAGAAGGGCGAGCTGGTCGGCCCGGGCGACATGGAGGCGCAGACCCGGCAGGTCTTCACCAACCTCCGCTCGGCGCTGGCGGCGGAGGGCGCGACCTTCGACAACGTCCTCAAGATCACCTGCTACGTCACCGACCTCAGCCGGCTTCCCGAGGTCTACGCCGGCAGTGACGAGTTCCTCGACCTGAGCCGGCCGCCGGCGAGCGCGACCGTCCAGGTGTCCGCCCTCGTCCGGGAGGACTTCCTGATCGAGGTCGAGGCGCTGGCGATCGTCTAGAGCTCTTCGCAGACGCGCGACGGCCCGGGCCTCCCGCCTTCCGGTGGGGGGCCCGGGCCAATTCGGGCGGGCGGCGTCAGACGCGGGCGCTGTTGGCCAGGACGTGCTCGGCCAGGTCGTCCACGGTGGAGAGGCCGTCGGCGAACTCGTCGCCCACCTCCAGGCCGAACCGCTGCTCCAGCAGGATCAGCGCCTCGGCGATCACCATCGAGTCGATGTTGAGGTCGGTGAAGAGGGACGCCTCGGGCCGGACGGCGGCGGCGTCGACGTTGCCGACCTCGTGGAAGGCCTCGGCCAGGGCCGTGAGCACGTCGTTCTTGGTCATCGTGATTCTCCTCGGTGCAGGCGGGCGGCGTCCGGGCCGGCCGCCAGGTCGGTGGCGGCGGCCACCACCGCGTCCAGCAGGCGCTCGGCGGTGGCGGCGTCGAACAGGTGCTCCTGGTAGGTGAGCGTGAACTCGAGGTCCGCCGCGTGGTCGGTGGCGGTGAGTTCGAGCTCGTACTTGCTGTGCAGCGGTTCCAGCGGCAGCAGCCGGGCCGACACCCCGGGACCGAAGTCCCCCGGCCGGGTCGGGGCGTCGGAGGCCGCCAGGTAGACGGGGGTCAGCGCCGGGCGGCTGAGGTCGCGGTCCGGGTGCAGGGCCGACACCAGCTCGTCGAAGGGCACGTCGGCGTTGCGGTAGCAGACCGTCGCGGCGGCCTTGATCCGACCGAGCAGCTCCCGCCCGCCGGGCTCGTCGCGCAGGTCCACCCGCAGGACGAGGGTGTTGACGAACATCCCGACGGTCTCGGCGTCGCCCGCCTCACGGCCCGCCCAGGGGAAGGCGAACAGGAAGTCTCGCTGTCCGCCGCCGCGGGCCAGTGCGGTGGCGAGCACGGCGGCGGTGAGCATGAACGTGGTCGCGCCGGTCTCGGCGGCGAGGGCCCGCAGCCGTCCGGTCGTCTCCGCCGGGAGCCGGACGCCGCGCTGGCCCGCGCGGGAGCCCTGGGCGGCCCCGCGCGGCCGGTCGTGCGGCAGGACCGCGTCGGTCGGCGCGCCCGTCAGCTGGGCGACCATCGCGGCGAGGGAGTCGGGGGACGCCCCGTCCGCCCCGGCTACCCCGGACCGCTCGGAGCCGGCCGGCCCGCCGGCGGCGGCCACCACGGCCTCCCCCGGCCGCCGGTACTCCTGCCCGAACCGCTCCAGCAGCAGGCCCAGCGACCAGCCGTCCAGCACGATGTGGTGGGCCGTGAACACCACGACCGTCCGCTCGCCGGCCGTGATCACCTCGGCCCGGGCGGGTGCCTCGACGGCCAGGTCGAAGGGCGTCCAGCAGACCTCGCCGATGTGCTCGGCCAGCGCCTCGGGCGACCAGTGGGCCGCGTCGGTGACGGTGACCTCCGGCGGGGAGCCCGCCGTGGAGCGGACCACCTTCCGCAGCTTGCGGTCGAGGGTGAACCGGGTGCGCAGGGCCGGGTGGCGGCCGAGCTCCGCCGCCAGCGCCGCGGCCAGCGCCGCGGCGTCCACCGGACCGGTCAACTCCAGGACGGTGGGCAGCAGGTAGGCGCTGCGGACACCCGGCAGCCGGTCGATGAACCAGAGCCGCTGCTGGACGGAGGTGGCCACGCCCCCCTCCACCGCGCCCTGCTCCACCGCGCCCTGCTCGGACGCGGACGATGCCGCCCCGGACGCCGGACCGGCGGCCCGGTCCGCCCGGTCGGCGCCGGCCAGCAGCCGGCCCAGTCCGGCGACCGTCGGGTCGGCCAGGAAGTCCCGCAGCGCGACCGGCGCGCCGGCCTCCCGCTCGGCCTCCGCGAGCAGCCGTACCGCCAGCAGCGAGTGCCCGCCGAGACCGAAGAAGTCGGTGTCCGGCGCGAAGCCGGTGTCCGGCGCGAACACCCGGCCGGTCGCCTCGGAGAGGATCCCGGCGATCAGCCGGGCGGCCCGCCGCTCGTCCGGGCCGAGGTCCGCACGGGCGGCCCGCCCCTCCGGCAGCAGCACGGCGGGCAGCGTGGTGAGCGCCGCCGTGTTCAGCTTGTCGTTCTGGGTGAACGGCAGCTTGGCCACCGCGTACACCTCGGCGGGCAGCACCGCGGGGGGCAGCCAGCGCCGCAGCGGGGCCACCACCTCGTCCCGGGTGGGCGGTTCACCGCCCTCGTGCAGCTCCAGGTAGCCGACCAGCCGCTTGGGCTCGCCGACCGCCAGGACCGCGGCCGCCCGGACCCGGGGGTGCTCCTCCAGCAGACGGCGGACCTCCCCCGGCTCGATCCGGTTGCCGAGGATCTTCACCTGGTCGTCGACCCGGCCGACGTAGTCGAGCCGGCCGTCCGGCCGCAGCACGACCCGGTCGCCGGTGCGGTACATCCGGTCGTCCGGGCCGGTGCCGAACGGGTCGGGCAGGAAGGCCTGTTCGGTGAGGTCGGGCCGGCCCAGGTAGCCGAGCGCGAGGCCGACACCGGCCACGTACAGCTCGCCGGGCACGCCGACGGGCAGCTCCTCGCGGTGCGGGCCGAGGAGGTAGGCGCGGGTGTTGGGCAGCGGGACGCCGATCGGCGGCCGCTCGTCGGCGGGGTCCACCGTGCCGCAGGTGCTCAGGCAGGACGCCTCGGTGGGTCCGTAGGCGTTGCGGACCTCGGCGCCCCACCGGCCCGCGCAGGCCGCGGCGAGCTGCCGGGTGACGGCCTCGCCGGCGAGGTAGGCGGTGCGCAGCGTGGTCGGCCCGCCGCCGCCGTCGGCGTCGAGGGCGGCCCGCGCCATGCTCGGCGTCATCGAGGTGGAGGTGATCCCGAGCGGTCCGCGGACCAGTTCGGCGAGGGCGCCCGGGTCGCGCCGCTGCCGGTCGTCGGCGAGGACCAGCAGCGAGCCGGCCGCCAGCGAGCGGATCACGTCGAAGTTGGCGACGTCGAAGGAGGTGGAGCAGGTGCAGAGCAGCCGGCCGTCCGGGCCGAGGCCCTCGTCCTCGATCCACCACAGGACGGTGTTCAGCAGGCCCTGGTGGGAGACCAGGACGCCCTTGGGCCGGCCGGTGCTGCCGGAGGTGTGGATGACCATCGCCGGGTCCCGTCCGCTCAGTCGCGGGGGGACGGCCGGTGCGCTCGTGCCGCGCAGCGGCTCCAGGGGGAGCAGCGCGGGGCCGGGGGAGCCGGTCAGTGCGGCGCCGGCGGCGTCCACCACGACGGCCTTGGCGTCGAGCCGCTCGATGATGTGCGCCAGGCGGTCGGACGGGGTGTCCAGCCCGATCGGGGCGTAGGCGGCGCCGCTGCGCAGGACGCCGAGCCAGCCGGCCACCAGGGCGCCGCCGCGGGTGGCGACGACGGGCACGTGGTCGCCGGGGCCGATGCCGAGGTCGCGCAGGCCGGCCGCGACGGCCCAGGACCAGGCGTCCAGCTCGCCCCAGCCGAGGTCCACCCCGTCGCAGGTGACCGCCGGGGCGGCCGGGTCGGCGGCGGCGATGCGGGCCGCGATGGCGTCCAGCACCGTCGCGTGCGCCGGGTCGACGCCGCCGAGGTGGCGGCCCACCAGGTCGCGCTGCTCGCCGGGGACGACGCAGGCGGGCAGTTCGCCGGGCGCCCGCTCGGTGACGGGCAGCCGGGCGAGGGCCTGCTGGGGCGCCGCGACGGCCGCCGAGAGCAGCGCCCGGAAGGCCTCGGCCAGCCGGTCGGCCAGCGCGGGCGGGTAGCAGTCGGTGTCGTACTCGATGGTGCCGGTGACCCCGGTGGGCGTCTCGTCGAGGATGAACAGCAGGTCGAACTTGGCGGCGCCGGTGGGCAGGAGCTCCGCCCGCTCCCAGCGCGGCGGCCGGGAGTAGCGGGGCACGGGGTAGTTCTGCAGGGCGAAGCCGATGTTCACCAGGGCGCCGCGCGGGGTGTCGGGCAGGGCCGCGGTGAGCCGGTCGAACGGGATGCGCTGGTAGCCGAGGCTGTCGAAGGCCTCGGTGCGCACCGCCGCGCAGAGCTCGGCGAAGGAGTCCTCGGGGTTCACCGTGCAGCGCTGCGGGACGGTGTTGACGAAGAAGCCGACCAGGTCCTCCAGCGACTGCTCGGGCCGGTCGGCGGCGACCACGCCGAGCAGGAAGGCGTCCCGGCCGGACCAGCGCTGGACGACCGCCTGGAACGCGGCGAACACCACCACGAACGGGGTGACCCGCAGGTCGCGGGCGAGGTCGCCGACCCCGGCCCAGAGCTCGGCCGGCAGGTCGAAGACGTGCTCGGCGCCCGGGCGGTCCCCCTCCCTCGGGGTGGCCGGGGCCCGGCCGGCCAGGGCGAGCCCGGAGGGGACGGCGGACAGCTGCCCGGCCCGCTCGGCGAGGAGTTCACGGGCCTCCTCGCCGGCCAGCTCCTGGCCGTCCCAGATCGCGAAGTCCGTGTACTGGATGGGCAGTTCGGCGAGCTCGGGGTGGTGCCCGGCGAGCGCGGCCTCGTAGCCGGCGGCCAGGTCCTCGAAGAGCACGCCGAGCGACCAGCCGTCGACGGCGATGTGGTGGATGGTGAGCAGCACCGCGTCGCCGCCGGGCAGGCCCTGCCAGACGGTGCAGGCGATCGGGGGCCGCTCGGCCAGGTCGAAGGGCTGCCGGGCCGCCGCGGCGGCCTGTTCGTCGAGCCGGCGCAGCGGCTCCGGCTCGCCGGACAGGTCGACGACGGCGAGCTCGACGGGCCCCTGGTCCCGCACCTCCTGGACGGGGCGGCCGTCGGCCACCCGGTAGGTGGTCCGCAGCACCTCGTGCCGGGTGACGACGGCGGCCAGCGCGGTGCGCAGCGCCGGGACGTCCACCGGCTCGTGCCAGCGCATCAGCAGCGGCACGTTGTAGGTCACCGAGCCGTGGGCGGCGGCGTCGATGAACCAGAGCCGTTCCTGGGCGGCGGACAGCGGCGCGCTGCGCAGGCCGTGGCGGACCGGCCCGAAGGGGTCGTCGGCCGGGTGGTCCGGCGGGGTGTGGTCGTGGGACAGGCTCACGGTGGTCCTCCGGCCTAGTAGGAGATGGCCGGGGCCGACTCGTGGGACAGCTCGACGATCTCGTCCGAGACGTCGCCGAGGTCCACGGCGACCTCCAGCACCGCGATCCCGCCCTTGCCGTGTACCGCCACCGCCTGCCGCAGCGCCTCGCGCAGCTCGGCGACCGGGGCATCCGGCCCGACCGGCAGGTGGTGGACCCCGTCGAGGTCGGGCACGTGCAGGCGCTCGGCGTCGTGCGTGAAGCGGAACCGGCTCGGGGTGCCGCGTTCGTCGAGCTGGCGCTGGAGCCAGCCGTACCCGCCGTTGCGCAGCACCACGTAGATCACCGGGGCGCCCTCCCGGGCGAGGGTGCGCAGGTCGTTGGCGACCATGGCGAAGGCGCCGTCGCCGACCAGTGCGACCACCGTGCGGCCGGGCGCGGCGAGGGCGGCGCCGCCCGCGGCCGAGGCGCCGAAGCCGAGGCTGGTCTGCTCGGAGGGCACGATGGAGCCGGCGGTGGGGCCGCAGACCCAGTACGGGTGGAAGTAGGACCACATGTCCTGCAGCCCGTTCTCCTGCACGAGGATGCGGTCCGGGCCGACGGCCTCGTCCAGCTCGGCCAGGACCTGCGCCACGGTGATTCGGCCTGCGGCGGCCGCGGCGGCGAGCCTGGTCCCGGCGGCCGCCCTGACCCGCTCGCGGGCGGTGTCGATGGCGGCCCGCCGGTCCTCGTCGGGGGCGGCGCCGGCCTGCTCCAGCCGGGCCAGCCAGCCGGCCGCCGTACTGGCCGCGTCGCCGACCAGCCGGGGCCCGGCGAACTCGTGGGAGAGTCCCGCCGGGTCGGTGTTGACCTGGACGACGGGGACGCCGGCCGGGGCGAAGCCGAGCGGGTAGGTGGCGGTCTCCTCCAGCCGGGAGCCGAGGGCGATCACCGCGTCCGCGGTCTGCCACAGCTCGCGGGCGGCCTGCGGGGTGTAGAGGCCGGCCAGTCCGGCGAAGGCGGGGTGGTGCTCGTCGAAGGCGCCGCGTCCCGAGGCGGTGGCGAAGACCGCGGCGCCGGTGCGGTCGGCCAGCCGTTCCAGGACGCGGTCCTCGTTGCGGCCGCGCAGTCCGCCGCCGACCAGCAGGACGGGCCGCCGGGCGGCCGCCAGGACGGCGTACCCGGCGTCGTCGGCGAGGGCGGCGCTCGGCAGCCGGACCGGCACCGCGGCCCACGGGCGGTCGTGCGGCACGGCCTGCTCCAGCAGGTGGTCCGGGATCTCCAGGTAGACCGGCCCGGGCACGCCGGCCGCGGCGAGCGCGGCGGCCTTGTCGAGCGCGGCCGGCAGCCGGGCCGGGTCGTCCACCCGGTGCGCCCAGCTCACCAGCGGCTGGACCACGGCGAGCTGGTCGAGCTCCTGGAAGGCACCGGCGCCGCGCCGGTCGGCGCCGGTGCCGCCGGCGATCAGGACCAGCGGCACGCCGCCGGTGCGGGCCTCCAGCAGGCCGGTGAGGGTGTTGGTGAGCGCCGGGCCCTTGCCGACGACGCAGACCCCGAAGCCGCCGGAGGCCAGCGCGTACCCGGTGGTCATGAACACCGCGTTGCGCTGGTCGCGGCAGAGCACCAGCCGGGTGTCGGCGTCCTCCAGCGCCTCCAGCAGGCCGAGGTCGTCGCCGGGCAGTCCGAAGACGGTCCGCCGGTCGTGGAAGCGCAGCCAGTCGGCGACCGCGTGCCAGGGCGTCCGGTGGGAGGCCTGCTGCGCGCCCTGGTCGGGCTGTCCGGCCTGCGTCGGCTGGTGGGTCAGGTCCTGCTGTGTCATCACTCGCCTCGCCCGAAGTAGTCGGAGACGACCTTCGACAGCAGCAGCGGCTCGGCGGTGCGAGTCCCGTTGAAGCTGACGTAGTTCGCCATCATGCCGCGGCCGCCGAACGGCCGGTTCCCGTCGTCGATGTCCAGCAGGGTGCGGTCGACCGCCACCGAGTGCCGGCCCGCCAGCAGCTCCCGCAGCTCCTCGTCCAGGCCGTAGGCCATCGCCCCCATCGCGCGCTCGCTCATGAACGGCGAGCCGAGCTCTCGGCGCAGCGTCTCGCGGTCGGCGTAGCCGACGACGTTGAACATCGGGGAGAAGAACTCGCTGATCGCGGGGCCGTCCGCCAGGTCGCGGACGAAGACCGTCGGGTCCAGCCGGCCGGTGCGGAAGTCCGCGGTGCCGCCGTGGACGATGGCGTGCCGGTTGCGCTGGAGGTACTCGACGGAGTCGGCCAGGGCGTCCTGGTAGTACAGCGGGCCGTAGTCGGCGTCCGGGTCGGCGTTCTCGCCGAACCGCAGTTCCGACAGGCGCTTGCACAGGCCGGCCACGAAGGCGTCCCGCAGCTCGCGGGGCACCAGCAGCACGTCGGGGGCGAAGCAGTCCTGGCCGGAGTTGTGCAGCCGGATCCGGATCGCGTCCTCGACGGCCAGCTCGACGTCGGCGTCGGGGCCGAGCACGAAGGGGTTGACCCCCTGGCCGAAGAAGACGAACACCTGCTCCCGGCTCAGGGCGGCCCGTACCCGCTCGGCGTTGGCGTAGGTGCCGGTGAACACCAGCAGCCCGGCGAGGGCGCACGGCCCCTCGACGAACTTGCGCTGGGAGAGGTCGCTCAGCTCGATCGGCAGGCCGTGCACGGGGGCCAGCAGCTCGTGCAGCTGCCGGGTCTGTGCGGCGACCTTGCTGGACGGGCGCAGGGTGATGTCACGGACGTACAGCGAGGGCACCAGGGCGTACATCACGTAGGAGTAGAGCAGCACGTTGGACGGCATGAAGACGGCCATCCGCTCGACCGCCTGGGGGCGGTTGCCGGTGATCTCCGCCAGGGCGCCGTCCAGGGTGGCGAGGGCCGCCTCCAGTTCGAGCTCCACGGAGCGGTAGGTGGCCATCGAGGTGAGCGTCTGGAGGACGGCGTCCGGCCGGCCGCGCAGGAAGTCCACCGTGCGCCGCAGCGCCGCCACCCGCTCGGGGAACGGTATGCCGTCGCCGTCCGGGGCGGCGGCGGGCACCGCGACGGCGCCGGCCTGCTGGTCGGCGGGCACGGCCTGCACGGCCTGCACGGCCTGTTCAACCTGCTCCGCCTGCACGGCCTGTTCAGCCTGCTCGGCCGTGGGCTGCTCGGCCGGGCCGGTCGCGGGCTGGTCGGCGGGCTTGGCGGTGGGCTCCTCGGCCAGCCGGGCCAGCGCGAACTGGCGCAGCCCCGCGAGGTCGGGCTTGCCGGTGGACTTCAGCGGGAACTCGTCGACCACCAGCACCCGGTTGGGCTGCTCGTACCCGGGCAGCAGGGCGTTGATCGCCTCCTGCCACCTCCGGGGCGTGCCGCCGTCCGGGTCGGCCACCACGAAGACCAGCTGGGCGCCGCGCCGGGCGTCCTCGAAGGCGAGCACCTTCACCGGGGCGCCGCAGGCCTGCGCGCGGGCCTCGATGGCGCTCGGGTAGAGCGTGTGCCCGAAGCGGTGCACGGCGTTGGCCCGGCCCACCACGAAGAGGTGTCCGGCGGCGTCGAGGTAGCCGAGGTCGCCGGTGGCGTAGAACGGCTCCTCGGCGCCGGCGACGGTGCCGTCGGCGAGCAGGTAGCCCTCCATCAGGGCGGGGGTGCGCACCAGGATGCGTCCGATGCCGCCGGCCGGGACGGCGGCGCCGTCCGGGTCGACCACGCTGACCTGCACGCCGTCCAGCGGGCGGCCGCAGCCGACCGCGCCGCCGGGCGGGGCCAGCGCGATGTTGCCGGCCTCGCTGCTGCCGTAACCGTCCAGCAGGGGCAGCCCGAAGGCGGCCAGGAAGTCGTCGGCGAGCGTCTCGGACAGCGGTGCGCCGCCGACGCACCACATCCGCACCCCGGCCAGGCCCTCGCCCAGCTCCGGGTGGCGCCCGGTGACCCGCAGGATGCTGTGGTAGGTGGCGGGTGTGGCGTCGACGACGGTCACCCCGGCCTCGCGGGCCAGGTGCAGCGCGCGGTCCAGCCGCCCGGCCGTGGTGAGCGCCAGCGAGCAGCCGAGGCGCCACCAGAGCATCAGCAGGGTGAGGCCGTAGAAGTGGGTGAACGGCAGCAGCGGCAGCAGGACGTCGTCACTGCGGTAGTCCATCCGGTCGGCGGTGGCCGCCAGGTTGTCGAACAGGGCCCGGCCGCGGCGCACCACCGCCTTCGGGTCGCCGGTGGAGCCGGAGGACCAGGTGATCAGCGCGTCCGCCCGGCGTGACCAGGCCTCGAAGTCGAGCCGCTCGTCGGCCGGTTCACTGCCGTTCGGTTCACTGCCGTTCGGTTCGCTGCCGGTCGGGGCGCCGTCGGCCGGGGGCCCGTCGGGCGCGCCCTGGACGAGGTCCGCCAGCCGCATGCAGACCACCTGCTCGCCGGCGCTCTCCTCGCGCTGGCCGAGCAGCCAGCGGGCGCCGGTCAGCCGGGCGCCGCGCTCGACGTCGGCGGCGGTGAGCTGGTTGTCCAGCAGGCTGACGGAGGTGTCCAGGTGCAGCAGCGCGAGGAACGCGGCCACCGTCTCGACGCTGTTCTCCGCCTTGAGCATCACCCGGTCGCCGGAGCGGACGCCCCGGGCCCGGAGCCGGGCGGCGGTGCGCAGCGCCAGCCGCGCCACCTCGTCGCGCCCGTGCGAGAAGGTCGTGCCGATCAGCCGGCCGGAGCCGCCGCCGTCCTGGGTCGCCATCATTCGCCTGTCCCTGCGTGGGTGCGTGCGTCGTCGGTGAGCGCCTCGGAGTACCGGACGTGGCCCGCCTTGCCCAGCCGCTCGCGGCCGCCGGCGCCGGTGGTGCGGCGCAGCAGGGTCACGCTGTTCTGCATGAGCTTGTGCGGTTCCAGCAGGTTCACGATCTCCAACTCCCCCGGGTGGGCCTGCTGGTAGCCGCGGAAGTAGCGCAGCACCGCCTCCCCCTCGGGGTAGGTCATCAGGTAGTGCATGGCGAGCAGGCCGCCGTCGGGGTTGATCCGCTCCCAGTAGTGGTCGAAGAAGTACAGGCACTCGTAGGCGTCCACCCAGGCCAGGTCGATCGGGGTGAAGTCCGCGGGCAGGTGGTCGTCCGCCTCGGTGAGGTCGCAGTTGGCGACCGTCACCAGGTGGTCGAGGCCGAGCTGCCGGAGCACCTCGGTGACCCGGCCGGCCGACGAGCCCTCGATGGAGAGGTTGTCGACGGCGACCATCCGCGGCTGGTAGCCGTCCAGGTGGAAGTCGGGTGCGGCGAGCGGCGGTTCGGCGAACAGCCAGTCGTCGCCGAGGCCGTCGCCGGCCAGGGCCCGGCGGCTCTTGGCGGCCAGTGCGGCGGACTCCACGCGGGTCTGCTCGGCGGCGGAGGCCAGTGCGGCGGCGAGGTACGGCGTGGTGTAGCCCATGCCGACCTCCAGCACGTTGCGCGGCCGGACCAGGCCGACCAGCGCGGCCAGCCACGGGCCGGCGGCCTCGGTGCCCGCCCCTGCCACCCGCAGCGGCTCGACGGCCGCGTGGAACTTGTCGTCGAAGATCCCGTTCAGGACCACTGTTGCTCCTCGGATCTGATGCCGGGTCGGTGGGTCGTCGGTGAGTCGTCGTCCGGGCGGGCGGCCGCTGCGCGGGTCGCCGGTGCAGGGGTGGCCGCCGCGCGGGTCATCGGTGGATCAGGGCGGTGACGCCCCAGCTGAAGCCGGTGCCGCTGGTCGCCAGCAGCACCAGGTCGCCGCTGCGCAGCCGCTGTTCGGCCTGTAGGTCGGCCAGGGCGAGGAAGGTGTCGCCGCCGCCCATGTGGCCCAGCCGGTGGTAGTTGAAGACGCTGCGCTCGACCGGGATGCCGAGCGAGGTCAGCACCCGCTCGTGCACCCGCCGGTCCATGTGGTTCATCAGGAACCAGCCGACGTCCTCGACGCCGCGGCCGAGCGCGGTGAGGGTCTGCTCGGCGAGCGCCCGGTAGTTCTTCACGTAGGTCTGCGGCAGGTTGAGCCGGCGCGCCCGGCGGCGGACCACCACCCGGTCGTACTCGTACTCGCCGACGTAGTGGCCGTGCCAGCTCGGGTCGGTGCGGATCCGCGAGTGCACCAGCTCGAACTGCGGGTCCTCGGTGCCGACCAGGACGGCCACCACGGAGTCGCCGGTGTTGAACAGCGCGACCGACTCCGGGTCGGCGTAGTCGACGCTGCGGCTCAGCCGCTCGCCGACCAGCACCAGGGAGTGGGTGACCCGCCCGGCGGCGACGGTGTCCGCGGCGATCTGCAGGGCGGTCGCCGGGGAGTTGCAGAAGTTGACCACCTCGAAGCACTGCGCCCCGGTGATGCCCAGCTCGTGGGCGATCGTCGCGGAGGGCGACCAGGCCGGGTGGTCCCACTCCCCGGAGCCGGCCACGATGACCTGACCGATCCGCTCGGGTGCCACGCCGGTGCGCTCCAGCACCCGGCGCGCGGCGGTGCTCAGCAGCTCCCAGGCCGTCTCGTCCTCGCCGAACACCGGGATCTCGCTGCAGTGCGTCCAGCCGAGGATGTCCTCCAGCGGCACCCCGGACTCGGCGTGCATCCGCTTCACGTCGATGCGGCCCGCCGGCAGGGCGGTCTCGAAGTCGAGGATCCCGGTCATCGGGCCACCCCCGCGCTCTCCTGGGTTCCGCCGGTCGCCTGGGTTCCGTCGGTCTGCCGGGCCCCGCCGGTCTCCTGGATCTCCTGGCGCAGTTTGGCGAGGTGCGGCAGGGCGCCGAGCACGGTGGCGCCCGGCAGGCCGAAGTCGATCAGGCAGGCCATCTCGTCCACCCCCAGCTCGGCGAACTCGGCGGCCACGGACCGGAGTTTGTCCACGGTGCCGAGCAGTCCGCCGTGCTCGTAGTAGCGCTCGAAGGAGCGGTTGACGATGAACTCGGTGTCCTGCTCGGAGAGTTTCGCCGGGTCGATCTTCCGCTTGCCGTCCACCTGGGCGCCCAGCAGCAGCCCCAGCGAGCTGCGCAGGTAGCGGGTGAGCGGCTCGCGCACCAGCTCGCGCACCTCGTCCTCGTCCTCGCCGACGAAGGCGTGCACCATCAGCACCACGTGGCCGCGTCCGCCGTCGGCGCCGGGCCGCTCGGCGTAGGCCTCCCGGTAGGCCGCGATCCGCTCGGCGAGCTGGGCCGGCTCCTGGCCGAGCAGGTGGGTCAGCACGCCGGCGCCGGCCCGACCGGCGTTGCGGAAGGTCTCCACCCCGCCGGCACTGGTCAGCCAGACCGGCAGCTCCGGCTGGACGGGCCGCGGGTGGACGGTCAGTTCGCAGTCGTTGCCGACGCCGTCCAGGGTGCGCATCGGCTCGCCCCGCCACAGGGCGCGGACCTGCTCGATGTACTCCACGGTCAGACGGCGGCGGTCCGCGTAGTTCTCCGGGCGCAGCGCGAAGTCCGTCGCGTGCCAGCCGGAGGCGAAGGACAGGCCCACCCGGCCGCCGGAGAGGTTGTCGACCACCGCCCACTCCTCGGCGATCCGCACCGGGTGGTGCAGCGGGGCGACCACACTGCCGGCCCGGATCCCGATGGTGCGGGTGACGGCCGCCAGCGCGGCGCCGGTCACCGCCGGGTTCGGGTACAGGCCGCCGAACGGGTGGAAGTGCCGTTCGGGCGTCCAGACCGCGGTGAAGCCGTTCTCGTCCGCGAACCGGGCACCGTCCAACAGGAGTTGGTAGCGGTCGGCGCCGTTCTCGCGGCTGTCGTCGGCGAAGTAGAACAGACTCAGGTCCATCAGGCGATCCCTCCCTGGCCTTCTGCGACCGCGACGGCGGCCGGCTTGCGGGTGCGCTGGGCCCAGCGGGCGGCGCTCGGTACCAGGGCGCCGGTCACCGCGAACAGCACGGCGAACACCAGCCAGCCGGAGGCACCGAAGCGGGTGAGCAGGACGGTGGCCAGCACCGGGGTGATCATCGAGCCGAGCTGGGTCGACATGGCGAACATGCCCTGGTACTGGCCCTGGGCGTGGTCGGGTGCCAGGCCGAAGCTGAGCGACCAGGAGCCGGCCGCGTGCAGCATCTCGCCGATCACGTGGATCATCGCGCCGAGCACCAGCACCAGCACCGCCAGCCAGGGGGAGCGGCCGCCGGCCAGCGCGAACAGCGCGCAGCAGCCGGCCAGCAGGAAGCCCGAGATCCGCATCGCCCGGGCGCCGCCCGGCACGTCCTCGGTGCCCTTGCTCACCCGGACCTGGAAGAACACCACCGAGGCGGCGTTGATGATCACGACCAGCGGGAAGAGCCAGGCCGGCGCGTCGGTGTGCTCCGAGATCCAGATCGGCAGCGCGACGATCAGCACCCCGGAGTTCATGATCAGGACGCTGTTGGTGAGCGCCACCGCCGCGAACGGCGCGTCCCGCAGCACCGGCCAGATCGGGCCCTCGGCCTCCTCGGCCGGCGCCGGCTCCACCCGCGGCACCGACAGGTACGCGATCCCGGCGACCACGAACAGCGCGCCGGCGCCGAACAGCAGTGTCAGGTAGGCGGCGTGGGTGTCCAGGTAGAGGCCGATCGCGCCGGCCGCGGCACCGATCGCCACACTGAGGTTGGCCGCCGCCCGCATGTACGAGACGGCGGTCACCCGCTCGTCGGCCGGGATCAGCCCGGCGATCAGCGCGCCGACCGAGGCGTCCACCGACGACTCGACGGCCAGGACCAGCGCGCTGATGGCCAGCAGTCCGGTGAAGTCCCCGACCAGCGGGTAGCCGCAGACGAACACGCCCATCAGGCAGAGCAGCACCACCGTGGTGTTGCGCGGCCCCACCGAGTCGGCCAGCCGCCCCGCCGGGACGGCGGCCAGCATGCCGACCACCGCGCCGACGCTCAGGGCCAGGCCCACCCGGTCGGCCTCGATGTGCACGGTGCGGGTGAAGTAGAGGACCGCGACGGACATCAGGATGCCGTGCGCCGCCGTCTTCGACACATGGCTCAGGCAGAGCACCCGGATCGGGCCCGGCGGGGGGATCAGCTCTTTCAGGGAGGCCATTCGTTCTCAGCTCTCAGTTCTCTGCGGGTGCGGGGGGACGCGGTGTTCGGGGCAAGCGGTAGCGGTGTGCACGGGCGGAGCGGTGTGCACACGGGCGGAGCGGTGGGTCCGGGCGGAGCGGTGCCGGCCGGGGCGGTGCCGGCCGGGGCGGGTCCGAGCGGCCTCAGCCCTGGAGGGCCAGATCGCGCAGCGCGCCGCGGTCCGTCTTGCCGTTCGGGTTCAGGGGCAGGGCGTCGAGCCGGTGGAAGCGCCGCGGCACCATGTGCATGGGCAGCCGCTTGCGCAGCCACCGCACCAGCTCGCGCGGCTCCTGCTCGGCGCCGGTGTAGTAGCCGACCAGCTCGATCTGCCCGCCCGCACCGGAGTCCGGGCCCGGCCGCACCGGCACCACGACCGCCTGGACGACCTCGGGGTGGCGGCACAGGACCGCCTCGATCTCCCCGAGTTCGACCCGGTAGCCGCGGATCTTCAGTTGGTTGTCCAGCCGGCCGAGGTGCACCAGTCCGGCCGGCTCGAAGCGCACCCGGTCGCCAGTGCGGTAGTAGTGCGCCGCGGTCAGCGGGCCGGTGCCGTCGTACCCGGTGGTGCGGCCCTGCTCGTGGGCGAGGAACCGGTCGGCGTTGTCGGCCGGGTCCAGGTAGCCGTCGAAGCGCTGCGCGCCGCGGACGCACAGCTCGCCCTCGTCGCCCGGTCGGCCCTGCTCGTCCAGCAGCAGGTACTCCAGGAACCCGTAGAGCGGGCCGATCGGCACCGAGTCGTTGGAGGTGTCGGGCCAGTCGGCGGGGTCGGCCGGCAGCCGGTGGGAGGTGCAGGCGACGGCGAGTTCGGTCGGCCCGTAGACGTTCTCGATCACCGTGCCCGGCGCCGTCTCCTGCCAGCGCCGCGCCTGCCGGTAGGAGAGCGGCTCACCGATGAAGACGCTGTGGCGCAGCCCCTCGACGGCCCCGGCCGGCAGGTTGCCCAGGTCCGCGCTGACCGACACCACCGACGGCACCGAGAACCAGTGCGTGATCCGGTTGGCCACCAGGTAGTCCACCGGGGTCAGCAGGTCGGTCGGGCCGGGGACGACCAGGGTCGCGCCGCCGCCCCAGGTGACGAACAGGTCGAACACCGAGGGGTCGAAGGTGAGGTCGAAGGTGTGCGACGTCCGGCAGCCCGGACCGACCCGGTACCGGTCGACGTTGTACGCCACGTAGGGCGAGACGTTCCGGTGCCGCACCGGCACCCCCTTGGGGGTACCGGTGGAGCCCGAGGTGAACAGGATGTAGGCGACGTCCTCCGGGCGGCCCGCGTAGGGCGGCAACTCGTCGGTCTTGGTGTCGAGTTCGCCGTCGGACAGGTTCAGCAGCGGCACCGGAAGCCCGGTCGGCCAGGGCCGGCCGCCCGGTCCGCTCTCGTCGGCCAGCACCAGGTCCACCTCGGCCAGCTCGCACACCCGCTGGTTGCGGACCTGCGGGAAGGACGGGTTGAGCGGGACGACGGCCGCGCCGAGCCGCAGCACGGCCAGGTAGCCGGCGAAGGCCACCAGGCTTCGGTTGGCCAGCAGGGCCACCCGCCGCGGCGGGCCGTCGCACTCCCGCAGGATCCGCCCGGCCAGCGCCTCGGCGTAGCCGTGCAGGTCCCCGTAGGGCACGTCGACGCCGCCGAGGTGCACCGCGACCGCGTCGGGGGTGCGCTGCGCGGACCGCTCGAACCACTCGTAGAGTGTGCGCCCGTGCTCCGCCGGCAGCGCCGTCACGACGCCTCCCGTCCGGCCTGCGACAGCTGCGGGGCGTGCAGCCGCATGGTGGTCGGCTCCGGCTGCGCCACCGGCTCGATGTGCAGCCGCTGGACGCCCTCGGCGTCCGGCCCCGGAAGGGCGGCCAGGCAGTCGCAGTCCCGGTCCTCGAAACCGGCGAAGCGGTAGGCCACCTCCATGATCCGGTTGCGGTCGGTGCGCCGGAAGTCCGCCGCCAGGTGGACCGAGGCGGCCGCGGCCTGGTCGGTCAGCCAGCGCAGCAGCACCGCCCCGGCGCCGAACGACACCACCCGGCACGAGGTGGCCAGCAGCTTCAGCCGCCACACCCCCGGGTGCTTCTCCAGCAGCACGATGCCCACCGCGCCGTGCGCGCCGAAGCGGTCCGCCATGGTGACCACCAGCACCTCGTGCCCCGGGTCGGCCAGCAGCGCGCGCAGCGCGTCCTCCCCGTAGTGCACGCCGGTGGCGTTCATCTGGCTGGTGCGCAGGGTGAGTTCCTCCACCCGGGCGAGCTGCGCCTCGGTGGCCCGCACGATCGTCATCTCGATGGCGAGCGAACGCAGGAACGCCTCGTCGGGGCCGGAGTACTCACTGCGCGCCGCCTCCCGGCGGGCGTTCTCCTGGTACATCGGCCGGCGCCGGGCCGAGTCCTCGGTCACCTGGGTGGGCGTGAACTCCGCCAACCCGGTGAGTTCCAGGGCCTGTTCGGCCTCGTAGCAGCGCACGTCCGGCAGGTGGAACGCCACCTCGGCGCGCTCGGCCGGCTGGTCGTCGATGAAGGCGATGGTGGAGACGGCGAAGTTCAGCTCCTCGGCGATCCGCCGGATCGACTCCGACTTCGGCCCCCAGCCGATCTGCGGCACCACCAGGTACTCGGCGAGGCCGAGCTTCTCCAGCTGTGCCCAGGCCAGGTCATGGTCGTTCTTGCTGGCGACGGACTGCAGGATGCCCCGGGCGTCCAGCTCCAGGACGGCGGCGCGCAGCTCCTCGGCGAACCGCACCTCGCCGTCCTCCAGCAGGGTGCCCTGCCAGAGCGTGTTGTCCAGGTCCCAGACCAGGCACTTCACACCTCCCACAGGGTCACCGCCCAGGCCGCCACCGGACTGTTGTTCAGGACGAGCACCAGATCCCCCTCGGTCAGCTCCCGCCGCGATAGCAGCGCCTGCAGGTTGAGCACCACATCCATCGCGCCCAGGTGTCCGTACGCCGCCAGGTGTTCCCCGCAGACCGGGTGGACCGGCAGGCCGAGCAGCGTCTCGTAGAACCGGTAGGCGCTCGCCGCGACGTTCTGCATCAGCGTGGCGGCGATCCGCTCCTTGCCCACCCCGGCGTCCGCCAGGACCTGCTCGACCAGCGAGGCCAGCCGGTTGCGGCTGTGCAGCGCCAGCTCGAAGCGGTACCGGTCCGGGGAGGTGCAGACCTCGCGCCACTCGTACCAGGGCACGCTGCGGTAGTCGATCTCGAACAGGTCGTGGAAGGTCCCGTCGGTGGCCTGCCGGTGCGCCCGCAGCCTCGGCCGGCCGCCGCGCACCAGCGTCATCGCGTAGGCGCCGTCGCCGATCACGGTGACCGGGTAGCGCACCCGGTCCAGCGCCGCGGGGCGGCTGGCGTGCGCGATCAGCACGCTGTGCCGGGCCGGGTCGGCGAGCAGGAGGTCCCGGGCGAGCGCCCAGGCCGAGCTGGAGCCGGTGCAGCCCAGGCCGTCCAGGGTGAAGGCGAAGGCTCCCTCCAGCTTGGCCTCGGCCTGCACCCGGGCCGCGTCCGAGCTCAGCAGCACCTCCGGCGCGCGGGGTGCCACCAGGACGAAGGTGTCCGGGACGGCGCCGGGCCGGTCGGCGAGCAGCTCGCGGCAGGCGCGGGCCGCGAGCTCCGCGGCACTCGTCTCGATCACGCCGACGGTGCGCACCCCGCTGCCGGCGACGAACTCGGCCTGGTCGTGGTCCAGCGCCGGGTACTCCGGCAGCTCCTCGACCGGGACGAGGGTCTCGGGCAGGACGCAGTGCACCGCGCCGATGCCGATGCCGTCCGCCTGGGCCTGCGTCATGACCACACCGCTTCCGCGTGCTTGGCGAGCAGCAGCTGACAGATCTCGTCGCTGCCCTCGATGATCTGCATGAGTTTCGCGTCGCGGTACGCCCGCGCCACCGCCGAGCCGTCCCGGGCCCCGGCCGAACCCAGGACCTGGACGGCGGCGCTCGCGCCGGCCGCGGCGCTGCCCGCGGCCAGGTGCTTGGCCAGCACCGCCGCGTTGACCAGCTCGGGCGAGCCCTCGTCCCACAGCCGGGAGGCGTGCTCGCAGTACCGGGTGGCGGCCTGCTCGGCCACCACCAGTTCGGCCAGGTGGCGGGCCACCAGCTGGTGCTCGGCGAGCGGCCGGCCGAACTGCTCCCGCCCGCGCGCGTGCCGGGTGGCCGCGGTGAGGCAGGCCCGCAGGATCCCGACGCAGCCCCAGGCCACCGACAGCCTCCCGAAGGAGAGCGCCGGGGTGACCAGGAAGTCCACCGGCAGGCCGGCCCCGCCCAGCAGGTTGGCGGCGTCCACCCGGACACCGTCCAGGGCCACCTCGCTGTGCCCGGCGGCGCGGCAGCCCATCGGTTCGGGCACCGGGCGGATGCGCACGCCCGGCGCGTCGGCGGGCACCAGGACGGCGGCCGCGCCGGAGCCGTGGCGCCCGAACACCAGCACCAGGTCGGCGTAGGCGGCCGCGGTGATCCAGGTCTTGCCGCCGTCCACCACGACGGCGTCGCCGTCCGGGCGGATGGTGGTGGTCATCGCGGACAGGTCGCTGCCGGCCCCGGGCTCGCTGAAGGCGACCGCGCACAGCGAGCCGCCGGCCAGCCGGGGCAGCCAGGCCGCGCGCTGCTCGGCGCTGCCCATCCGCTGGACCGTCCAGGCCGCCATGCCGTGCGAGGTCAGCAGCGAGCGCAGCGAGGAGCAGTGCGTGCCGACGTGCGCGGTGAACTCGCCGTTCACGGCGCTGCTGAAGCCCTGGCCGCCGTACTCGGGCGGGATCTGCGCGCCGAGCAGCCCGGCGACGGCCAGCTCCTTGACCACCTCGGTCGGGATCCGCCCGGCGCGGTCCCAGTCGTCGGCCTGGTCGCCCACCAGCCGGGTGACCAGGGCGCAGGCCTCGGCCGACTCCGCTCTCACCGGCCCTCGCCCTTGAGTCGGCGCACCAGGGCCGCCATCGCGTCCACGGTACGGAAGTTGTCGAGCGTGAGGTCCGGGCCGTCCACCGTGACGGCGAAGGTCTGCTCCAGGTGGACGAGCAGCTCCATCGCGAACAGTGAGGAGACCAGGCCGGTGGCGAACAGGTCGGCGTCCGGGGCGAGTTCGGTCTTGGTGCGGTCCTGGACGAAGGCGGTGATGGCGCCCTCGACGGTCCGATCGGCTTCGACAGTCATGGGTATCGACCTTTCCTGGCTGGCTAGTTGGCTGCGTAGGAGTGGAAGCCCTGGCCGTTCTTGCGGCCCCAGTGGCCGTCGGCGACCTTCTTCAGCAGCAGGTCGCAGGGCTGGTAGCCGGCGTCGCCGGTGCGCTCGGCGAGGACCCGCAGGGAGTCCGCGACGTTGTCCAGGCCGATCAGGTCGCCGGTCGCCAGCGGGCCGGTGGTGTGGCCGAGGCAGCCGGTGAACAGCGCGTCGACCTGCTCGGGGGTGGCGATGCCGTCCTCGACGATCCGGGCCGCCTCGTTGATCATGCGCTGGAGGATCCGGTTGATCACGAATCCGGGGCCGTCGCCGACCACCACGCCGTCGCGGTCCAGCGCCGCCAGCAGGTCCAGGGTGGCGGCGACCGCCTCGTCCCCGCTGCGCGGGCCGCGGATCACCTCGACGGTGCGGATCATGTACGGCGGGTTCATGAAGTGGATGCCGACCAGGTCCTGCGGGCGCTCCAGCGCGGCCGCCTGCTCGTCGATCGGCACCGCCGAGGTGTTGGACACCAGCAGGGTGCCCGGTGCCACCACGGCCGCGGCCGCGCGCAGCACCTCGCTCTTCAGGTCGGCGAGTTCGGTGACCGCCTCGATGACCACGGTGGCGTCGGCGATCGCCGCGAGCTCGGTGGTGGCCGTCAGCTCGCCGGGGGTGCGGTCCCGCGCCAGCCGGCCGGTCATCTGTGCCAGCCGCAGCTGGCCGCGGACCTTGCCGGGCGCCTGCGCCACCACGTCCGGGTCCACGTCCACCAGGGTGACCGGCAGTCCGTGGCCGACGGCCAGGGTGGCGATCCCGGTGCCCATCACGCCGGCGCCCAGCACCGCGATCCGCGGGCCCGTGCTCTGCGGGCCCGTGCTCTGCGCTTCCGTCATGGCGTCTCGTCCTCCTCGTCGTCTCGTACGGCCTCGTCCCGTGCGGCCCCCGCCTGTCCCGCTTCCGCCGCTCCTGTCGGTGCCGCCGGTGCCGCCTGAGGCAGGTCGGCCAGCAGCGTCCCGAGGTCGGGGTTGCGCTCCGCGAGGAAGGCCAGCGCGCGGCGCAGCTGCTCGCCGCTCACG
Source organism: Kitasatospora sp. NPDC058170 (assembly GCF_042883905.1). NCBI lineage: Bacteria > Bacillati > Actinomycetota > Actinomycetes > Kitasatosporales > Streptomycetaceae > Kitasatospora > Kitasatospora sp. NPDC058170. Next base: position 54,834 of record NZ_JBHVUV010000023.1, read on the forward strand.
GCCGCGGTCAGCCCGTACCGGCGCAGCCAGGGCGTCCAGTTGCGGGCGGCGATGCCGTCCACCGGGTACTCGTGGCCCTCCAGTTCCAGCAGGGCGGTGGCGGCCAGCGCGGAGCTGCCGGTGCGCCGGGCCTCGTCGGCGACCAGCTGCTGCCACTGCGGGTAGGGCAGCGGCCTGGTCGGCACGCCCGCCTCGGCGAGCTGCTCGAACAGCCCGCGCAGGCTCACCGAGCGGTCGTCCACCAGGTGGTAGGCGCGGCCCACCGAGTTGCGGGCCAGGCCGAGTTCGACCACCGCGCGGGCCACCAGGTCCACCGGGGCCACCGGGTGCAGCCGGTCGTCGGTAGGGTGTGCGCCGACCGCCAGCCCGCTGGCCAGGGTCAGCCAGATCAGGTCCTTGTCGTTGCAGGCCCCGGACTCGGCGGCGGCCATGATCAGGCCGGGCCGGAACACCCGGACCCGCATGCCGTCGGCGTCCGCGCGCTCCAGCAGCCGCTCGCAGACCCACTTGCCGATGCCGTAGGCGTCGAGCTCCGGATCCAGCGGCTGGTCCCTGGTCTCCAGGACCCGGCCGCCGTCGAGCGGGGCGGTGGCCACCAGCGAGGAGACGAAGCTGAAGTCCCGGATGCCGTGTCCGCGCATCCAGTTGAGCAGCGCCACCGTCGGCAGCACGTTGTCCTGGCGCAGCACCTTGTAGGGCTCGGTGAACACCACCTTGGCGGCGCAGTGGAACACCTGGCGTACCCGGGTGGCCAACTCCCCGTCCCGGTAGGCCGCCAGGGCCTCGCCGACGCTGCGCAGATCGCCCGGGACGGCCCGGACCCGCGCGGGGTCCGGCGCCGGCAGCCCGAGCCGGGCGGCGGCCTCGGCCAGCCGGCGCAGGCCGGCCTCCTCGTCCGCGGCCCGCACCAGGCAGTAGACCGTGTCCTCGGTGACGCGCAGCAGCTCGTGCAGCAGGAAGGCGCCCAGGTAGCCGGTGGCGCCGGTCAGCAGGGTGTCGCGCCCGGCGGCCTGGCCGGCGGCCAGGGGGACCAGCGGCAGTTGCAGGTCCGCGTCGACGAACGCGCTGTCCTCGGCGTCCAGCGGCCCGTCGTCGACCTGCTCGCCGCCGGCGGCCCGCAGCCCGCGGATGATCGCCGCGGTCTTCCGGACGGTCGCCTGACTGCCGCCCGCGCGCTGGAAGTTGACCAGGACGCCGTGCTCGCGCTCGATGTCCAGGACGAGTTGCACGGACAGCAGGGAGGTGCCGCCGAGGGCGGCGAACTCCTGGTCGGGGCCGACCTGTTCGACGCCGAAGGTGCGCGACCAGAGGTCGGCGAGCTGCTGCTCCAGCGCGTCCCCGGCCGACCCGTCCGCCTGGCCTGCCTGGCCCGCCTGGGCGGGCGGCGCGGCGGTGAGGGCGTCCTGGGCGAGCCGGTCGAGCGCCCAGTAGCGCTTGCGGGTGAACGGGTAGGTCGGCAGCGCCACCCGGCGGCCGGTGCCCCGGGAGTGCGCCTCCCAGTCGACCGTCACCCCGGCGAGCCAAGCGGCGGTCAGCGCCTCCTCCAGCTGCTCCTCCAGCCCGGCCGCCGGGTCGACGGCGTGCCGCTGCGGCCCGGGACGTCCGCCGGCGGGCAGCAGGGTGAAGAGGTCGGGCGAGTCGCTCGCGGCCGGCTCGACCGGTGTCGTGGTGTGGCCCGGGAGCGCGGCCAGCAGCCGCCGCACCAGTTCGCCGGACGCGCCGCCCTCCGGCGGGAGGACGACGAGGGCCTGCCGGGGCTCGGACTTCGCGGTGCGGGTCTGCGGCGGCCGGGGCAGCCGCAGCGCGGCGCTCAGCGCCTGCGGCTGCGCGGTCACCACGCGGCGCTCGGCGAAGGCCTGGCGGCCGGTGCGCAGGGTGTACTCGACGTCGGGGACGGCCGTCCCGCCGCGCTCCAGCGCGTCGGCCAGCCGGCGCGACTGCTCGTCCAGCTCGGCCCGGGTGCGGGCGGAGAGGACCAGTCGGGCCACCGGGCGGGCGGGTGCCACGGGCCTGGTCGGCTCGGGCGGCGGGGCGAGCACGGCGGCCGCGTTGGTGCCGCCGACGCCGAGCGAGTTCACCAGGACGTGGCGGTCCTGGTCCGGGCAGCTCTGCGGGCTGGTGGTGACGAAGAACGGGCTGTCGGCGAGCACCTCGGGGTCGCGCGGGCGGTCGAACAGCGGGTGCGGCGGTATCGCACCGGTCCGCGCGACGTGCACCGCCTTGATGAAGCTGGCGATGCCGGCGGCCGCGCCGGTGTGCCCGATGTTGGTGATCACCGACCCGAGCCCGCAGTACCCGCTCTTGCCGGTGGTCCGCCGGAACGCCTTGGTGAGCGCCAGCAGTTCGATGTTGTCGCCGACCGGGGTGGCGGTGCCGTGGGCGGCCACGTAGCGGATCAGCTCGGCCGGTACGTCGGCCACCTGCAGGGCGGTCGCCACCACGTCGGCGATGCCGGTCGGACTCGGGGCGACGTAGCCCATCCGGTCGCGCCCGTCGTTGCCGACGGCGCTGCCGCGCAGGACGGCGAGCACCGGGTCGCCGTCGGCCAGTGCGTCGGCGAGTCGGCGCAGCACCACCACGCCGATGCCGGAACTGTAGGCCGTGCCGGTGGAGTCGGCGGAGAAGGAGCGGCAGAAGCCGTCCTGGGAGACGCCCTCGTCCGGTCGGTGCAGATAGCCGCGGAAGGGGTCCACCACGGTGGCGCCGCCGGCCAGCGCGATGTCGCACTCGCCGGAGAGCAGGCTGAGCGTCGCGTAGTGCACGGCGTACAGCGAGGAGGAGCAGCCGGTCTGCAGGCTCAGCGCCGGGCCGCGGGCGCCGAACTTGTACGCGGTGCGCGAGGTGAGGAAGTCGGGCTGCCCGCCCACGGTGAGGTCGAGGTCCTCGACGGCCGAGCGCAGGCCGTGCCGGTTGGCGTGGGCGTGGAACAGCGCGGCCGAGTAGCCGCCGGCCGCACTGCCCGCGAAGACGCTGAGCACCAGGTCGCCGTCGGGCGGGTGTCCGGCGGACTCCAGGGCCTCCCAGGCGGCCTCCAGGAAGATCCGCTGCTGCGGGTCCATCAGCTCGGCGTCGCGCGGGGAGTAGCCGAAGAACTCGGCGGCGAACTGGTCCACGCCCGGCAGCGAGGTCGCCGTGCCGACGAAGTTGGGCGCCCGCATCTGCTCGGCGGTGAAGCCGGCGGCCGTCAGCTCGGCCTCGCCGAGCGGGCGCATCGCCACCCGTCCGCTGTCGATGTTCTGCCAGAACTGCTGGGGCGTCCAGGCGTCGGGATAGCGGCACCCGACGCCGACGACCGCGATGTCCGTGTCGCTCGTCATGATGCGCGCTTCACCCGGCCGAGCAGGTTCGCCCGCTGTTCGGCGCCCGCCGAGGCCTGCGCCCGGGTGGCGGTGCCGGCCAGCAGCCGGGCCTGGCCGCGCACCGTGCTGTGCTCGAAGAGGTCCGACACCTTCAGCTGCAGCTCGGTCAGCCCGTGCAGCTCCTCCCAGAGCATGATCAGCAGCAGTGAACTGCCGCCTGCCTCCAGGAAGTTGGTGTCCAGCGGGACCTGCGCGGGGTCGTCCAGGTCGAGCACCTCGGCCCACGCCTTGCGCACCTGGTCGGTCAGCTCGGATTCACCGACCGTTGACAGGCCGGTGGAAACGCCGTTATCCACGAATTCTCCTTGCGCGGGGCAGGGCTGTACCGCCCTGCCGTTCATTCAGGGAAGGGGACTGGCGGGAATCTTCTTGCGGTCCGGCGGTTTGGAATCGGCTATCGGCGGTTTTCGGCCGGGAATTCCGGCACCGCGCCGTTCTTTTCCGTCCGGAGGTCTTCCACCCGCGTGGCCAGCTCGCCCATCGTGGCGGCCAGCAGAATTTCGGCCGGCCGTACCCGGACGCCGAATACGCGGGAAATGCGGGAGGCCAGCTGGGTGGCGCCGAGGGAGTTCCCGCCCGCGTCGAGGAAGTTGTCGTCGGAGCGCGGTGACCGACCGCCGAGCACCTGCCGACAGAGTTCCAGCAGCTCGCTCTCCAGGGGTCCGGCCGGGTCGGCGCCCATCGGCGCGGCCGCCACGGCCGAGGCCAGCGCGGAGCGGTCCACCTTGCCCGTCGCGCCGAACGGGATCCGCGCCAGGACGTGCCAGCGCGGCGGCAGCATGTACGAGGGCAGCCGTCCCGCGAGCCGGGCGGCGAGCTCCCCGGGCAGGGCGGCGGCGTCGGTGCCGGGCGCCGGGAGGACGTATCCGGCCAGCACGGCCGACGGGCCGTCGCCCTCCTTCTCCACGAAGGCCGCGTCCACGAGTCCGGTCGCCGTGGCGGCCAGCTCGATCTCCGGGAGCTCGATCCGGAACCCGCGCAGCTTGACCTGGCGGTCGCGCCGGCCCAGCACCTCCAGGGCGCCGGAGGGCAGCTGCCGGGCGAGGTCCCCGGTGCGGTACAGGCCGGGTCCGCCGTCCGGGTCCGCGACGAAGCGCTCCGCGGTGAGCTCGGGGCGGCCCACGTAGCCGAGGGCGACCCCGGCCCCGCCGACGCACAGTTCGCCGACCTCGCCGGCCGTCACCGGGCGCAGCGCCTCGTCCAGGACGTACAGCTCGGTCTCCTGCAGCGGGTAGCCGACCGGCACCCGTTCCAGGCCGGCGACGCTCTGCCCGGTGCAGTCGAAGTAGGCGGCGAAGGTGGTGGTCTCGGTGGGGCCGTAGCCGTTGACCAGGCGGCCGGGCGGGCCGGCGGCGAGCACCCGCCGCACGGCCGGCAGCTCCAGCTGCTCGCCGCCGACCACCACGGTGGCGAGCGAGGAGCAGGCGTCCGGCACCTCCCGGGCGAGGGCGTGGAAGAGCGAGGTGGTCAGGAACATCGCGGTGATCCGCTCGCGGCGCACCAGCGCCACCCACTCGTCCATGGCCAGCTCGGCGACGGACGGCAGCACCACCACCTCGCCGCCGGCCACCAGGGTGTTCCAGACCTCGAAGGTGGTGGCGTCGAACGCCGGGCTGGAGAGCTGGGCGACCCGGTCGCCGGGCTCGACGGTGCAGAACCTGGCCGCCACCGCGAGCCGCAGCACGGCCCGGTGCGGCACCAGGACGCCCTTGGGCCGGCCGGTCGAGCCCGAGGTGAACAGGGCGTAGGCGGGATCGTCGCCGCCCGTCTCGGGGAGGACCGACCTGCCGGTGACCGGCGGCTGCTCGGCGGCCAGGACGTCGAGGTGGGGCGCGACGTCGGCGAGCACGCTGTCCGGGCGGCCGTCCGAGACCGCCACCTTCACCCGGACGTCGTCGAGGATCTCCGCCACCCGCCGGGCCGGCGCCCGGGTGTCCAGCGGGAGGTAGGCCGCACCCGCCCGGAGGATGCCGAGCATCGCCACCACCAGATCGGTCGACCGGGCGGAGTCCACCACCACCAGGTCGCCCGGGGCCACGCCCCGCCGCACCAGGGCGGCGGCCAGCCGGCCGGACCGGGACCACAGTTGCCGATAACTCAGGCTCTTCCCCAGGAGGGGGTCGGTCACCGCCGGAGCGTGTCGGCGTAACTCCACCGAACGTCTGACAGCATCCGCCACTCCAGGACCCCTACGTAACACCAGACCCCCCGGGCCTATGAGAATTCGGTTTCATCGCGTGTCACGGATCGATGTCATCTTGCTGGCCGTTCACCCTCTGCGTCAAGGATTGATCGAGAGTGACTGGAGCCGCCATCGGAATGCGATCTTCCGTATTCCATTCACTGTAAGAGGGGAATTCATGAAGGCTCAGACCACTGAAAACCACCCGTCCGATCGTACCCGAACCCTGGTGCTGACCAGCAGGTCAGCGGCCGTACTGGACCGGGTGCGCGACCCCCTCGCCGCCCTCACCCCGGCGGAGCGCCGACGGGCCGCCGCCCTCCCGGACCGGGACGACCGGGACACCTTCACGGCGGCACACCTACTCGCCCGGATCGCCGCCGCCGAGCTACTCGGCTGCGCCCCCGAGGATGTGACGATCCGTCAAGAATGCGAGTACTGCCCGGCGGAGCACGGCCGGCCGAGCATCCCGCTGGTTCCGGGCCTCGCCGTCGGCTGGTCGCACACCCGGGGCGGACTGGTGGCGGCGGCGGCCGGCGCCGGTCCGCTCGGCGTCGACATCGAGACCACCCCGGCCCGGCACTCCCCCGCCCTGGCCCGCCGGTCGCTCGCCCCGGCCGAGTACCGATGGATGTCCGAGGCGCCCGATCCCGCGGCGGCCTTCCTCGACCTCTGGGTCCGCAAGGAGGCCCTGATCAAGGTCGGCCGGCTCACCCTGGGCACCCTCGCCCGCGTCGACCTGGTCGGCAACGACCTTGAGCCCACGGCGAGTTGGGAAGGATTTCAGCTGGTCCCGGTCCGCCGTGGACCGCTCATCGGGGCCTGCGCCCTGCCCGCTCCGGCGGCCGACCGGCTCACCGTCCACCACCTGTGAGCGGGCACCCGGCACACCGCGATCCACCCACCGCGCGCAACGGTAGGCGTGGCCGAAACACGTGCACCCCGGCCGCCGGGGAGGGCGGCCGGGGCACCAACCGGCGGGGCACCGGCGGGCGGGGCGGGTCAGATCTGCGCGGTGGTGCTCGGCCTGTTCGTCCTGGCGGCGGGGTTCGCACCCTGGCTCGCCCCGCAGGACCCGGCCTTCGGCGAGCTCGGCAACGGCTTCGCCGGCCCCGGCCCGGACCACTGGCTCGGGACGGACGGCGGCGGGCACGACACCTTCTCGGCGCTCGTCGAGGGAGCCCGCAGCGGTCGTGCGCTACATCTGCGACGAGGCCCTGGTGATGTACCGCGGCCGGACGGTCGAGCACCGGCCCGTCGGCGACCTCCTCACCGCGCCCCGGCACCCCTGCACACGGCTGCCGCTGTCCTCCGTCCCGCGCCCCGGGTGGGACCCGGGGGCCATCGGCGCCCAGCGCCGCGAGCTCGCGGCGGCGGTCGGCTGAGGAGAGGCGAGGAGAGGAGGTGGAAGAGAAGGGAGACGGCGCTACGGAGAGCCCGGGGGGAAGAGCGTGCTGGGGCGGCGGGTGTGGTCGTCGAAGATGACGTGCTGGCCGGGGGAGGCGCCGGACAGCGCCCACAGGCCGATCGCGCAGGCGACGGCGACCAGGACGAGCGCGGTCGAGACCATGATCGCGCGGCGTCGCACCTCGCAGCGCTTCCACGTCCGTTGGGCGCGCTGGTAGGCGTCGGGGGGCGCATCGACGGTCGCCGCGAGATGCGCGAGAACGGTCCGCAACCGCTCTTCGGTGGAAGCGCTCATGCCTGGGTTCCCTTCATGACGCTGCTCAGCCTCGCCATCCCTCTGGAGGCATGGGACTTCACGGCGCCCGGTGAGATACCCATGATCTCCGCGATCTCCGCCTCCTTGAGGTCGAGCCAGTATCGCAGAACCAGCACCTGGTGCTGCCGGGCCGGAAGGGCCGCCAACGCCTTGACCACCAGCCGGTGTTCGTCCCTGATGATGGCCTGGGCCTCGGCCGACAGCTCCAGCCGCTCGATGTGGTGGGTGTGCTTGCGAACCACCCGGAGGTGGCGCAGCCGCATCCGGGCCATGTTGCAGACGGTGCCCCTGAGGTACCCCAGCGCGGCGTCCGGCGAACGCAACCGCGCCCATCGGCGGTGGAGTTGGTAGAAGGCCTCGGCCACCACGTCCTCGGTGTCCCCGTCGGCGCCGAGCAGGAAGGCCAGCCGGAGGAGTCCGCGGTGGTGGGTGGCGAACAGGTGGGCGATGGCGGCGTCCCGGTCGGCGTCGCGCAGGTCGAACTCCTCCGGCCGTCCGGGCTGTTCCCGGTCCGGCGGCCCGCTCCCCCGGTCGGCCACCATGAAGGCCTCGGACGCCTGGGCAAAGTGGCTCACGCCCCGCTCCTCATCCGTCGACCCGCACCGCGAATCGCGAGCCTCTGCGCTGGACATCCCCGACCTCCTCCCCCGGGGGCTCGGACCGGCGCGGCACACCGACGCGATCGAGTACCGGGGTCAGGACCACGACCACGAGGAGGTTGGCGCAGAGCGCCGTGACCGCGACGTACACGGGCAGGTGGACGAGCCCCAGGCCCACGTCGACGACCGAGGAGAAGCCGCCGCTGACCACCATCGCCGTCCCCAGCAGCATGCCCCCCGCCCAGCCGGCGAGCAGGGCCCGGTGGTGGAACCAGCGGGTGAACGGCGCGAGCCCGACCGCGGGCAGGGTCTGGCTGATCCAGACCCCGCCCAGCAGGTGGAGGTTGATCGCGTCCTGCGGGTGGAGGGCGAGCGCGAAGGCGAGGGCGCCCACGATGATCACCACGGCGGCGAACCGGGCCGCGCGGACCTCGTGCTTCGGGGTGGCGGTGGGGTTGAAGTACTCGGCGTAGATGTTGCGGGCCATCAGGGTCGAGATCCCGATGGCCATCACCGCGGCCGGGAGCAGCGCCGCGATCGCCAGCGCGCCGAGGAGCAGTCCCTCGACCGGGGGCGCGTCGAGCCGGCGGAGCAGCATCGGCACCGCCAGTTCCGCGTGCCCGACCGGGGTCCGGACGTCCAGCGCCAGCGCGACGAAGCCGAGGTAGGCGAACAGGCCCAGCGCGGCCGTCCACAGCGGCAGCGACAGGACGGCGCGGCGCAGGGCGTCGGTGCTGCGGGCGGCGAAGGACACCGTGAGCACCTGCGGGTACATCAGCTGGGCGAGCACCGATCCCAGGGCGAGCGTCAGGTAGGCGGTCTGGGAGCCGGGCGGGGTGAGCGAGCCGAGGCCCTCGGCGGACAGCCGCCGGCCGGCCACCTCGAACACCTCGCGGGGGCCGGCCACGTTCCGGGTGACCAGGACCAGCACCACGGCCAGCATGCCGAAGATCAGGACGGCCTTGAAGCGGGCGAACCAGGAACAGGCCCGCAGTCCGCCGGGGAGCAGGACGAGGACCAGTACGGCGAACACCCCGGCGAGGCCGAGGAGTCCGACGAGGCCGCCCGGGTCGATCCCCATGACCCGCAGGACGGCTTCGAGTCCAACCACCTGGAGGACCAGGTAGGGCATCGCGGCCAGGATGCCGGTGAGGGCGACCGCGAGCGCCAGCGCGTGCGAGCGGTGCCGGACCAGCGCCAGGTCGGCCGCCGTCATCAGCCCGTGCCGGACGGCCAGTCGGCGCAGTTGCGGGAGCACCACCATGGCGACGGGTTGCAGCAGTACGGTGTAGGCGAGCGCGTAGAGCCCGAACCCGCCGGTGGCGTAGGTGAGTCCGGGGACGGCCACCACGGTGTAGGCGGTGTAGACGGTGCCGCCCAGCAGGACGGCCGTGCCGCCCGGACCGAGCCGCCGGCCGGCGAGCGCCCAGCCCGACGGCTGCGGAAGATCCCCCCGGTCCGAGCGCCGTACGGCGACGCCCACGGCGACGGCCACTCCCCCCACAACCATGGCGAACGAGGCCAACGAAACATTGTAGGACATCTGCCGCCTTCGTCTGCGTTCCTGTTCAGGCGTTCGTCATGTTCATGCGACAGGACCGTAATCCGGCGACGTGACGGACGCAACAAACCCGGAGACTCTTCCCGCGTGCTGAAACACCCACGCGTCCAAACCGGGCGAATTGTCGCGAAGCTCGCCATATGCCCGCAGTCACGAACTGTGACGTGCCTCACATGCCCAATCCCGGGGTGCCGGTAAACCGAAGGGCCCGTCCCGGCAACTCCCCTGTGAGGCGGAGCCTTGGGCCGCCCGTACCGGGTGGGTACGGACGGCCGACAACGAACCTCGTGGAAGGACGACGGGGACGGTGCGCCGGTCACCGCAAGGGCCGGCGCTCACACGGAGGACCCTTTCCGAATATCCGACCGGAGTACGGAATGCCCCTTTCAGAAAGCTTTCGAGACATTCGAGACAACGGTGCCGATCCGATGCGGCTGCGCTCCCTGCCGGCCGGGGCCAGCTACGCGGCCCATGCCGCCCCGGCCGGCCGCGGCCGGCCGGCGCCCGCGCCGGAGACCCCGGCGAACCCCCTGCCGGACCGCCCGCCGCGCCCGGCGGCCGAGCAGGTGATGTTCCGGCTGCTGGGACCGCTGGAGGTGGTCCACGACGGCCGGCTGCTGCCGCTGGGCGGCGTCATCCAGCGGACCACGCTGGGGTTCCTGCTGCTGCACGCGAACCGGGTGGTCTCCACCACCCAGCTGCTGAAGGCGATGTGGCCGCAGGAGGCCCCGCCGACCGCGCGGAAGATGCTCCAGAACGCCGTGTCGGGCCTGCGCGGGCTGCTGGCCCGCGCCCGCGTCGACCCGCGTGCGGCCGAGCTGGTGAGCCGCGCGCCCGGCTACATGCTGCGGATCGACACCAGCCGGATCGACCTGGCGCACTTTCAGTCGCTCGTCCAGGAGGGCCGGGCCAGACTCGTCGCGGGCTCGCCGGGCGACGCGGCCCGGCTGCTCCGGGAGGCGCTGGACTGCTGGCGCGGACCGGTCCTGGAGGACCTCGCCGAGACCGGGATCGACTGGCCGGAGCTGGCCGCGCTCCGCAACTCCCGGATGGCCGCCCTGGAGGACTTCTTCGAGGCCGAGTTGGAGGGCGGCCGCCACCACGAGGTGATGGCCGAGCTGGAGGCCGAAGTCGCCCTGGCCGCTCCGCGCGAGCGGATGTGCCACCTGCTGATGCTGGCGCTCTACCGCTGCGGTCGGCACGTCGAGGCGCTGGGCGTCTACCGCCGGCTCCGGCCGCGGCTGCTGGAGGAGTTCGGGCTGGAGCCCGGCAGGGAACTGCAGGACCTCTACCGGGCGATCCTGCGGCACGACCCCTCGCTGGACCTGCCCGCGGCGCCCCGGGGCACGACCGGTCGGCCGGCCGGACCGCGCCACCAGCCGGACCGGCAGGGGGTCGGCCCGGGCACCGCGTACTGCGCCGAGCCCCTGCCCGGCCCGGGGCTCGGAGCCGCCCCGGAGCGCCGGGGCACCGTGCGGCCGGCCACCGCCCCGGAGCTCCCCGGAAGCGCCCTGAACTCCCCCGACCGGACGGCCGAACTCGACCTGCTGATCAGCCTGTTGACGCTCGTCCGGCGCAAGCGCAAGCCGCACGTGGTCACCATCCTGGGCAACCGGCACACCGGGAAGAGCGGGCTGGTCACCGACTTCGGCGACAGCCTGCGGCGGGACGGCGTGGCGACGCTCTGGAGCACCGACGGGGTCGCGCAGCCGCGCGGGCACAGCTCCGGCGGCCTGCACAGCGCGCTCGAACAGGCGGCGGCCGGCCACCCGCTGGTGGTCGTCCTGGAGGACCTGCACCACTCCGACGACCCGGTGCTGGACTCGCTCGGCGAGGCCGTCCGCACCCCCGGCCCGCTGCCGCTGCTGGTGATCGTCACGGCCCGGCCGGAGCTCGCGGACCGCCGGCCGAGCTGGGACGACACCGTCCCCTGGTCCACCACCATCACCCTCGAACCCCTCTCGGCGGCCTGACCGGGAGCGGACGGACCGTCAGGGGGCGGACAGCACAGAGAAGAACGGGCGCCTCGCCGCCCGAAGATGACGCACCGCCAGGAATCGGGGGACGGGCGCCTGCGCACGGTACGGCGACCCGACCGCCGTACGGCTCAGGCGCCGAACCGTGCGGCCGGTGCGCGGCCAGGGCGGCGCACCCGGGAAAGCATGGCATTTCGCCTTCGCGGCCGCCGACAGTTCGTCCATCATCCGGTAATCGCCGAGGAATCGGACAGGCAGTGGCGCGCCCGGTGGACCGCCGATTACCGCGGAGTGGAAATGGAGAGAGCGATCTCCCTGGACAGCCCGGACGGCGGTCACCTAGCGTGTTCCGGGCCGGGGCGGTCGACCGGCAGCGAAGATTCGTACAGAACACGGAATTCGGGGAGGGGTTCGATATCATGAACCGGCATCTCGATTTCCTTTCGCAACGCCTGGCGGACCCGACCGGCGGCAGCCCGTCCGAGATCGGTGCCCGGTACAGCAACGACCATCTCGGAGCGGGCCGGCGTAGCTCCGTGACCGCGGCCGTGCGGCGGGCCGTCGAGGATTTCCGTGCCGGTTCCGGCGGCCCCCGGAAAAACACCTGACCAATCACCACCACGTACTCCCGGAAAAGGATCCGGCCGATCTCCGGGCAAGGAGAAGGCTCTCCTGTTCACCTCCGGACATACCGCCGACGACGGCGCGCCCGCCGTCCCGGCCGGCCTTTCCGGTGAATGCACGGTATTCCCCCGGCCCGACCGCCGAAGGCACCGCGCCACCCCCGCACACCCCTTTCCGTCCACCAAAAGGAGCGCATTCCGTGACCGTCACCTCCCAGGTCGTCAGGTCGGCGACCAACAAGATCGCTGACGAGCTCACCACCGAGAGCCTGCTCCAGCTGGCCAACCGCGAGATCGGCGCGATCCACGTCCGCGGCTACTACCCCGTCGACATCGCCAAGGAGGTCGCCCAGAAGGCGATCAACCACCAGGCCCTCGGCAACTACCACAAGCAGCACACCAGCAGCGTCGGCCGCGTCTACATGCCGCACATCGACACCAAGTGGGACACCGAGCTGACCAAGAAGTACCACGACGCGGCCCTGCCGGCGATCGAGGACGTCCGCTCGATGTTCCACCCCTACCTCTCGCCGATCGACCGGGTCCGCCTCCAGCTCCAGGAGCTGTGGCCGACCGGGGCGAACCTGCTGCGCCTGCGCGGCCGGGCCTGCTTCGTCGGCGCCTTCCGGGTGTTCCAGCCGACCACCTCGGAGTTCTACCCGCACAACGACGCGATCGACCAGGAGAGCGACGCCCCCGAGATCGAGGGCGTGCTCAACCAGCTGGTCGCCAACGTCTACCTCCAGGTCCCGGCGGAGGGCGGCACCCTGCAGCTGTGGCTGCGGGAGCCCACCGAGGAGGAGACCAAGGTCATCCTGGAGGTCGAGGGCCTGGAGCGGGACTCCGTGGAGGCCCCGGTGGTCGAGATCCACCCGGACGCCGGCGACCTGATCATCTTCAGCCCCCGGATGCTGCACGCGGTGACCTCGGGCCAGGGCGAGCACCGCGTCGGCGCGGCCGCCTTCATCGCCTCCAAGGGACCGCAGGAACCGCTGCTCTTCTGGAGCTGATCCCGGCTCCCCGCCCGTCCATCGATCAAGAGTCGACACGCAGAGGACTACGGCAGATGCTCCCGGCGCTGGTTCACGCGCACGCGAAGGCTCATCCGAACCGAACAGCCGTCACCGCAGGTCGCGACCACCTGACCTACGCTCAACTCGACGACAGGGTTTGTCGGCTGATCCACCGCCTGCGCCACCGGGGCATCGGCCGCGGCCACCTCGTCGGCGTCTACCTCGACCGCACGCCGGACGCGGTGGCGGCCCTGCTGGCCGTGCTCGGCGCGGGCGCCGCCTACACGGTGGTCGACCCCGCCGAGCCGGCCTCGACGAACACGGGCGGCCTGGCGGCCGGCCCCGACCTCGTCCTCAGCTCGCCCCGGTACCAGGAGGACCTGCGCCGGCGCGGACTGGACGTGCTGGACGTCTCGGGCGTGTTCGAAGCCGTGGACGTCCGGCCGCCGCACGAGGACGGGGCCGACCGCCCCGGGCCCGAGGAGGGCGACACCGCGTACGTGCTGTTCACCTCCGGCTCCACCGGGGTGCCCAAGGGCGTCATGGTCACCCACGGGAACATCCGGCACTACACCGAATCGCTGCTCGACCGGCTCGCCGTCGACGAGCCGCTGCACTACGCGCACGTCACCACGCTCGCCGCCGACCTCGGCAACACCGGTGTCTTCCTCGCCCTGTGGACCGGCGGCACCCTGCACCTGGTGGACGAGGCGACCCGGCGCGACCCCGCCGGCCTGCTCCGCTACCTGCAGACCGAGCGGATCGACGTCCTCAAGACCACCCCCTCGCACTGGACCGTCCTCTTCCAGGCCTACGGGCTGGACGAGCACTCCCGGCCCGCCCTGCGCCACCTGCTGCTCGGCGGCGAGCTGCTGGCCCTGCCGCTCGCCCGCCGCATCCTCGCCTCCGGCGTCACCCGCACCCTGGTCAACCACTACGGGCCGACCGAGGCGACGGTCGGCGTCGCGACGCACCTGCTCACCGGTGAGGCCGACCTCGACGCCCTGGGCGACGCCGCCTCCGTCCCCATCGGCAGCCCGCTGGGGACGAGCCGGCTCTTCGTCCGCACCCCGGACGGCGTGTTCCACCAGCGGGACGCCACCGGCGAGCTGTACATCGCCGGGCCCTCGGTGGCACTCGGCTACCGGGCGAACCCGCAGGCCACCGCGGCGGCCTTCACCGACGAGCTCGACGCCGCCGTCCCCGGCACCGGCCGCGCCTACCGCACGGGCGACCGGGTGCGCGCCGACGCCCGGGGCGTCCTGGAGTTCCTCGGCCGCGGCGACCGGCAGGTCAAGGTCGGCGGCTACCGGGTGGAGCTCGGCCACGTCGAGGCCGGGCTGCGCCGGCTGCCGGCCGTGGCCGACGCCCTCGTCCTGCTGCTCCCCGGGGAGCGGACCAGACTGGTCGCCGCCGTCGCCGCCCGGGCCGACGCGGACGGCCCCTCCGCCGACCTGCGGGAGCAGTTGCGCGAGATCCTGCCCTCGTACATGATCCCCTACCGGATCGAGGTGTTCGAGGCCTTCCCCCGCACCGGCAACGGGAAGACCGACCAGGGCGCGCTGCGCGGCCTGATCGAGAGCCGGCTGGCCGACCGCACCGAGCAGGCCCGCGCCACCGACGACCCGCTGCTCGCCGAGGTGTGCGAGGCCTGGCGGCGCCAGCTCGGCCACGACGACTTCGGCGTCCACGACGACTTCACCCTGGTCGGCGGCAACTCCATCGACGCCATCCAGGTCATCGCGGACCTCCAGGCCAGGGGCCACCGGGTCTCGGCCGCCGCCTTCCTGGCCGAGCCCACCGCGGCGGCGCTGGCCGCCCGGCTGCGGGCCGGCCGGGCGGCCACCGAACCCGGCCCTGGCGCCCACCGCGGACCGGGCCCGGGCCCGGCCCCGGCGGACGACACCGCGCTGTCGCCGGCCCAGGAGTGGTTCTTCCGGCAGGAGTTCGCCCAGCCCGACCAGTGGAACCAGGCCCTGCTGCTGGACGCCGACCGGTCCGTGCGGCCCGCCGAACTGGCCGCCGCCGTGGCGGACGTGGTCGCCCTGCACCCCCTGCTGCACACCGCCTTCCGGCCCGAACCCGGCGGCGGCCACCGCCGGGTGGCCGTCGACCCCCCGGCGGTGTTCACCACCTCCGCCCTGCCCGCGGACGAGGCGGCGGCCGCCCGGCACATCCGGGACACCGCCGCCGACCGGCAGTCCCTGATCCGGATCGCCGACGGCACGCTCTTCCGGGCCCACCTCTTCCTCGGCCCCACCCGGGCCCACCTCCTGCTCGTCGGCCACCACCTGGCCGTCGACGCCGTCTCCTGGCGCATCGTGGTCAACGACCTCAGCCGCTGCTACAGCGAGCGGATCCGCGGCGCCGCCCCCGGCACCGCGGCGTCCCCGACCGACTTCGGCGCCTGGGCCACCCATCTGCGCGCCCAGGCCCCCGCCCTGCGGCCGGACCTGGCGCACTGGGAGGACCTCGGCCGGTTCCCCACGGTGCCGAGCCGCTCCCCGGCCGACGACAACCGGGAGGGGGACGCCCAGGCAGTCTGGTTCCGGCTCTCCCGCGCCGAGACCGCCACCCTGGCCCGCGCGGCGGCGGCGAGCACCGGCATGCCCCCGCAGGCGGCCCTGCTCGGCTCCTTCGCCCAGGCGCTCTCCCGCCGACGCGGCACCGACGAGATCGTGGTGGACGTGGAGAGCCACGGCCGGGTCTCCCTCGACGAGTCCGTCGAGGTCTCCCGGGTGGTGGGCTGGTTCACCTCGACCTTCCCCGTCCGGATCGACACCGTCGCCGACGACGCGGCCGCCACCGGCAAGGCCGCCGCGGCGGCCCTGGCCGACATCCCCCGCTACGGCGTCGCGTACGGCCTGCACGACCGGCCGCAGCGCACCGACGTGTGCTTCAACTACCTCGGGGCGCTGGCCCTGCCGCACGGCGACGACCTGCACCTGGCCCCGTCGCGCCAGCAGCTCGGCCCGGTGCGCGGACCGCTCAACGACCGCGGCCACGCCCTCAAGCTCACCGCCCGCGTCCACGACGGGCAGCTGGTCGCCGACCTGTCCTACCCGCCGGGGCGGCACGACCCCGAGCAGATGCTCGCACTGGCCCGCGCCACCCGCGCGCACCTCCTGGAGGTCGCCGGACTCCCCCCGGGCGAGGGGCAGTTCGTGGTGGAGCACGGCTCCAGCACCGGACTGCTCGCCCAGGTGCCGCGCGCCCTGCACTGCGAACCCCCGGCCGGCTCGGTCCGCGAGTACGACAGCGTGCTGCTGACCGGCGCCACCGGCTTCATCGGCGCGCACCTGCTGCACCTGCTGCTCACCCGCACCACGGGCCACGTGCACTGCCTGGTCCGCGGCCGGGACGGCCGGCCCGCCGCCGAGCGGCTGCGGGACGCCTACGCCTGGCACCTGCCGGGCGAGGACCTGGACCGGTACGCCGGCCGCTTCACGGTGCTGGCCGGGGACCTCGCCGAGCCCGGCTTCGGCCTCGCGGAGGAGGAGCACGAGCGGCTGCGCCGCGAGGTCGGCGCGATCTACCACCTCGCCGCCGACACCCGGCTGTTCGGCGACCGCGACACCTTCGACCGGCTGAACATCGAGCCCCTGCGGGCACTGATCCGGCTGGCGTCCACCGGCCGGCCCAAGGACCTGCACTACGCCTCCACCCTCGCGGTGTCCGGCAGCGGCCCGGAGGGCGCCGCGGCGGTCTTCTCCGAGGAGAGCCTGAACGTCGGCCAGCGGTTCCTCAACGAGTACGAGCGCAGCAAGTTCGACGCGGAGCGCCTGGTCCACGCGTTCGTCGCGGCCGGCGGCTCCGGGTTCATCTACCGCTCCGGCAACGTCTCCGGGCACTCGGTGTCCGGCCGCTTCCAGCGCAACGGCGGTGACAACCGGCTGGTCCAACTCCTGCGCGCCGCCGTCCGGATCGGCAGGGTGCCCCGGGTCGGCGCCCGGACCCTGGCGCTCAGCCCGGTGGACCTGGTGGCCGAGGGCATCCTGGAGATCTCCCGCAGCGAACGGGTGCGCGGCGGCACCTTCCACGTCGACACCCACCACGAGGTCGGCTACGAGGACGTCTTCACCGTCCTGCGCGAGCTCGGCTGCACGCTGGAGCAGGACGAGGCCGCCGACTTCGCCTCGCTGTTCGGGCGCTACCTCGGGGATCGCGACGAGCAGGTCGTCCTGGCGCACTTCTGGGCGAGCCGGCCCGAACGCAACGTCCGGTACGACCACACCCGCACCAGGCGCCTGCTCGCCCACCTCGACGTGGAGTTCCCCGCGCCCGAACGCGGCTGGCTGCACAAGTACTTCACCGGCCTGATCGACCAGGGCGAGTTCTCCCTCGCCGCAGAGAAGTAGGGGTACGACATGACAGAGGGACGCATCGCCGTCGTCACCGGGGCCTCCTCCGGGATCGGACGGGCCGTCACCCGCCACCTCGCCCGCCGGGGCGTCCACGTGGTGGCCGCCGGGCGGAACGCCGAACGACTCGCCGAACTCGCCGAACCCGCAGGCGAGTCGGGCGAGCTGGGCGAGTCGGGCGCGCCGGGCGACGGGCCGGGCCGCATCGTCCCGTTCGCCGGCGACATCACCGCGCCCGGCCACACCGAGGAGCTGCTCGCCGCGGCCGAGCGGGAGTGGGGGCCGGCCGACATCTTCGTCGCCTCCGCGGGGCTCGGCCTGCCCGGGACGGTCCTGGGCTCCGACCCCTCCAGGTGGGAGGAGCTCGTCCAGGCGAACTACCTCGCCGTGCTGCGACAACTGCGGGCCTGCGCCGCCGAGTTCGTCAAGCAGGCGGAGGCGGACGGCGGAGCCCGGGTGCGGGACCTCGTGGTCATCGGCTCCACCGTCGGCCGGCAGGTATCGGCGGCCAACCCGGTGTACGGCTCGACCAAGTTCGCCGTGCACTCGCTGGTCGAGGCGCTGCGCCAGGAGGTGTGCACGCACAACATCCGGGTGACCCTGGTCGAACCGGGCTTCGTCCGCTCCGGATTCCAGGCCGCCGCCGGGTACGATGCCGCGTGGTTCGAGGCCATCGCCGAGGAGAACGGGCCGCTGTTGACGCCCGAGGACGTCGCCGACGTCATCGGGTTCGCGATCGGTCGCCCGAAGCACGTCCACCTCGACGACATCCGCCTTCGCCCCACCCGCCAGCGGGCCTGAGGCCGGCGGTCGGTGCGCGGGGGGCCTCCGGCCCGGCCGGGCGCAGTACCCGCCCGTCCGCGAGTCCCGCCACCTTCGAAGGAGCCACCGTTGGACGCGTTCATCGACGACCTGTTCTCCCTGAAGGGCCGTCAGGCCCTCGTCACCGGAGGAAGTTCCGGAATCGGACTGGCGATCGCCTCGGCCCTGAGCCGGGCCGGCGCCGCGGTGGTCCTCACCGCGCGCCGCGCCGACCCGCTGGCGGAGGCGGTCCGCACGCTGCGCGCCGAGGGCGGCACCGCCGACTGGATCGACGCCGACCTGGGCGACCGCGACGCCACGCACCAGCTCGCCGACACCCTGCTGGAGCAGTACGGCGCCCCGGACATCCTGGTCAACTCGGCCGGGGTCAACATCCGCCCCCCGCTGGAGGAGTTGACCGAGTCCGACTGGGACCGCACGCTGCGCACCAACCTGGACGCGCCGTTCGTGCTCGGCCAGCGATTCGGCCCGCGGATGGCCGAGAAGGGCTGGGGACGGATCATCAACATCGCCTCCCAGCAGGCCGTCCGGGCGTTCGGCAACAGCGGCGCCTACGGGGTGTCCAAGGCCGCGCTGACCGCACTGACCCGCTCCCAGGCGGAGGCCTGGTCGGCGCGCGGCGTCTGCGTCAACGCCATCGCGCCGGGCTTCGTCCACACCCCCCTGAACGAGGCCGTCTTCCGGGACCCGGTCCGGACGGAGGCCATGGCGCGCCGCACGATGGCCGGACGCAACAGCGAACTGGGCGACTTCACCGGGGTCGCGGTCTTCCTGGCGAGCGCGGCCTCGTCCTACGTGACCGGCCAGACCATCTTCGTCGACGGGGGTTTCTCGGCCACCTGACAGCCGCGGAGCCCGATCCGCCCGTCGGACCAACAGCACGAGGAGCACGAGGAGTTCCGTTGTCACGCAACAAACCGGTGGTGGTGCTGGTCGATGCCTACACCTCGGGCAAGTACCTCCCGCCCGAGTTCATCGCGCTGGGCGCCGAGACGGTGCACGTGCAGAGCACACCCGAGTTCATGCCCTCGATGCCGGCTCCCGACCTGGGCGACTACCTGGCGAACATCGTCCACGAGGACGTCGACACGACCGTCGAACTGCTGTCCAAGTACGAGCCGGTGTGCGTGCTGGCCGGCCAGGAGCCCGGGGTGACGCTCGCCGACACCCTGTCGGAGCGGCTCGGCGTGCCGACCAACGGAACCCTGCTCTCCGAGGCCCGGCGGGACAAGTACCTGATGATCGAGACGCTGCGGGCGGCCGGGCTGCGCTGCGCCGAGCAGTTCAAGAGCGGCGAGGTGGCGGACCTGGTCGGCTGGGCGCAGCGCGCCGCGGCCTACCCCGTGGTGGTGAAGCCGCTCAAGTCCGCCGCCGGCGACGGCGTGTTCATCTGCGCCGACGCCGACGAGGTGCGGGCGGCCGCCGAGGCCGTCCTCTCCTCGGACACGATCTACTGCGAGACCAACCGGGAGGCGCTGGTCCAGTCGTACCTGCACGGCGCGGAGTACGTCGTCGACATGGTGTCGTACGGCGGCCGGCGCTACGTCTGCGGGGTGTGGATGTACCACAAGCGGCTGCTGCCCAACGGCCGCAACATCTACGACTGGGAGCACCTGCTGGGCGCCGACGAGGGCCCGGCGCCGGCCCTGATCGACTACGTGGACCGGTCGCTGACCGCGCTCGGGGTCGACTACGGCCCGACGCACGCGGAGGTCATCCTCACCCCCGACGGCCCCGCCCTGGTGGAGGTCGGCTCGCGGATCGCCGGGAACATGCACCCGGGCTTCCACGACGCGTGCGCGGGCGGCAACCAGGCCACCCTGACCGCGCTCGCCTACCTCGACCCGGCGCGCTTCCTGACCGAGTACGCGGGCCGCCGCTATACCCTGCGCGGCCAGGGCGTCTGCTCCACCACCTCCACCGGGCTGTCCGGCGTGGTGACCGGCGCCGACCAGCAGGTGGTGGCCGAACTCACCGGCCTGGAGACGGTGTTCGGGCTCAACCTCAAGATCGAGCCGGGCGGGCGGATACGCCCGACCGTGGACCTCTACTCCAGCACCATGAGGATCTTCCTGCACGGCTCCACGATGGACGCCGTGCGGCGCGACCAGCTGCGCATCGAGGAGCTCAAGGACCGCGTGTACCTGATCCGTCCCGACGAGTCCGTCCCGACGAGTGTGAGTGAGTCATGACCAGTGTGGTAGTTGCCATCGTCCCGGGCGCGGCCGTCAGGCCTGCCGAGATCGCCGCGGCCGCGGACGCCTGCGGGCAGACCCCGGTCTTCGTGGCCCTGGCCGGCGCGCTCGGCGAGGCGGAGCTGGCGGAGTGCGCGGCCCTCGGCCCGGTCCTCGCCTGCGACCCGCAGGCCCCGGGCCGGACGGTCGAACAGCTGCGGGCCCATCACCCGGCCGGCGTCACGACCTTCAGTGAGGCCATGGTCCCGCTGATCTCCGAGATCGGCGACGGACTGGGCCTGTCCTTCCACGACCCCGACACCGTCACCCTGCTCACCGACAAGTGGGCCCAGCGGCGGCGGCTGGCCGAGGCCGGGGTGGACGCCGTCCGCTGCACCGTGGTCACCGACCGGGACGCCCTGCTGGCCGAACTCGCGGCCCGGAACGGCCCGGTGGTGGTCAAGCCGGTGCGCAGCCAGGGCAGCCGCGACACCTACTTCGTGCCGGAGCCCGGCGCCCTGCCGGTCGGCCTGGTGCCCACCCCCGAGCGCCCGTTCGTGGTCGAGGAGTTCCTGGTCGGCCGCGGCGAGGGCGACTTCGCCGACTACGTCTCCGTCGAGGGGCTGGTGGAGGACGGCCGGGTGCAGACCCTCGCGATCAGCGGCAAGCTGCCGATGATCACCCCGTTCCGCGAGGTGGGCGCGTTCTTCCCCTCGCACCTGCCGGAGGCGGAGCTGGACGCGATCGCCCGGCTGGCCGCGGACGCCGTCCGGGCGCTGGGCGTGCGGCGCGGACTGGTCCACAGCGAGGTCAAGCTCACCGCCGACGGCCCGCGGCTGATCGAGGTCAACGGCCGCATCGGCGGGTACAAGAGCGAGCTGTACGGCCGGGTGACCGGGGCGGACTGGCTGGCCCTCGGCATCGCGGTGGCCTGCGGCCTGCCGGTGGGCACGGTCGCGCCCGCGCGCTCGGACACCGTCGAGTTCCAGTTCTTCAACAACCCGCCGCTGGAGGGCGGGGTGCTGCGCCGGGTCGAGGGCGTGGACGCGGTCCTCCGGGAGCCGGGGGTGATCGACCACCTCGCGCGGTTCCCGGTGGGCAGCACGCTGGCTCCGGAGGGCGGCACGCTCTGGATGGACCTGCTGCGCGGCAGCGCGCCGGACCACGCCGGCATGCTGAAGACCATCGACCAGTGCCTGGCGCAGATGCGGTTCCACATCGAGGCGCCGGACGGCGTCACCCGGGTGTGGCAGGCGGGCCGGGGCGGACTGTGCGCCGTCGACTAGCCGCCCTCCTCGGCGCGCGCCCGCCGGAGGGCACCGGCGGGCTGCTGGCCGCCACCCTGGTGCTGTCCGTCGGCAAGGGCACCTTCCTCGCCACCGTGATGGTCTACCTGCTGAAGACGGCCGGGCTGGGGACGCTGGCCGCGTCGACGGCGCTCTCGCTGTGGGGCGCGGCGTCGGTCGCGGTGGCGTTCCCGGTCGGGGCGCTGATCGACCGCGGTCTGGGCCGGCAGGCGGGGGCGCTGTCCGCCGTCTGCACGGCCGTCCTGGTGCCGCTCACCGGTCAGGTGCACACCCCGTGGCTGCTGATGCTGGTGCTCTGCGCGGCCGGCGGCTTCGACAGCGCCGGCAACGTGGTGCGCCGGGGCCTGATCGCGGGCGCGGCCGGCAGCGGGGTGAAGGGGCTCGCCTGGGCGCGCACCGTCACCAACGTCGGCTTCGCGCTGGGTGCGCTGGTGGCGGTGCGGCTGTTGTCGGCGAACTCCGCCTCCGGGTACGCCCTGGCCTACGGGGTGATCGGCGGCGTCTACGTGCTGATGGCCGTCTGCTTCCTGCTGACGCCGCTCGGCGCCCGGCCCGCACCGGCGGCCGCCACCGCGGCCGGGCGGGACGGCGGGGACGCCGCGGGCCGGCCGCGCGAGCGGCGCAGCGGCGGGCTGCTCGCGCTCTCCACGGCCATCCTCACCGTGCACACCACGCTGCTCACCACCGTGCTGCCGCTGTGGATCACCGAGCACACCGACGTCCCGGTGTCCGCGATGGGGTGGCTGTTCATGATCAACACCCTGATCACGATCGGCGGCCAGATCCCGGTGAGCCGGCTCGCCACGACCACCGAGGGAGCGCTGCGGTGTTTCCGGGGCTCGGCCGTCTGGACGGCGTCCTGCTGCGTGCTGCTGGGCCTGGTCAGCCATGTGCCGACCGCCGTCCAGGTGGCCGTGCTGGTCACCGCGACGATCGCGCTGACGGTGGGTGAGCTGCTGGAGGCCGCCGGCGAGTGGGGGCTGTCCGCGACCCTCGCCGCCGAGGGCGAGCACGGCTTCTACCAGAGCGCCTGCGTGGTCGGCGAGGCCACCCAGAGCGCCGTCGGCCCGCTGCTCGTCGGCAGCCTGCTCACCGCACTGCCGGTGGCCGGCTGGGTGCTGCTGATGGGCGGGATCGGCACCGGCCGGTACGTCGCGGGCCGGGTCCTCCCGTCCGCCCGGGCCGGCGAGGTCCGGCCGGCCCCCTCCCTCTGATCGGAACCACCGACGCCCAACCACGACAACCGGGAGCATTCCATGAAGGGTTCACCCAGCGTCAACGGTGCGCGACTGCGGGCCGTCACCAACTGGGTCTTCCTGCGCGCGGCGGGCGACAGCCGGCCGCGGATCATCCCCTCGCGCACCGTCTTCCCGGCGGTGCGGAAGCTGGAGACGGTCTTCCCGACCCTCCAGGCCGAGGTCGACGCGCTGCTGAAGACCAGGAACATCCCGAAGTACGGCACCTTCGACCCGGTCCGGGCCGCCCAGGTGTCGGAGGACTGGAAGCTGTACTACGCGTACATGTTCGGCCGGCCGAACGAGCTGGCCCGTACCGAGCTGCCGTCGCTGCTCGCCTTCGCGGAGTCCACGCCCAACGTCGTCAACGCCTTCGTCTCCATCCTCGACCCGAAGGTCCCGCTGCCCGCGCACCGGGACCCGTACGCGGGGATCCTGCGCTACCACCTGGGCGTGCGGATACCCAAGGACAACCCGCCCCGGATCCGGCTGGAGCGGGACTACTACACCTGGCGGGAGGGCGAGGGCACCGTCCTCGACGTCTCGCACGAGCACGAGGTGATCAACGAGAGCGAGGAGCCGCGGATCATCGTGATCGTCGACTTCCGGCGTCCGATGGGCGTGTTCGCCGACCTGCTCAACCGGTACTGCCTCTGGCAGAAGCGCAAGTGGGCGCCGCAGTTCGTCGAGGCGGCCAAGTACGACGTCATGCACGCGGCCTGACCCCACGGGGGCGGTGGCGGCGGGCGGGTCGGGGAGGTCCTCGGCCGACCCGCCCGCCGCGCCGCCCTGGAGTGCTCCGCGCCCATCGACATCGTGAAGGGGAGCCAGCGTGGACAGTCGGATCGTCATCACCGGGACGGGCGTGGTCACACCCGTCGGCGCGACGGTGGAGTCCTTCTGGGAGGCCGACCCGGCCGACCCGGCCGACCGGTCGGGGCTCCTCGCGGCGGCCCGGGGCTGAGCACGTGCTGGACGTCGTCGAGCTCTCCCTCGGACCGCCGCACTACGCGGACGAGCCGCCCGCAAGCGTGATCTGGCTGCACGGCATGGGCCAGGAGCCGTCCGCCCTGATCCCGACGGCCCGGCTGCTCGGCCCGCCGGGCCGGCCCCCGCGGGGGCTGTTCCCGTGCGCGCCCCAGCAGCCGGGCGGGCTCGGCGGTGGCCGCCTGGTGCGCGCCTGGTTCCCGCAGAGCGTCTTCCGCCTGGACCGGATCGGCCTGCCGGACGTCCTCGCCATGGCCGAGCGGCTGCGCGAGGTGGTGGACGCCGAGACCAGCCGTACCGGCGCGGGCCGGGTCCTGCTGGCCGGCTTCTCGCAGGGCGCGGTGATGGCCCTGGTGACCTGTCTGCTCCACCCGGCCCCGCTGGCCGGCCTCGCCCTCAGCGCCCCGTACCTGCCGGCCGGCCTGGCCGCGCACCTGGCGGAGCGCCGGACCGCGGCGAACGCGGCCACCCCGGTCTGGATCGCCCACGGCGCCGACGACTGGGTGATCCCGCCCGCGGCCGGCGCCCTGGTCCGGGACACCCTGCTCGGCTGGGGCCATCCGGTCAGCTGGCACCACCTCCCGGCCGGCCACACGCCGTTCCCCGCCCCGCCCGCCCTTCTGCACCACTTCCTGCACAGCTGTCAGGCCGGCCGCGGGTGAGCGGGTGCGGGGTGCGCGGGTGGCCGGGCGGGGGTGAGCGAGCCGGTCGCCGTCGCAGCGGGGGTCCGCTGCGCACCGAGCGGGGCGGGTGTCCGGATTCGGATACTCTGCCCGGGTGAGTGAGAACCTTCCCCCCTGCCCCGAGTGCTCCAGCGAGTACACCTACGAGATGAACGCCCTGATGGTCTGCCCCGAGTGCGGCAACGAATGGGTGGCCGCCGAGGGCGCCGCGGAGGACGCCGGCGCCGCGGGCGCCGCGGGTGCCTCCGGGGAGCGGGTGGTCAAGGACGCCGTCGGCAACGTGCTGGCCGACGGCGACACGGTGACCGTCGTCAAGGCCCTCAAGGTCAAGGGCAGCCCCTCGGGGATCAAGGCGGGGACCAAGGTGCGCAACATCCGGCTGGTCGACGGGGTCGACGGCCACGACATCGACTGCCGGATCGACGGCTTCGGGCCGATGCAGCTCAAGTCGAGCGTGGTCAAGAAGGCCTGACCGGCGGGGAGGAGCCGGGCGGGGTGCGCGCGCAGGAGTGCCGAAGGGGCGTACGCGAGCGCTCCCGCACGCCGCCGGGCCTCCGTGCGCCGAGCGGGCGGCGGAACCGCTGACCGGCGTCTCCGCCGGAACACCGCCGTGCAACTGATCGGCAACTTCCGGCGTCACGGCCTTGCGCGCGGCTGCCCGTGACGACAACCTGGAGCCCACCGATTGACACACGGAGTGACGGGCGTGGGGGCCATGACTGTCTGGGTTGGGTTGTCGATGTCCGGGACGGTGCGCGTCGGCGGGGTGGCGCCCGCACGGCCGGAGCGGATCGGGCGGCCGTCCGGGCCGACCCCTCCGAGGAACAACGCCGCAGGGTGAACCGCCTCCGCCCCTGAGCCCACCCCCGCTGCCGGCCCCGACGCCGCTGCTGAGCCCACTCCCGCTGTTTGCCCCGCCCCGCTGCTGGCCGATCCGCCGGCCGCCCCGCGTCCGGCCACCGGACCCGATCCCCGCCCGCCCCGATCCCTGTCCGCAGCACCGACGTTGGCGAGAGGCGATTCGGCGGCCCCAGGCCGGCCGCCGGTCGAGGACGAGTACCGACAGACCCAAGGAGCGGAGTGCTCATGCCAGCTGCGATCATCGGACGCGAGGGGCCCCTGACCGGGCGGCGGTTCCCGGTCGGCGAACGGCCGGTCACCTTCGGCCGCAGCAGCGACAGCAGCGTGGGGATCACCAGCGGAAGCGCCTCCCGCCTGCACGCGGAGGTGCTGCGGGAGGCCGGCCGCTATGTGCTGTACGACCGGGGAAGCCGCAACGGGACGCTGGTCAACGGCAGTCGGGTGACCTCCCACGTCCTGGTGTCCGGCGACGTGATCACGATCGGCGGCGAGGTCTTCCGCTTCGAGATCACCGACGCGATGGAGACGATCACCGAGCTGGTGGCCCCCGCGGCCGCCGAGCCGGTGCTGCACGTCACCGTCTCGGGCGGCGGCCCGGTGGGGCTGGGCTTCGCCCTGCTGCTGGAGCACCTGCTGGGCCGGCGGGTGGCCGTCACGGTGTACGAGGGCCGCTGGGTCCAGGACGGCTCCCGGGTCGTCTGGAAGACCCAGGCACAGGGCAACGTCCGGCGCCAGCAGGTCGTGACCGTCCAGAGCCGCCAGTACCTGAACCTCCCCGAGGAGGTCCAGGAGCGCCTGTTCGGCGCCGACGCCTACTCCGAGATGTGGCCGGCCGGGCCGGACTCGGTGCGCGGCTTCGCCCCGCGCAACATCCGGATCGCCTACATCGAGGACGTGCTGCTGGAGTTGGCGAACGAGAAGGCCGACCGGATCCGGCTCGTCCCCGCCAACTTCGACCCGGCCGAGCAGCGGGAGGAGCTGGCCGGGGACCACGTGCTCGCCATCTGCGAGGGGGGCCGCTCGCGCACCCGGGAGTACTTCACCGACAAGTTCGGCACCCCCGACACCTCGATCTACTCGCTGGACGGCCGGCACCTCCAGGACGTCGTGCTGGGGCTGCGGGTGAAGTCCGAGCTGTCCGACCCGATGTCCGTCCTGCTGACCGTGGCCCAGAACCGCTTCCTGCTCAACTCCCTGCGCGGCGAGGGCTTCCTCAACATGCGCCTCACCGACGCCGAGGCCGCCGAGGTGATCGGGGTCGACCCCGTCCGGCACGTGTTCGAGCAGTGCGTCGCCTCGCGGCCGTGCCTGATGGGCCGCAACGACGACGGCGACTTCCGCTGCGCCACCCACGGGACGCTCTTCCTGCCCGCGCTGGTCAAGGGCTCGGCCCTGTGGCGGCGGGTGCTGGAGGGCCTGGCCCTGTTCGGCGTCGCCGAGGAGAACCTGAGCGCCGTGACCGGGTTCCGGCTGGACATGGTGCAGCGGCCGCGCTTCACCGCCCGGCTCTACCCCCCGACCTCCGCCACCCCGGGGACGTACGGGTTCCTGCTCGGGGACGCCGCCAACGCGATCCACTTCTGGCCGGGGCGCGGGCTCAACAGCGGGCTGGCCTCGGCCATCTCGCTCGCCCGCTCGCTCACCGGCGCCTGGCGCGGGCGGGCCTTCCGCGACGCCGACTTCGTCCGGCACGAGGCGGCGATGTCGATGCTGCAGTACCGGCACAAGAGCCGGGCCTGGAACGCCATGGTGACCACCGACGAGGACGGCGGCAGCTGCGCGATCAAGGACAGGATCGCCCTGAGCATCGAGGAGCCCGCACCCGGGGCCGCGGACACCGAGGCGGACGTCGAGGCGCTGATGGTCCAACTGCGGTCGATCCGGGAGCGCCTGGCACCGCGTCTGCCCGGCCTGCCGGACGACGCCACCCTCCGCGACCACCTGCGCACCCTGAAGGGCGAGACCGTCCGCACCCTGCTCGCGAGCGGGGTCTGGGACACCCTGACCGTGGGCGGCGAGGAGGTCGACATCGACCTGTTCTACCGGCAGACCCCGCCGCCGTCCTCCCCCGCCAGGACCCCCGAGCCGCACCGCCGGTCCTGAGCGGTGCCGCCCGCCCGGGCCGGTGGCCCGTTCGGCGCGACGGGCCTGGCCGGCGGTCACACCGTGGTGGGCCGAAAGCCCCTCCGGAGGTCCTGGACGGCCGTGGCCCGGCCGCCCTCGACGGTGACCACGGCGAGCGGCCCGTACACGTGGTCCACTCCGTGAGGCGGGACGTCGGCGGGGAGGCCGTCCGCGCCCCGGGGCCAGCCGACGTCGCCGGTGAGGGTCCGGGCCGGGAAGGTCCAGTAGTCGCCCGTGCGGTAGACCGTGCCGGTCCCGGACGGCGGGCGGAAGCGGATCTGGACGCCGTCCTCCAGGGTCAGCCACCCCGCCCCGCCGGGCGCCTCGACGACCAGCGCGCCGTCGTCGGCACGCCGGGGGACGGCGCCACCGCCGTCCACGTCGGGGTGGTCCCAGCGGCGCAGCAGCGGGTGGCGGTCGGCCCCGATCGGCTCGGCGGGGCCGGTGGAGAGGTGGACGACGTACTCCTCGCCCTCGTCGTCGATGTCCAGGACGCGGGCCAGCAGGCCGGGCGTGCCGCGCAGCGTGCCGTGGTCGTCGACCACCTCGACCAGGCTGCCGACCGCCGGGGCGGTGCGCTTGTCCCGGGGCTGGTCGCGCAGCACGGCGGTGGTGCCGGCGATCCGCACCGCCGGGTGCACGACCGAGCCGTTGTCCCGCGACCAGCTGAAGGTCGGGGCACCGTCGGCACTGCCGCGCTGGATCTGGACCCGGTAGAGCTGGTTCTCGGGCCCGAGGTAGCCGGCCACCGGATCGGCGGCGCAGGGTTCCTGCGGGCCGGAGCCGCGGTCGGCCCGGACGGCGAGCAGGCCCCGGTCGGGCGGCTGCAGGAAGGTCTCCCAGGCGCTCCAGTTGGCGGCGATGTCGGTGGCGTCCATCGCCCGCCCCGGCGGGGTGTCCGCGGTGAGCCGGACCCGCCACACCAGCCGGGTGCGGGAGCAGGTGTCGGGGCCGCCGAGGGCGACCTCCCGGATGGTGTCGTCCTCCGCGGCCGAGAGATGCCGCTCCCAGACGTCGAGGTAGGCCAGGTGGACGCCGTCCTTCGGCACTCCGGCGTCGGGCAGGTCGGGCTGGGCGGTGAACAGGAGGTCCTCGGTGTCGTTCTCGCAGGCCCGGCCGTGCACCCAGTACCGGCCCCGGCCGATCCGCAGCACGCCCGTCCCCCCGTCCGCCGGCGGCTTGTCGATCCGGAAGCCCGGCCCGAGGGCGCCGCCGGAGGCCGGGGACGGCACTCCGTACGGGCCGATCAGGTCCTCGGCGAGCGCCTGGAGGTGGTGCAGCAGGATGGCGACCTGCTCGTTGCCGTCGGCCGGCAGCGTCACCCTGCCCTGCTGCTGGACCACGCGCAGGAAGTGCCTGCGCTGGTCGAAGCTGAACCGCTCGACGTCGGCGTGCATACGGGTCCTCACTTCACAGGGGCGCCACGGGGACGGGCGCGGGTCGGTTCGCGGAGCGGGCGCGGGTCAGTTCACCGGGATGACGGCGGCGTCCAGGCCCGCCGGGACGTACTCGGCGAGCCGGGCGCTCAGCGCGGCCAGCCGCTGCGGTAGGTAGAGGTCGTGGAAGGCCCCGAGTTCGGAGCCGTCGTCGGCGCCGCCGCGGATCTCCGCGGGACAGTCGGCGGCGAGCTGGGCGTACGCCGCCTCGGGGTAGCGGACGGAGGTGAAGCGCGGGCGCAGCCGGCGTTCGGTCTCGGTGACGAGGTCCGGGGGCGGTGCGTCGCCCAGGGCGGCCAGGGCGGTGTCGGGCTGGCAGTGGAACCGCCGGGGCGTGCGCGAGCCGGGCGGCACCCAGCAGAACCGGAGGCAGCCGGGGGACCGCCGGGCGGCCTTGATCCGGCCGGTGAAGACGGTGTTCTCCCCGCGTTCGACGGCGTGCACCTGGACGGTGCCGAGGACGGTCGTCCGGGTGATGTCGAGGACGGCGCGGGCCACGCCGGGGCCGCCCGCGCCGATCGCCTCCAGGGCGGGGTGGGTGGCGTCGAGGACGGAGTCGGCGACGCTCAGCCGGAGCGGCTCCCCGCGGCCCGGGGCGGGCTCGACCTGCACCGGGCCGGTGATCGAGTGGCTGATCTCCACCTCGGCGCCGGGCAGGGCGGACAGCTCCAGGGAGGGCGGGGCGGGCCGGTCGCCGTCGCAGCGCGGGCCGGGCGCCCAGCCGGGGACGAGCGTGCAGTGCCGGATCACCACCCGGGTGGTGGGCCGGCACCCGGGCCTCCCGTCCCCACCCTGGTCGCGGCTCTCCTCGCGGCTCTCCTCGCGGTTCCCGTCGCTGTTCTCGTCACGGCTTTCGGCACGGTTCTCGGCGCGGCTTTCGTCGAGGCTTTCGGCGCGGCTTTCGGCACGGCTTTCGTCGAGGCCTTCGTCGAGGCCCGCGTCGTGGCCGCCGTGGTCCCGTTCACGCCCGGACAGGTGCACCGCGCGGCCGCCCACGGTCAGGCCGTCCAGGGTCAGCCGGCCGCCGGGGGCCAGCGCGACGCTCAGCGAGTCGGGCTCGTCCGCGCGGCGGTCGGCGAGCCAGAGCACCGGGCGGGTGCGCTGGGCGGCCCGGACGAGCAGGTGCTGATCCGGCCCCACGACCAGCTCGGCGGTGGTCGCGAGCACCTCGCTGCGGGTGATCTCGATGACCGCGTACCGCGGCCTGGCCCGCCGCCAGTCGTGCAGGGCCCGCTGGAACTCCACCGTGTCGGCCACCCCCCGGTACCAGCGGGCGGGCTTGATCCAGGACGGCCAGAGCGCCTCCAGGTGCTGCCGGTTGGCCACCAGCAGCGGACCGCCGGTCGGCGCCGGCCCGTCCGGCCCGGTGAGTGCGAAGAGCGCCTCGTCCAGCAGCGCCGCGTTCAGGGCCTCGGCCAGCGCCGCCACGCCGGTCTCGCCCGACCAGTGCCCCCGGACCAGCGCGGCCGTCGGGTCGGCGCCGGTCCGGACCGCGGCCAGCAGGGCGTCCGGGTCGGTCAGGTCGGTGCGGTGGATCCGGTAGGTGTCGGCCTCCGGCGGTTCGGGCAGCGGACGCGGGTACTCCCCGCCGCCCAGGTCGGCGCTGAAGCCGTAGTGGTAGCCGACCTGGACCCGGGAGGGCGGGTTGCGGCGCGGGAAGAGCATCCGCCCGAGCACCGGGTCGACGGCGACGGTGCCCGGCAGCGGCCGGTAGGAGTCCCAGTCGCTGAGGTCCGCCGGGACCACCTGCTCCGCCGGCACCGGCCCGGACCGCCCGCGCCGGGGCCAGTCGAAGGCGTGGATCACCAGGGACCGCCCCTCGCCGTAGTACCGCCCGTCGGCGCGGCCGAGCGGGCCGAGGGCACGCCGGTCGATCGGGCCCGGCACATCGGCCTGCTCCCGCGGGTGGCGCCCGCGCTCGCCGTCCGCGCCGCGGCCGAACAGCTGCACCGGGAAGCCCATCGGGTCGAAGGTGAACGCCCACCGCCCGACCCGTTCGACCTGCCCGGCCCGGGTGTCCGTCACCGGGTAGGGGCGCAGGCGCCAGACGAACAGGCCCACCTCGGGGATGTTGTGCAGGCCCCGGGTGCGGCGCGAGCCCGCCCGGCGCACGTCGACGGTGTGGGCCGCACGGTCGAACGGCCCGCCGAGGCCGGCGAGCAGCGCGCCGTCGCGCACCTCGGTCGTCCGCCCCCGGCCCTCCTGGAGGTGGTTCGCCTGCTGGTGCCGGGCGAGCAGCCGGTAGGCCTCGACGGCGTGGCCCGGCAGCCCGGCGACGTCCCGGGCCAGCTCCTCCAGCAGCGCCTTCGTCCCCTTGCGGCGGCGGTGGCGCAGCGTGTTGGCGACGTCCTGGCGGGGGGCGAGGGCGGAGCGGCGGGCCAGGTCGCGGCCGGGCTGCCCGGCGGCCGTCCAGCCGGCGTCCGGGACGGGCGACCAGCCGACCAGGTCCGCCAGGTAGGGGACCGCCCAGTCCTCGGCGGTCTCCACGAACCAGTTCTCGTACTGCCGCGCGATGTCCTCCTCGACCACCTGGACCTGCTCGGCGATCACCCGCAGCAGGTCGCGCAGCGGGTGGCCCGCCGCCTCGTCGCGCATCCGGTGCACCAGCGGGAGCAGGTCGAACAGGCGGTCGGACGCGGTGGCGCCCGGGCCGGGCTCGGTCATGGGGCATCCTCCGTGAGTTCGAGGGCTTCGGGCAGCTCGGCCGCCGTGCAGAGGTGCTGCGCGGGCAGCAGGTCGTCGCCGCTGCGCCGGGCGCCCAGGGCCGCCAGCCAGGGGCCCGGGTGCCCGTCCTCCGGGGCGGACGGCCGGCCCGGTGCCACGTACGCCAGCCGCGGACCGCTGCAGGAGTGCACGCCGGGGACGGCCTGGAGGACCGCCGCCACCTCGGAGGCGACCAGGCGCTGCGCCAGGTCGCGGCGGAGCGGCCCGAAGGCGTCCAGCAGGGCCGCCCGGAGCGCCGGACCGACGGCGGACCAGCGGTGGTCGGGGAGCAGCCGCACCCGGGCGCCCACCGCGACGACCAGCCGCTCGGCGGGCAGCACCCGGATCCGGACGGCCGGGTCGCCGTAGCGGCGCAGCGCGGCCCGGAGGTGTCCGACCACGTCGGAGTCCGGGTGCAGCGGCGCGCCGTCCACGCCGGTGACGGTGACGGCGATCAGGCCGCCCCGGCCGTCGGCCAGCCGGTCGGCGGAGGCCTTGCCGACCCCGGCGAAGGCCCGGGCGAAGTCGGCGTGGTCGCTCAGCGAGACCAGCCGGTCGAGGGTCTTCAGCGGCAGCAGCGCGTTGGCCCTGGCCTGGTCGGGCCGCTCCGGGTCGGTGCCGCCGTCGGCGGGCAGCGGGTTGACCACGTCCCGGACCCCGAGCGGCTTGTCGGCGAGCAGGGTGATCCGGCCGGCCCCGGTGTTGCCGGCACTGCCGATCCCCGTCCGGTAGCGGGCCCGGATGTTCTCGGCACCGGTCGGGGGCCGTCGGCCGGCCGTGCCGTCGGGGAGGACGACGGTGGTGCCGGCGTGTTCGTCGGTCTCGGTGACGTAGCCCCGGTCGTCCGGGCCGAGGCCGAGGAACCGGGGGACCTCCGGCCAGTGGACGGCGTCCACGGTGAGGTCGAGGGTGCTCTCGACGCCGGTGGGGGTCGGCGCGGAGACGTGGGTGAGCGGGCCGCTGCGCAGGGCGAAGCGCTGGTGGGCCACGGAGGCGTCGCCGCTGCCGAGCACCTCGGTGCGGCTCTCGCCGTGGGTGGCGTGCACGACGTTCCCGTGGACGGCCACCGTGTCGCGCCGGTAGCGGTGGGCCAGCGGGCGTTCGAGCAGCACGAAGCCGTGGTTGCGCTCGCCGGCGACGGGCGCGGCCTCGGTGCCGCAGGGTCCGCGGCGGCGGGCCGTGCCCTGGCGCACCTCGGCGATCACGGCGAGTTCGGCGGCGCCGACACCGGCGACTCCCGGGAGGTCGGCCCGCTCGCCGGCGACCACCAGCAGGCGTCCGGCCCGCAGGCCGTCGACCAGCCCGGCGAGCTCCAGGACGTCGCCCTGCACCGGCTCGGTGACCGGGAGTTCGGCCAGCGGGAGCAGTTCGGGGGCGGCGTGGACGGTGACGGCCCTCAGCTGGTCCATCGTCGTCGGTGGCGTCCACTGTTCGCACCCGCCGAGGGTGATCCTGGTCGTCCTGAGCGCCAGGCCGTAGGCCGAGCGGGCCACCAGGTCGACGGTGATCGGGGCACCGGGCCGGGCGCCGAGGACCTGGAAGGGCTCGGTGCCCTGCGCCCGGCGGCTGTCCTGTGCCCGGCGGTCGCCCTGTGCGCGGCGGTCGCCCTGCTGCTGCGCGGCCACCGGGACGGCCACCACGACGAGGGTGCCGCTGCGGATGTCCGGGTACGGGTGGTCGAGGTGGATGACCTGCCCGCTCTCCGGCAGGTCCGCGGGAACGGTCCGGCCGTCGCCGTCCAGCTGCTGGTCCCAGTCGGGCCACTGCTCCACGGGCAGCGGCTGACCGCGCTGGTAGGCGGGCTTGCGCGACGCGTTGTGCCCGAACAGCGGTGCGGCGACCCGCAGCGCGTAGACCTCGACGGTCGGCGGGCCGGCCACGGTGGCCCCGGCCCAGGCCGAGTGCAGGGCTCCGGCGAGGTCGGGGTGGAGCAGTTCGGCCAGTCGGAGCCGGGAGTCCTCCTGCTCCGGACCGGGGAGCGGGATCCGCGGCACGGCGGGCGCGGACCGGTCGGTGAGGCGGTCGACCAGCTGTTGCAGGCCGTCGATCCGCTGCCACGGCGCGGGTTCCGGCTGCTCGCCGCCGACCAGCGCCACCCGGGTGCGCTGCCGTGCCGCGTCCTCCTCGACGGCCGCGACCCGGCGGGGCTCGTGGTGGACCTCCTCACCCGAGGCGATCCGGATGACCAGCAGGTCGTTCGGCCTCAGGCGGGTGGCGACGCCGTCGAGCCAGAGCTCCGGCAGCCGCGCGGCGTTGTCGTCGGTGATCTCCTGCGGCCGGGTGGCCCGGATCGGCAGCCGGTTGGCGGCGGCCAGCGCCGGCAGCGGGCCGCTCGTCTCGTACGTCTGGGCCAGTTCGCCGGGCCCGGGCAGGCTCTGCACCCTGGTGCCGGCCGGGATCACCTCGTCGTGCCCGGCCTCCAGGGTGAAGGAGAGGTGGGTGCCGGCCGCCACGCCCGGCCGGGGGCGGTAGCCGATCAGCCGGGTCAGCTCGTGCACCGAGCGGGGGTCGCCCGCGGTGCGCAGGTAGCCCTCGTTGCCGAGCCGCTCCTGGTAGAAGGTCAGCACGTCGGCGACGGCGGCCCAGGCGTCGCAGAGGGCGATCGCCGGGTCGTCGGCCGCGCGGGTGGTCAGGCCGGCGAGTCCGGGCAGCCCGGCCGAGGCGAGCCGGTCGAGCATCGCGGCCAGGAAGGTCGGGTGGGTGCCGACGCGCAGCCGCAGGGCGGCCAGGCCGGGCGGGTTGGCCGCCGGTCCGGGCATCGCTCCGGGCAGCGCGCCGGTGCATCCGTGGCAGCCGCAGGTGCGGTTGTTCATCGGCCACCTGCCGCGGTGACGGTGATCCGGCCGCCGCGCGGCCGGGTGGCGTCGAGGAGGACGATCTCGCGCGGGCCGACCGGCAGCACGCCCTGGTGGAGCGCGCCCTGGTCCGGCTCGCCCTGCCGGCGCAGCCGGGTGACCTCGGCGGAGGAGACTCCGGGGACGGCCTGGGCCGCGGCGAGGACCCGGCTGACGTACACGCCCTCGCCGAAGCCCCAGCGGTCCGGGTGGAACCAGCCGAGCCGCCCGTCGGGCAGCACCCCGGCCGAGAACTCCTCCCGCAGCGCCTGGGCGACCTGTGCCCGGATGCGGAACGGCTCCACGCAGACGGTGAGTTCGAGCTCCACCGGGACCGGGGTGGCGGGTGAGACCCGCAGGTCGTGGCCGAGCCGGCGGGCGCGTTCCAGAGCGGCGGCGATCTTCCGGCCGGTGCAGTCCGCGCCCCGGCAGCCGTCGCCCGGCGGGGGGCCGGCGTCTGGTGGGGGGCCAGCGTCTGGTGGGGCGGTGCCGGATGGTTGGGCGCCGACGGCTGGCTGGGCCGTGCCGACTGGCGGGGCGCCGGCGGGTGGTGGGGCGGTGCCGCCCGGCGGCGCGCAGCCGCAGCCCCCGGTGGGACCGCCGACGCGCAGGTCGAGGGCCACGTCGGCCTCGTACCAGCTGCCCGTCCAGACCAGGTCGGCCGCGGCCCCCTGCAGCCGGTCGCCGCCGGCGCGCCGGGCCAGCTCGGCGTAGTCCTCGGAGGTAACGGCCCGTTCGCGCAGGGCCCGGAAGGCCTGCGGGGCGGCCGGGCGGGCCTGCGCCGGAGTCTCGGGCGGGGTGCCGCCCGCCGCCGGCAGCGGGTTGCGCGGGCGGACGACGAGGTCGTGCCCGCGCACGCCGGGCCGCAGCGCCAGGTGGGTGATGGTCTCCGCGCCGACGTTGCCGACCGGTCCCTCGCCGATCCGGTAGCGCGCGAGGAAGGTCGCCCCCGGGTCGGGCCGCCGCCCGGTGCGGCCGTCGCCGAAGCGCAGCCAGGAGACCCGCTCGTCGTCCGTCTCGACCACGAACCGCCGGTCGTCGGGCGCGCTCGCCAGCAGGTCGGGGGCGGGCAGCCAGACCGCCCGGCCGACCGTCTCGGTCAGCCGGACCGCGGGGGCGGCGGCGCGCGGGTCGCGGTGCAGGAGTTCGGCGGCGCCCGGCGGGCCTCCGCAGCAGCCGTCCCCATCACGTCCGCCGCCGTCACAGCCGTTGCCGTCGCCACCGTCGTCGCAGCCGTCACCGTCGGAGGCGACCGGCAGCGGTTCGGCGTGGGTGAGGTGGGGGCGGGTGAGCCGGGGGCGGAACCGGCCGGCGGCGGGGGCCTGCTCGGCCGGCCGGCACTCGGCCTCGCAGCGCGGCGGCTCCTGGGTGCCGGGCACCGGGCCGAGCCACTCCTCGACCCGGGTGCCGTGGTCGGCCAGCAGGATGTTCCCCCGGGCCAGGGCGACCCCGCCGAGCGGACGGCAGTCCGGGGCGGGGCCGAGGGTGGAGACGCAGAGCGGGAACGGCAGGGCGTCCCGCTCGTCCCAGCCGACCGTCAGCACGGGGGTGCGGCACAGCGGGT
The DNA here is from genome assembly GCF_042883905.1 of Kitasatospora sp. NPDC058170. Lineage (NCBI taxonomy): Bacteria > Bacillati > Actinomycetota > Actinomycetes > Kitasatosporales > Streptomycetaceae > Kitasatospora > Kitasatospora sp. NPDC058170. The sequence goes on from NZ_JBHVUV010000023.1 coordinate 90,961, forward strand.
CGTACCCCCGCCGCACCCAGGTGAGCCGGACCACGTGCCGATGCGTCGGGTCGGCGTCACCCGGGCGTCCGGTGCGCGGGCCGAGGACCTCCTCCAGGAGCAGGAAGTCGCCCGGCCCCAGCCGCAGCTGCCGGGGTTCGGGGGCGTCGGTCAGGGTGACGGAGGTGGCACCGGCGGGCAGCGAGCACTCGCCGTCGCCCCAGTCGTGGAACGGGATCGCGTTGTGCGCCGGGAAGAGCGGCAGGACGCCGTGCGGGTCGTCGGTCAGCGGCTCGAAGCCGTGGGTGCCGTCGAGAGCCTGCGGAGGCAGGTCCTCCCAGCGCAGCGGGTGCCCCGGCGGCGGCGCGCCGTCGAAGGCGGTGAACAGGGCGATCTCGTCGGCCCGCCAGGGCGGGGAGGGTTCGTCGTGGACGGCGAGGTGGACGAAGGCCCGGGCGTTGCATCCCTCGTGCACCCGGTAGTCGACCAGCCGGGCGTGGCGGCGGACGGAGATCCGGCGGCGGGCGGTGCCGAGGTAGGCCTCGGTGGCCACGGCGTCCTGGTGGTAACTGAGCAGGTCGGCGGTGTGGGCGAGGAGTTCGACCAGGGTGATGCCGAGGTCGGGGATGTGCCGCTCGCGCAGGCCCGGCACCAGCAGGCCCAGCCGGTCGAGGATCAGCTGCCGGAAGGAGGCGTAGTCCTTGGCCAGGTAGTCGAGCGCGGGCGCGGGCACGGCCACCGGCGGGCAGCCGGGCCCGGGCGGGCAGTCGGTGTCGGTGGCCCGGCCGGCGCAGAACCCGAAGGGCGCCCGGTGGTAGCGGAGGTCGAAGCCGTGCAGCGGCCGCCGGCCCGGGTGTCCGTGCGGACCGGGTTCGACCAGGGCCAGGTGGTAGGTGGTGGCGTCCCCCGTCCGGTCGAGGGTCACCTCCAGGCAGCCGTCCTCGTCCTCGTCGTGCGGCGGCCGGGCGCGGACGCCGAGCACGTGGACCCGGCGGGCGCCGGGAGCCGTGTCGATCCTCAGGTGGTGGACCGTCAGGTCGGCGGGCACCGGGCCGAGCAGGGTGACGCAGAGGGCGACCGTGCCGTCCCCCGGGTCGGGATCGGCGGCCTCGATGCCGTCGATCCCGTTGAGGCCGCGGCGGACCACCTGCTCGCGGCGGTGGTCGGTGGCGCAGCAGAGGTCGTCGGCGCGGTAGGGGCCGACGGCGGGGTGCTGGTCGGCGGTGTGCGGGTCGGTGGCGGGCCCGTCCCGGGTGGGCGGGTCCTGCGTGGGCAGGTGTCGGGTGGGCAGCTCGGCGGTCATCGGGGCACCTCCCGGACGAAGCGGGCCTCGGCCTCCTGCCGGGTCCGACGCACCACGTATCTGACGTCCACCGTCAGCACCGACTCCTCGGCGACGGCGCGGAGGTCGACCAGGTCGAGGACGTCGCCCAGCCAGCGCTGGACGGCGGCGCGGGCGGTGTACTCGACCGTGGCGGCGAGTTCGGGGCTGTTGGGGGCGAAGACCAGCTGGAGCAGCCCGCAGCCGAAGTCGGGCCGGTTGACCCGCTCGCCCGGGGAGGTGAACAGCAGCTGCTCCAACAGCTCGCCGACGTGCCGCTGGTGGTCCGCGGGCCGGGCCGTGCGCCCGCGCGCGTCGAAGTGGAACGGGAAGGCCACGTCGACCCGTTCGCGGTCGCCCGGCGGGCTGCTCATGTGGCCACCACCCGCTGCTGCGAGGAGACGACGAGCAGCGGCGCGCCGCTCGGCACGGCCGTCGCCCGGCTGTCGAAGAGCACCAGCGGCAGCCCGCCGCCCACGCTCACCCGCAGCGAGCCGGTCGTCCAGGGGGCCGTCACACAGGGCCCGTTGGCGGCGGGCGGCGGCGGCAGCGGGCAGCCCGCGACCAGGTGCGGCACCTGCTGGACGCAGACCGGCAGGCCGCCGACCAGCACCCGCGGATAGCTGCTCGGCGGCGCCGCGCGCCCGCCGTGGGCGCACTGGACGACGGCGCCCTCGTGCAGGACCGGTCCCGGCATCGCTGTCTCCCTCACGTCCGTTCACTGCACGACTCACTGCACGACTCACTGCACGACTCACTGCACGACGAGTGCGTTGATGTTGACGAGGACCTGGTTGCCGGTGAGCACCAGACTGGCCCCCCGGCCGTTCTGGATCACGATCCCCTGGTCGTTGACGGTGATCGAGGCCCCGCCACGGGCCTTGAGCAGGATCCCGCCGGCCGCGCCGGGGGCGTCCGAGATGGCGAGGGTGTTCTGGCCGAGGGTCTGCAGGACGATGCTCGGGCTGGCCGGGAGGCCCGCCCGGGCGAGCGCCGGCACCTCGGTCGGGCTGCCCCAGAACCCACCGGTCCAGATCGGGTCACCCGGATTCCCCTGCTCGAACTCCATCCAGACCCCGGCCCCGAACGGCGGCACCGCCCAGACCCCGCACTGCGGGCCGGCCACCGGCACACAGGGCAGCGCCCAGGTGGAGGGCAGCACGCCGAAGACGTCGGGGACGAGAGCCTGGATCCGGCCCTTCCCGAGCGGGTCGAGGTTGTTGAAGACGGTCCCCCGGTACTTGCCGTAGTAGCGCGGCTCGCCGCCGCCGTCCTGGCCGGCCGGGCCGCCGAGCGGGTCCCGGTAGTCGCTGTCGTCGTCGGTCATGGTCATACCGGCACCACCGGGAGGGTCGAGACCAGTCCGTTCCGGACCAGGGTGAACTGCTGGGTGAAGGAGCCCCGTTCGAGCCGGTGGTCGACCGACTGGACGAAGTAGAGGCCGTCGAAGGCGGTGCCCGCGCCGCGGACGCCGACCAGCGCGCGCGGGCGCAGCACCCGCCCGTAGCGCTGCACGTCGAGGCTGCCCTCGGCCCTGACCGCGTCGGCCGTGGCGGAGGCCCGGGCCATCCCGAGCAGCACGGCCTCGGCGACGCCGAGCTTGGCCGTCTCCCGGAGCCGGCGGATCCGGTGCGGGACCGGCTGGAGGGCGCCGAGCGGGGGGTTGAGCGGCGAGACGTTCGGAATGGGCACCGGGATGACCGCCTTGGTCTCCGGGTGGTGGATGAAGACCACCGGCAGGGTCGCGGACTCCGCGTCGTAACGGAAGGTGAGGGAACGGACGTTGGTCTGGACGTCCATGTCGACGTTGAGCGCCGGCTGCGGCAGGCCGATCTTCGCCTGCGGCCCCCAGTAGGCGACGCTGGCGCCCGGGACGGGACCGGGGATGTGGGTGAACACGTAGCCCGAGCGGGCGGCGAGCCGGCGCAGATAGGCGAGGTCGGTGCCCTGCTGCACCGGGATCCGCTCCAGCGGGTTGGGCACGTCGGCGACCAGCGCCGGCACCACCGCCGGGACCACCCCGAGGACGGCGTACTTGGCCAGCACCGTGAGCACCCGGGCCGCCACGGGCATGGCCGGGAACGGCGTGCCGGTGCCGTCGATCTTCTCCATCAGGGCGGTGAGGTCCATCCCGTGGACGGTCAGCACGGCGGGGGCACCGTCCGTGCCCGGCGCCAGGCTCGTGGAGGTCAGCACCCCGTCGATCAGGACCTCGGGCAGGCTGCCCACCGTCACCGCGACCACCACCCGCAGCACCGGCGGCAGGCTCCCGCCGACCAGGAGGAAGACGGCGGGCAGCGGGGAGTCCTTCTCCAGCTCGAAGGTCAGCTCGAAGGCGCTCTGCCCGCCGGGCTCGGCCGTGCTGTGCACGGTGACGCCGGTCAGGGCGTCCAGCACGAACCGGGGTACCGGCAGGGGGACGGCGGGGCCGACGAGCAGGGTGAGGTGGACCGGTCCGCTAAGCATCGGCCGCCCCCGGCACGCCCTCGGGCAGCGTGATCCGCAGCCGCCGGCCGACCTCGGCGGTCAGCTCGGCCGGGTCCAGCACGCCGTTGGCATCGCAGAGCAGCCAGAACCGCTCCGGATCGCCCAGCTCCGCGGCCGCCAGGGTGTCCGGGCGGTCCCCCGCCGCGACGAGGTGCTCGCGCAGGGCGGCGAAGCGCTCCGGCTGCGGGACGAACCGCCGGGTGACATAGCGCACCTGCCGGCCCTCCAGCTCGGCCGTCGCCAGCGGCAGCCCGCTGTAGCGGCTGGTCGCGGGGAAGGCCGGGGCCTGCGGCGGCTGCGGCAGGCCGCCGGGGAAGAGCTCGGGGAACGTCATGTCATGCCTCCGGTACCGAACACCGCGAAGCCGGCCGAGCCGGCCCGGGCGGCCAGCGCCTCCAGCCGTCGCTGATGGGCGAGGTAGAGCCCGCCGGCGCGGTGGCCGAAGCCGACGTCGTTGACCGACAGGACCCGCATGCCGAGCCGCACCTTGGCCCGCAGCGGGTTGAGGGCCGGGTCGAACGCCTCCTCCGTCACCGACAGCTCGGTGACCCGGACCGGCACGATCCGGCTGGGGCTCCAGACGAAGACGGTGAGCGGCGCCTCCATCGGCAGGATCTCCAGCGACCCCGCGGCGGCGGAGCGGTCGGCCGCGACGAGCTGGTCCACGCCCGGGTAGACCAGCAGCTCCAGCGCGGCCAGCTGCGGGTGCACCCCGAGCTTCCCGGCATCGGGGAAGGAGTCGGGGAACTCCAGCTGGTCGGCGGCGTCCAGCTCGGCCTCCACCGTGATGGTCTCCACCGGCGGCGCCTTGAAGCGCAGCGGCTGGGACCGCTGGTGGCGCTCCTCCCCGGTGTCCTGGACCTGGAAGCCGCGGGTCAGGCTGTCGGGGTTGTACTGCAGGGCGATCATCCGCAGCACCGAGCCGGAGGCCGGGTCGAGCTCGACGATGCCGCCCCGCATCAGACGCGGGGAGCGCGGGAATCCCGTCACACCGCACCTCCCCCGGCGGCGAGGCCGGCGCCCAGCGCCCGGCCCGCGGCCCGGCCGAGCGCCGACGCCCCTCCCGGGCCCAGCGGCCCGCCCGCCGGGAGCGGCACGGTCAGCCCGGTCGGGGGCCGCGCCGATGCCCGGGCGAGCGGTCCGGCGAGCGGCGGGGTGGGGGGTCCGGCGGGCGGCGGGGTGGGGTTCTGGGCCTGGGTCAGGGTCAGGGCCTGGGCCTGGGCCTCGCCGAGGGTTGTGGCCAGGGCCTCGGCCAGCGCCGCCCGCAGCCGCTCGGCGCCGCCCGGTCCGAGCTCCACACCATCGACCACCAGGTGCTCGATGTGCACGATCACGTCCATGCCCGGCTCCCGTCTCCCCCGGCCGCCAGGCCTGCCGCGGCCTGCGCGGGCTCCCACTCGGCGTCGAACTCGCTCTCGTCCAGGACGAGCCCGAGCTTGCGGCACTCCATCCGCAGGGCCGACAGCACCGTCGGCATGTCGGCGACCCGGCCGCCACCTCCGCCACCGATTCCCCCGCCACCGCCGGCGGCCGCGAAGGTGGCGTTCATCGCGATGTTGTGGATGCTGCCGCCGGCCAACCCGAACCGGGCCAGCCGGGCGTGGTCGAGGTCGGTGGCGACCCCGGGGGCGAACGCCCGGCGCCAGATCGCCTCGCGCTCGGCCGGTCCGGGGAACGGGAAGTCCAGCACGAAGCGCAGCCGCCGGGTGAACGCCTGGTCGAGCGCGCCCTTCATGTTGGTCGCCAGGATCGCCAGCCCCCGGTACGCCTCCATCCGCTGCAGCAGATAGCCGACCTGCACGTTGGCATAGCGGTCGTGGCTGTCCTTGACCTCGCTGCGCCGGCCGTACAGCGCGTCGGCCTCGTCGAAGAAGAGGATCGCTCCGCCGCGCTCGGCCGCGTCGAACAGCCGTCGCAGGTTCTTCTCGGTCTCGCCGATGTACTTGCTCATCACCGCCGAGAGGTCGATCCGGTACAGGTCGAGGCAGAGCTCCCGGGCGAGCACCTCCGCCGTCGTGGTCTTGCCCGTGCCGCTCTCCCCCGCGAACAGCGCGGTGATCCCGAGCCCGCGGGCCGTCCGCCGGGCGACACCCCAGTCCTCGTAGACCACCGCGCGGTGGCGCACCTGGTCGCGGATCCGGTCGAGCTGCTCGGTGATCTCCGCCGGGAGGACCAGATCCTCCCGGCGCGCGCGGACCTCCAGCCGCTGGGCCAGCAGGTCGAGCCGCGGCCTGGTCACCGCCAGACAGGCGCTCCACACCCGGGAGCGCAGTTCCTCGGCCGGTTCGGCCGCCGCGCCCGTGTCGCCGGAACCGCCGGAACCGCCAGTACCGCCAGTACCGCCGACAGCACCCGTACCGCCCGTATCGCCCGTACCGCCCGCCTGGTCGTCGGCGACCGCCAGCGCGGCCCGGCCGATGGCCACCGGGTCGAGGTCGAACTGGGCGGCCAGCTCGCCCGCGAGCCGCTCCCCGCCGGGCCCGAGCACATCCGCCCAGACGGCCCGCTGCTCCGCCGTGGTCGGCCCGGCCACGTCGACCACCAGGGCGCCAGGGCCGAGGTGCGGCCACGCCTCGCGGCTGTCCAGGAAGACCGGTCCGTGCAGCTGCGCCAGCAGCCGGGTGACGGCGGCGGCCGCCTCCGGGCCGGCCTCGGCTGCCTCGTCGCCCGCGTCCAGGTAGAGGGCCAGCGGCGCGAGCAGCGTCTCGCGCTCCCAGAGCCGCGCGACGAGGGCGGCGGCACCGGCCTGTACCGGCAGCGCGGCCACCGGGACGCGGACCAGGACCCGCCCCAGCCCGGCCGCGACCTCGCCCGCCAGCAGCTGCTTGCTGACCGTGTCCGGGCCCACCAGGTTGACCGCCGGCGGACGGCCGCCGGCGGCGGTCCGGACCAGGCCGGAGCGCAGCGTGTGCGCCGCCGCGCGCTGCGAGGCGCTGGGCCGCACGGCACCGCCACCGTCGCCACCGTTGCCGTCGTCACCGGTGTCCGAGGTGTCCGAGGTGTCCGAGGTGTCCAACGGGACCACCGTCTCGGCCAGCCGCTCGTCCAGGTGACCGAGGCCCTTGAGGTAGTTGACCACCCGTTCGTCCGCGCGCAGCACCCGGGCGGTGAGGCCGCCGGTGCCCTCCAGGGTCACGAGGTGCAGGCGGCGCAGCGGTCGTTCCGGGGAGAGGGCGTCCCAGGCCGGCTGATCGAACAGACGCAGGGCGAGGCCGAAGGTCGGGCCGGGCTGCCTGCCGCCGGCCCCGGCCGCCTCGCTGAGCGCGTCCACCGCCGGGTCGAACTCGCGGGCCGCGGCGAGCAGCAGGACATCCTGTTCGAAGGCGGTCAGCCCCAGCTTCCGGGCGAGCTCCTCATGGGCCGAGCAGACCGCCTCGGCCGCCGCGTCCCGGGCCTCGGCCGCCAGCGCGAGTTCGCGGGCCCTGGCGTGGGTGCCGGTATGGGCGCCGATATGGGCGCTGTCAGGGGTCCGCCGCCCGTGGGTCCCGTTCGGGGTGGGACCGGCGGGCGGTACCGCGCGGGGGCGGCGGCCGAACAGCCCCCGGTGGCCGGCGCCGCCCGGGCCGGACGGGGGCGGGGTGGGGTGCTGGGTCGCCGGGCTCTGTCCCGGGCGGCCATGGTCCGGGCCGTCCGGTTCTGCACCCCCCTGTTCTGCACGGCCCTGTTCTGCACGGCCCTGCTCGACGAGGTTCCGCAGGCGCAGGCGCAGCCAGTGCAGGGCCGCGCCGAGGTAGGCGTTGTTGCCGTCCTCCCAGCGCGCAGCGGCGGCAGCCTCTGCCGTTGCCCAGGCCTCCCGGGCCTCCCTGGTCTCCCTGATCTCCCCGGCGTCGCCGACCTCCCCGGTGTCGCCGTTCGGTTCGGTCTCGCCGGTCGCACCGGCCGAGCCGGTCGAGCCGTTCATTCCGGTCATGGCAGCACCACCTGCTGGGCGGGGTCGAAGGCCGTCGGCAGCGGCTTCGCCGGGTCCGCAGCCGGCTCGGGCAGGGGAACGGAGTCGATCCCGTCGACCCGCACCCGCAGGGTGAGCGGCGTCCGCGCGGGCAGCGTGCGCGGTACCGCGAAGGAGGGGGCGGTGCCCGGCTGGACGGGGGCCGTGGGCGGCAGTTGCACACCGCCGACGAGCAGCAGGACGGGCTGGTCCTTCACCAGCAGGCGGTCGCAGGGCACGGTGACCCGCACGGTCGTGGCACCCACCGCCCCGAGGGCCGGTGGGCCCAGCCGGACGGCGACCGCCAGCGGCAGGGAGTTGCTGGTGATCGCCGGGCCCTCGGGCGGCCCGATCGCCAGGGTCACGGTGGCGACCCCGGCGGGCAGCGCGGGCGGGAGCGGTAGCAGCACCCGCTCGGCCGTGGAGCCGGCGGCGGCGTCCGCCCAGAGCGGCGCGGGCAGCCGCGGGTGGTCGAACCTGGCCCGTACCCGCCCGCCCGCCATCCCCGCACCGTCGATCGCCAGCCGGTCCCCCGTCCGGGCCGGGAAGGAGGGGTTGCCGCGCCAGGCTCGCACGGTGAGGCCGTCGAGCCTGGGCGCCGCGCCGACGGACACCGGCACGCCCTGGTCCTGGCCGCGCGCGTCCAGGGGCAGTCGGCCGCGTCGGAGCACCGGGAGCGGGGCCTCGGGCTGCTTCAGGGCGTCGATCAGCACGACGGACGCCCGGTACGCCACCGAGAGCCGGTAGTTGGTCTGGAAGCCCGACCAGAGCTTGGACTGCTCGTCGATGCCGAGGTGGACCGGCGTCAGTCGGATCCGCTCCGGTTGCAGGTGTACCCCGGCCGCGGCGAGGACGCCCGAGAGCTTGGCGCGCGTCAGCACCGCGCCGTCGTGCAGCAGTTGCATGGCCTCGCCGAGCAGACGGTGGGCGGGGGCCTCGTCCTGGGTGTCGCCGTACGCCGTCAGCAGGTAGGACAGGTCGAGGGCGAGCGGCGGGTGGAGTGCGCCGCCGGCGGACCGGCCGGGCGGTTCGAGGTTGCGCCAGGCCGGGTTGGGCGCGACGTCGTAGAGGAAGAGGTTGAGCTGCTCCCCGCCCGTGCCCGCTCCCCTGGCCCGGTCCAGCGGGCGCGCGGTGACCTGCGCGGCCACCTGGCCGAGCAGCGAGCGGAGGGTCTGGGTGACGGCTTCGATGGCGCGCCCGGTGCTCATCCCCGGTCCCTCGCACGTCGCCGGAGGTACTGGTCGAGCGTGGTCACGGCGGGCTCCTCGGAGCGGCCCCGCTCGGGCCCGGTCGGGCCTGCGGGGACGGCGCGCACCTCGACCCGGCCGATGGTGACGTGGACGACCGGGGCCGGCGCGGACGGCCGGCCGCGGCGGGCCTGCGGCATCGGCCACTCGGTCGGCCCGACCCCGTCGAGGGGCTCGTCGGAGTGGGCGGCCGACGGCGGCCGACGGTCGGGCGGCTCCGACCGGCCCGGCGCGGAGCGGGACCGGGGCCGGGGCCGGGGGCCGTCCCGACCGGCGAGGCCATCGCGGGCGGCGCGGTCGGCACCGTCGGCGCGGCCATCGGCGTCGGTCCGGTCGGCCGCAGGCCCGGCCGCCGGGCGACCCTCGGCGGTGCGCGGCGCCTGCTCGGGCCCGGCCGGGGCAGACGCCTCGTCCGAAGCGGCGCCGACCGCCGCCGCGAGGCCCGACCAGGCGGCGGCCGACAGCTGCTCAGCACGTTCGGCAGGCCGGACAGACCCGGCAGACCCGGCAGACCCGGCGGGACCGGGCCGTGCCGGGGTGGTCCGCGACGGCCGAGGGTCCACCGACGACCCGGCGTCCGCCGCCCCGCCGGGCCGGTCCGGCGAACCCGCCCGAGGGCCGGCCGAGGGGCCCGCCGGGGCGAACCGGTCGGTGGCCTGTCGAGCGGCGCCGACCGGCGGGGCGCTCCACGGTGACGCGGGATCGGGGTACGGGTCCGCGCCACCGGGGCTCCCGTCCGGCGCGGCGCCGCCGTCCTCGCGCAGCCGCTCGAACCGCGAGACCGGACGCGGACGCAACCGCCCCGGCCCGCTCACGCCCTCCGCGCGGGCGGCGATCCGGGCCAGGAAACCGCCTGCTCCGGCGGTGGGCGGCGCGGTCCGCCCCGGCTGCTCGCTCATGCCCTCACCAGGTCCAGATAGCGGCGGCGCCGGATCCGGCCGAGCGCCAGGATGTCGGACTCGCGCCAGCCGTAGGCCCGGGCGAGGGCGTCGACCTCGCCCAGGGTGTGCAGCGCCAGCCGTTCGACCTCGGCCCAGAGGAAGGCCCCGAGGTCGAACGGCGCCCACCACTGGGTGTCGCAGGCGGGGCAGTCGAGCCCGAGCAGCGGCTCGGCCTGTGGGTCCGCGGCCGCCAGGGCCTCCTCCACCGAGGCCCGGACGCCCTCGGGGAGCTCCCCGGCCGGTACCGCCTCACCGAGCCGGACGGCCCCGGTGACGCAGCGCGCCAGCAGCGCCGAAGCGGGGTCGGCGGCACCCCGGACGGCGAGGACGTCCCCGGTGGTGACGGGACGGCAGCGGACCTCATGCCCCTCGGCCGTGACGCTCAGCTCCGCGCCCGATTCCGGGTCAGGCCCGTCCGGGCCGACCGGCCCACCAGGGCCGCTCCCGGACAGCAGGCTCAGCGGAAAGCCGACCTCCACCAGGCCCGCGCAGGACGGGCAGGACGCCACCGCCTCCACCGCGTCCCCGACCAGCGAGCGGCGCAACTCGGCGAGCCGGGCGGTGGACCGGCCGAGCGGCTCGGCGGCCAGCCGCTCCCAGCCGTGGCCCGGCCAGACCGCGGCCAGCAGGGCGAGCGGCCGCCCGACCGGAGCGAGCGCGCTCGCCCGCTCCCAGGTGTCGAGCAGCAGCTCGTCGGCCAGTGGACGCGGACCGGGGCCGCCCCCCACCGGCTGTGCGCGCGACTCCGTTCCCGTCTCCGGGCCCGCTTCCGTACCCGAGTCGGTCACCCCCTCACCCCTGTTCCTGGGGTTCGGGGATCTCGGTGTCGCGCTCCCAGCCCTCGTTCTCCAGCTTGAGGTGCTGGATGGCCACGGCGTTGGCGTTGGCATCGAGGTCCGGCAGGGCCTGGTACTCGGAGACCCAGCAGCGGTACACCTTGTAGGCCAGGACCAGCTGGCCCGCCTCGTTGTACAGCTCGATGGTGACGTCCTTGCGGAAGCTCTTCAGCGCGGACTCGGCACCGACGGAGCCGTAGTTCCAGACCTTGTCGGCCCACTGCTCGAACTCCGGGTCATGGGTGACACCCCGCTCCAGGGTGATCGCCTCGTACTCGGTGCGGCCCGGGGACTTCCGGCTGCTCGACGGGTCTCCGCCCTCGCGGTGCCTGACCACCTCGGTGGTGCGTTTCAGCCCGCTGACCTTGCTGACGCCGAGGACGTACCGGCCGTCCCAGCGCACGCGGAACTTGAAGTTCTTGTAGGGGTCGAACCGCTGGGTGTTGACGGTGAACTGGGCCATGTCGTCTGCGCTTCCTCGTCGTGTCCCGGTCGTTCTGCCCGGTCGTCTGTCCCCGCCCGGTCAGGACGGGAGTTGCTCCGACAGCTGCTGCACCTGCACCACCACGAACTCCGCCGGTTTCAACGGCGCGAACCCCACCCGAATGTTCACCACCCCCAGATCCCGATCCGCCTGCGTCGTCGTCTCCGCATCACACTTCACGAAATACGCCTCACGCGGCGAACGCCCCTGCAAAGCACCCTGACGGAACAACTGCTGCATGAACGCCCCCACATTCAGCCGCACCTCCGCCCACAACGACTCACCATTCGGCTCGAAAACCACCCACTGCGTCCCCCGGAACAAACTCTCCTCCACGAACAACGCCAACCGCCGAACCGGCAGATACTTCCACTCCGACGCCAACACATCCGCCCCCGCCAACGTCCGCGCCCCCCACACCACCCGACCCACCACCGGAAAAGACCGCAGACAATTCACCCCCAACGGATTCAACACACCGTTCTCACCGTCCGACAACCGCACCGAAAGATCCGACACCCCCACCAGACCCGCCTCCAACCCCGCCGCCGCCTTCCACACCCCACGCACCCCGTCCGTCCGCGCCAACACCCCCGCCACCGCACCACACGGCACGAAGGAGTCCAGTGCGTCGGCCTTGAACGGGTTCGGCTGGCGCAGCCGGGGGAAGTAGACCGCCGCATTCGGCCCGCGCCCGCCGAGTTGGTCGGCCTCGGCGCGAAAGCCCGTCCGTGCGGCCTCCGCCGTCGTCCAGCCGGAGGGCGGGTCGACGAGGAGCACGGCCCGGCGACGCCTGCAATAGGCGGCGGCCCGGTCGAAGACCACCGGCTCGACGTCCGCGCCGCTCAGCCGGTACGGCGGGATGCAGAGCAGGTTGAACAGGTCGGCCCGGTCGAGCAGCCGCTCGTACTGGCCGATGACCTCCTCGGTGTCGGGCAGGTCGGCACTGTCCGCCCCGCCGAGGCCGGCCGCCGCCGCGGCGGCCTTGGCCTTCTCGTTCGCCAGGGCGGTGCGCAGCCCGTCCACCGCGGCGCCGGCCGTGGCCTGCTCCTCAGCGGTCTGCTCGTCAGCGGCCCGCTCGTCCCTGGCCCCGGCGGCCTGCGCCGGGTCGGCGGAGGCGTCGGAGGCGTCGGCGGACACCCGCGCGTACCCGGCGAGGGCCTCCTTCAGCGCGGCCGCGGCCGCAGCGACCTCGGCGTCCGCCTGACCCGCGGCGTCCTGCCAGGCACCGGCGGTGGCCGACGCGTCCGGGCGGACGCGGGTGCCGCCCGGGGGCGGTGGCGCCAGCGGGTCGACGGCCCAGCGCACCAGGGAGGACTCCCGCTCCAGAACGGTACGCACGCAGCGGGGGTGGTCGGAGTAGAGGGACACCCCGGCGTACCGCTCGGTCCGCCCGGTGCCCTGGTCCAGGACGACGAGGGTGAAGAGTTCACCGGGCGGCGCCCCGGTGAGATCCACCCGGGCCCGCAGGCCGTTGCCCCAGGCCCCGGGCGAGACCGCCTTCAGGGCGACCTGCCTCGCCCCGCCGCCGAACGTCAGCCGGGCGTGGCCCGAGCCGTCCGCCGGGTGGTAGAGCCGACAGATCACCGCCTGGCCGCCGCCGTTGAGGAAGAAGTCCCGGACGGCGAAGCCCAGCAGGCTGCCGGCCCAGAGCCCGCCGAACTCGCGGACGAAGCCGTCGAACCCGGTGACGGTGACCGGCTGGTCGACACTGCCCCGGGCGGCCCGGCCCACGAAGGCGGCGACGGACGTGGCCACGCCGGTGACGGTGTGGACCCCGCTCGGGATCTCCTCGATGTAGACGCCCGGCTGGGCGAGCTGCTCAGGCACGGCCCCTCCTCGTTCCGCTGGTCACCCCGCCCGGTCAGGACGGGAGTTGCTCCGACAGCTGCTGCACCTGCACCACCACGAACTCCGCCGGTTTCAACGGCGCGAACCCCACCCGGATGTTCACCACCCCCAGATCCCGATCCGCCTGCGTCGTCGTCTCCGCATCACACTTCACGAAATACGCCTCACGCGGCGAACGCCCCTGCAAAGCACCCTGACGGAACAACTGCTGCATGAACGCCCCCACATTCAGCCGCACCTCCGCCCACAACGACTCACCATTCGGCTCGAAAACCACCCACTGCGTCCCCCGGAACAAACTCTCCTCCACGAACAACGCCAACCGCCGAACCGGCAGATACTTCCACTCCGACGCCAACACATCCGCCCCCGCCAACGTCCGCGCCCCCCACACCACCCGACCCACCACCGGAAAAGACCGCAGACAATTCACCCCCAACGGATTCAACACACCGTTCTCACCGTCCGACAACCGCACCGAAAGATCCGACACCCCCACCAGACCCGCCTCCAACCCCGCCGCCGCCTTCCACACCCCACGCACCCCGTCCGTCCGCGCCAACACCCCCGCCACCGCACCACACGGCACGAAGTCGGTGATCAGGCCGCCCTGTTCGGGGTCGGGCCGGCGCAGCCTCGGGAAGTAGGCGGCGGCGTTCTCCCGCGGGCCGTCGATCTGGTCCAGCCACTGCTCGGGCGGCAGGCCCCCGATCCTCCAGTCCTGGCGCGGGTCGACCAGCAGGATCGCCCGGCGGCGCTTGCAGTACGCCAGCGCGGCGGAGATCAGGCCGGGCTCCAGATCGGCGTCGGCGCGGCGATGCGGGGGGATGCAGAGCAGGTTGAAGACGTCGAGGCGGTCCAGCGCGTAGAGGCCCTTGTGCGCGGCCTCGGCGCCGTTGCCCAGGAAGTCGGCGGCGGTGAGGGCGGCGCCGTCGCTCACCGCCGCACGGGCGTCGTCCACCGCCTTGCGCAGGGCGAGTTCGGCGGCGTCGAGCTGCGGCTTCTTCGTGCCGTCCTGCTGGTACGCCGCCCGTGCGAGCCGGACGGCCTCCTCGGCGGCGCCCAGGACGTCGAAGCGCTTCGCCGGGTCGATCGGGCCCGGATCGCCGGCCACCCGAACCAGGGCGGAGCCGGCCTCCAGCACGGTCTTCACATTGCGGGCGTTCGCCGCGGTGGAGAGGTTGTGGAAGCTCTCCGTCCTTCCGCCGGGCGTCGATTCACGGATCGTCAGATTGAACAGTGCGGCCCGGTCGACGCCGAGTTCGTCCGCGACGCTCTGACTGGTGTCGAGCTGGTCGACCTCCGCCCGGAGCGCGACGCCCCACGACCCGGGCTCCAGGGCCTCCAGGGTGAGGCCGCCGACCGCCAGTCTGACCGCGGTGGTGCCCGCGGAGGCCACCCGGACGATCTCAGCCCGTCCGCCGCCGTTGGCGAAGAAGTCCTGGACGGCGTAGCCCAGCGGGCTCTCGCTCCAGAGCCCGCCGAAGCGCCGGGTGAACTCCTCGAAGCCGAAGACCGTGGTCGGCACGTCCCGTGGACCGCGCCGCGTCCGGCCGACGAAGGCGGTGATGGACGTGGGCACGCCGGTGATCGTCCGTACGCCGCTCGGGATCTCCTCGACGTACACGCCCGGGTAAGTGAGTTGGGGGCCCATCTCCGCCTCCTCTGCCAGCAGATGGGGCTCAGCCTGACAGAGCGGATGTCACCACCGTGTCACCGATCCATCACCAGAGGTGACCGGCGAGTGACTCGTTCGGGCGGTTTCAACCCGCGCCGACCGTTCCCGCCCCGGCAGGCCAGTCAGGACCTCGCCCCGCTACCGGCCGGCCGGGGGATCCACCGGGTCCAGCAGGGTCCGCAGCAGGGGCGAGGGGTCGACGCCCAACTCCCGTCGCAGGACCACCCGGCAGGCGTCGAACTGCCGGACCGCCTCGCCCAGGTTCCCCTCGGCCAGGTGGACCCGGATCACCGCCCGGTGGGCGCTCTCCCTGGTCGGCTCCAGCTGCACGACCCGCAGGGCGGTGTCCAGCGCGTCGGCGTACCGCCCCTCCTCCACCAGCCGCCCGGATACCGTTTCCAGGGCGTGCAGTTGGAGCTGGCGCAGCCGTTCGCGCTCGGCCAGCACCCAGTCCTCGTACCAGCCGGGGAGCAGGTCCCCCACGGGCTCGACCGGGGCCGCCCGCGGGGCGTCGGCGGCATCCGGGTCGTCGAGCAGCCGGCGGGCGGCCCGCGCCCAGGTGCTGACGTCCACGTCGACCCCGGCCGCGAGGGCGAGCCGGCCGCGGCACTCGACGATCGTCCGGCCGGTGCGCTGGAGCCGCCACAGGGTGGTACGCAGCCGGCCGCTCGCCTGCTGCTCGGACACCTCGGGCCAGAGGATGCCGACGGCCTGGCCCCGGGTGGCCGCCACCCGCAGGGCGAGCAGCGCGACGAGGCGCTGGCTGTTCAGCGGGAGGGCCAGCCGCTCCGGGCCGCAGCTCAGCTCGAAGCCGCCGAACAGCCGTAGTTGAAGGCGTTCGGACCGTCCGGGCGAAGGCCCGCCCTCCGTCGCCGGCTCGGTCGCGGACCTCGACTCGACCACACGCGCCTCCACCTCTGCTCGCCACCCGCTCCCCCGTGCCTGCACGAACAGTCAGCTGATACGCGGATCGCGCGCCGGCCAACCCCGGTGCCCGGCGGATCAATCCTTACGAGTGACCGGCGGCACGCGCGGTCGACGGGCCGACGGCTGCGGCGGTCCGACGGGTGCGACCGGTCGAGGGCCACGGCGGTCCGACGGCTGGATCGCGGCGCCGCAGAGCGGGGCGCGATCACCGGCAGGCGATCACCAGCCGCGGGCGGCGGCGAGGGTGCCGCGGCCGGTGCGCAGCCGGGTGACCAGGGCCCGGCGCAGTTCGCGGTCGTGGTCGGTCTCCACCGGGAGGTCGAGCTGCACGATGTCCACGCCCGCCGAGCGCAGCAGCCCGATCCGGGCGGCCACCGTGGCGGGCGAGCCGGCGTAGGCGGCGGTGAGCGAGCGGCGGATGTAGGCGGCGACCTGGTCCGTCCCGTGGCGCGGGTCGGAGCGGCCGCGTTCGCGGTCCCGGTCGAGCTGGACGGCCTCCGCCCAGCGCCCGTCGCCGGGGCCGGAGGTGAGGCGCAGGGCGTCGTGGCGCAGTCGGCGGACGCGTTCGCGGGCCTCCTCGTCGGTGTCGGCGAGGACCACGGTGACGTGCCGCCAGATCCGCAGGGTGCGGCCGTGGCCCGCGGCGGCGGCCCGGACCTCGGCGATCCGGCGGCGGGTGTCGGGCAGCGGCAGCGGGCCGACGGCGTACACCTCGGCGTAGCGGGCGGCGAGGTCGAGGCCCTGCGGGGAGGAGCCGCCGAAGGAGAGCAGTTCGCCGCCGGGGCTCGGGCGCAGGCCGGGGCGGGCGGCGTGCGCGGTGTAGAACTCGCCCTTGTGGTCGATGTCCTGGCCGGTGGCCAGGTAGCGGGTGAAGAGCTCCAGGTACTCGCCGGCCCGGCGGTAGCGGTCCTCCTTGTCGAGCCGGTCGCCGTCGCGGGCGGTGTCGAGGTCGCTGGAGCCGACGATGACGTGGGCCGCCGCCCGCCCGCCGGAGAGCCGGTCCAGGGTGGCGAGCGAGCGGGCGGCGACGGTG
Organism: Kitasatospora sp. NPDC058170; assembly: GCF_042883905.1. Lineage (NCBI taxonomy): Bacteria > Bacillati > Actinomycetota > Actinomycetes > Kitasatosporales > Streptomycetaceae > Kitasatospora > Kitasatospora sp. NPDC058170. The sequence continues at coordinate 107,673 of NZ_JBHVUV010000023.1, forward strand.
GGTGCGGTGGTGCCGACCCGGTGGGCGACCGCGATCCGCAGCCGGCTGGTGGCGGCCAGGGCCCAGCCGGCCACCAGCCACGGGTCGGGCCAGGAGCTGGACTGCACCACGAGGGCGCTGTCCAGTCCGTCCTCCTCGTTCTCCCGCGCGGTGCGGGCCACGTGGGCGGGGTCGGCGGTGCGGTCCCGCAGGTCGGGGGCCCAGCGCAGCGCCTGGCGTTCCTGCGGAGTGCGGCCCGGCACGGCGGCGGCGCGGACCCCGCCGCGGATCTCGAGTTCCATGGGTGCCTCGCAAGGTGACGTGGAGGGTCGGTGGCGGGCCGGGCCGCGCGCAAGGTCCTGCTGTCGGACAGGCCCCGGACTGGGCCTAGTGCGCGGCGGGGCCGAGCCGGGCCAGGGTGTCGAGCAGCCGGGAGCGGCTGACGAAGACCTCGGGCGGCAGGGAGATGTACAGCTGGATGGTGGTGACGCCGGGCCGGTGGTAGGCGAGGATGCGTTCGCGGCACTCCTCGGGGGAGCCGCTGACGAACAGTCCGTCGACCACCTCGTCCGGCAGGGCCTTCTGGGCGCCCTCCGGATCACCGGCCGCCCAGCGCCGGTGGGTCTCGGCGAGCAGCTCGCCGTGGCCCAGCCACTCGTGGAACTTCCGGTACGGCTCGCGGTTGAGGATCCAGGCGAGGAAGGGCCGGCTGGCCCGGTGCGCGTAGTCGGTGTCCTCGGTCGGACAGACGAAGACCTTGACCACCAGCTCCTTGCCGGGCGGCTGCGGGCCGACGGCGTCCAGGATCTTCGGCACGTCCTGCGGGAACAGCAGGTTGGTGATGGCGCCGTCGCCCTCGGTGAAGCCGAGCCGCAGCATGTTGGGGCGCAGGGCGCCGAGGATGACCTTCACCGGGTCGGCGGGCGGGTGCGGCAGCCGGTAGCCGCTGATCGAGAAGGTGTCGAAGTCCCCGGAGACGTGTTCGCCGCGCAGCGCCCTGGTGACGAAGCGCAGGACGTCCCTGGTGCGCTTGAACGGCTCGTCGAACGGGATCCCGTTGATGTCGGTGACGTGCGCGGGCACCGAGGCTCCGATGCCCAGCAGCAGCCTCCCGGGGGCGAGTTGGGCGAGGGTGGCGGCGGTCTGGGCGAGCACCGCCGGGCCGCGGGTGTGCACCGGGACGATGCCGGTGCCGATCCGCAGGCTGGGCGACCAGGCGGCGGTGGCGGCGAGCGGGGTGAAGGCGTCGGTGCCGCCGCCCTCGGCGCTCCAGACGTCGGTGTAGCCGAGGTCGGGGAGCCGTTCGACGAGGAACCGGTGCCGGTCGATGGTCAGGCCCGGCAGCGGGAGGGTGACGCCCCACTTCGGCGGCGCGGCGGGCGGCGCGGTCGCCGGGACGGCCTCGGTGCGGTGGTGCGGCTGGTGCGGGGCGGTCATGGGAATGGCCGTCCTTCCTGTGGTGCCTCGGGTGTGGTGCGTGCGCCGCCCGGTCGGGGACGGGTGGGGCGGGCTACTTCCCGACCCGGACGGTGGTCAGGTCGAGGAACCAGGACTGCGGCTGGACCAGGCCCTGGACCCTGGGCGACAGGGCCCGCGGGTTGCGGTCGTTGACCACGAAGAGCCAGGGCGCGTCCTGGGTGACCAGCGAGAGCGCCTTGCGGTAGCCGTCCTGGCGGCCGGCCTGGTCGGCGGAGCCGGCGGAGGACGCGAGCAGGTCGTCCACCTGCGGGTTGGCGTAGTGGCCGGTCCAGAACGGGCTCTTGGAGCCGATGAACAGCGGCAGCAGCGCCTCGGACTGGAACAGCGTGGTGGACTGGGCGATGGCGTCCGAACCGAGCGCGACCTGGCCCTTGGCCTCGGCGCCGATCAGCGTCGTCCAGTCGGTGGTGCGCAGCTCGACCTTGATGCCGACGGCGGCGAGGTCGCGCTGGAGGGCCTCGGCGATCGGCACCGGCAGCAGGTTGCCGGAGCCGCCGGTCGGCACGGTGACGGAGGTGGCGAAGCCGTTCGCGAACCCGGCCTCGGCGAGCAGCTGCCTGGCCTTGGCCGGGTCGTAGGAGTAGAGGTCGCCGGCCGGGTCGTAGGCGGCGGTGGCCCGCGGCGCGGCCTGGTAGGCGGGGTCGGCGGTGCCGTGCAGCAGCTTCTCGGCGATGGCCTTGCGGTCGATCGCGAAGTTGGCGGCCCGGCGGACCTGCGGGTTGTTCCAGGGCGCCTTGGCGGTGTCCAGGATCCAGTACCAGAGGTGGTCGTAGCTGTTGCTGACGATCCGGACGCCGTCGGCCTTGAGGCTCTCGATGTCGTCGGGGTTGGGGTACTCGATCCAGTTCACCCCGCCGGAGCGCAGGGCGGCGGTGCGGGCGGCGGCGTCCGGGAGCGCCTTGATCACCAGCTTGTCGAGCTTGGGGGCGCCCCGCCAGTAGGTCCTGTTGGCGACCAGGTCGATCTCCTGGCCCTCGGTCTGCGAGGCGAAGGCGAACGGGCCGGTGCCGACCGGGTGCTTGGAGAAGTCGGCGGAGCCGGTCTTGCGCACCGCGGTGGGGCTGGCGATCAGGACGTGGGCGAGGTCCTCGGGGAAGTGGCCGTTGGGCTCCTTGGTGACCAGTTCGATGTGGTCCTCGTCGGTCTTGCGGTACGAGGTGATGCCGCCCGCGTACTCCTTGGCGGCAGCGCCGAGCGCGTCGGTGTACTCGGGGCTGTTCCTGTCCAGGTAGCGGGCCAGGTTGAAGAGCACGGCGTCGGCGTCGAACGGGGTGCCGTCCTGGAAGGTGACGCCCTTGCGGAGGGTGAACGTCCAGGTCCTGGCGTCGGCGGCGACCTCCCAGGAGGTGGCGAGGGCGCCGGTGACGGCCGGCGGCCGGTCGGTGTCCTTGAGGAGCTCGTAGCGGGTGAGGCCCTCGTAGATCTGGAAGCCGACCAGGCGCTTGCCCTCGAAGCCGGCGCCGCCGATCACGGTGTCGGTGTTGGGCAGCTTGCCGGTGGCGCCGATCACCAGGGTGCCGCCGCGCTCGTCGCCGCCCGCGCCCGCGGCGCCGCTGCCGTCGGTGCCGGAGGCGCAGCCGGCGGCCGTGAGCAGGACGGCGGCGGCCGACAGCGCGGCGGCTCTGGAGCGGATGCGGGCGTTGTGCTTCATGGGTTCCTCGTTCGGTCGGGGCGTGCGGGTGCGGGTACAGCGGGTGCTGCGGGTACAGCAGGTACGGGTACAGCGGGTACGGGTGGTTCAGGTGCCCGGCGCGCGGCCGGTGGCGGCTTCGAGCAGGGCCCGGGTGTAGGGGTGGGCGGGGGCCTCCCAGAGCTCTGCGGCCGGGCCCTCCTCCAGCACCCGGCCGTGCCGCAGGACCAGCACCCGGTGGGCCAGGTGCCGGACCACGGCGAGGTCGTGGGAGATGAACAGGTAGGCCAGGCCGGTGCGCTGCTGGAGTTCGGTGAGCAGGTCGAGCAGGCGGGCCTGGACGCTGCGGTCCAACGCGGAGGTCGGTTCGTCGCAGACCACCAGGTCCGGACCGGTGGCCAGCGCCCGCGCCACGGCCACCCGCTGGAGCTGCCCGCCGGACAGCTCGCGGGGGTAGCGGTCCGCCAGGCCCGGGGCGAGGCCGACCTGTTCGAAGAGCCGGGCGACGGCCGCGGCCCGGTCGCCGCGGGGGGTGCCGTGCAGCCGCAGCGCGAAGGCCACCGCCTCGCCGGCCCGCAGAGCGGGGTTGAGCGAGCCGCGCGGGTGCTGCGGCACGAACTGCAGCCGGCCGCGCAGTGCCCGGTCGGCGCGTCCGCGCAGCCGGGACGGGTCTCGGCCGGCGAAGCGCACGGTGCCGGCGTCGGGGGCCAGCAGGCCGAGGGCGAGCCGGGCCAGGGTGGACTTGCCGGAGCCGGACTCGCCGACCAGGCCGACGGTCTCGCCCGGTGCGACGGTCAGGCTGACGCCGTCCAGGGCGGTCCGGTCGCGGTAGCGCTTGACGGCGCCGTCGACGGTGAGCAGGGCGGGCGGGCCGCCGCCCGGCGGTTCCCCACCGGTCGACGGTTCCCCGGCAGTCGGCGGTTCCCCACCGGTCGACAGCTCCCCGGCAGCCGGCAGAGCACCTGTCAGCGGCGTTCCCGTCATCGGCGTGCTCCCGGTTCGGCGGCGACCAGGGCCGCGGTGAAGGCGTGGTCCGGGTCGGCGAGGACCCGCTCGGCCGGACCGTGCTCGACGACCCGGCCCGCCCGCATCACCGCGACCGTCCCGCCGACCCGCCGGGCGGCCGCGAGGTCGTGGGTGACCAGCAGCACGGCGATGCCGCAGTCGGCGCGCAGGGTGGCGAAGAGGTCCAGGATGCGGCCGCGGACCAGGGCGTCCAGGGCGGTGGTCGGCTCGTCCGCGATCAGCAGCCCGGGCCCGCAGCAGACCGCGAGGGCGATCGCGGCCCGCTGGCGCAGCCCGCCCGAGAGCTCGTGCGGGTAGGCGCGGGCGACCCGCTCGGGGTCGGGGATGCCGGCGGTGGCGAGCAGCTTCGGCACGGCCGCGCGCGCCGCCCGGCGGCCCTCGGCGACCCGGTGGCGGCGCAGCACCTCGGCGAGCTGGGGGCCGATCCGGCGCAGCGGGTCGAGCGAGGCCGTCGGGTCCTGCGGCACGTACCCGATCCGCCGGCCGCGGATCGCGGACAGCTCCCGTTCGCCGAGGGCCCCCAGGTCGGTGCCCTCCAGCCGGACCGCGCCGGTGACCAGGGCGCCTCGGCCGGGCAGGCCGAGCAGGGTGCGGGCGACGGTGGTCTTGCCGCTCCCGGACTCGCCGAGCAGCACCAGCGCGCCGCCCGCCGCGAGGGTGAGCGACACCCCGTCCACCGCCCGGACCCCGCCGGGGTACTCGACGGTGAGGTCCTCGACCTCCAGCAGCGCACTCATCGGACGGCCTCCGCGAGGTGGGCGGCGCTGTCGCCGATGCGGGTGCGCAGGGCCTCGCCGAGGGTGTTGAAGACGACCGAGACCACCAGGATGGCGAGGCCGGGCAGGACGGCCACCCACGGGTGGGTGAGCAGGGCGGGCCGCAGCTCGTCGAGCATGGCGCCCCACTCGGCGGTGGGCGGGGCGACGCCGAGGCCGAGGAAGGAGAGGCCGGCGGCGTACACGACGGAGAGCCCGACCAGCGAGGAGGCGTACACCAGCACCACGGGGGCCACCACCGGCAGGACCTGGCGCAGGACCAGGGCGCCCCAGCCGGCGCCGCTCACCCGGGCGGCCTCCAGGTACTCGGCGGCGCGGATCCGCCGCGTCTCGGTGAACGCCACCCGGGCGACCGCCGGGGTGAGCACCACGGACAGGGCGAGGACGGTCGCACCGAGGCCGGGCCGCAGCAGGGTGGCGACGGCGATCGCCAGCAGGACCCCGGGGAAGGCGTAGAGCACGTCCAGGGAGCGCAGCAGGGCCTGTTCGGTGAACCGGCTGCCGAGGCCGGCCGCGATGCCGAGCAGGGCCCCGGCGACGGCGGCGACGGCCACCGGGACGAGCCCGCCGGTGAGCGAGGCCCGGGCGGCCCAGATCAGCCGGCTCAGCAGGTCGCGGCCCTGGCCGTCGGTGCCGAGCAGGTGGCCGGGGGTGCCCGGGTCGAGCAGCCGGTCCTGGAGGCGGCCGGCCGCCGGGTCGTCGGGGGCGAGCAGCGGCGCGGCGGCGGCGACCAGCACCAGCAGGACGGCCAGGGCGGCGGGGACGAGGACGCCCGCTCTTCTCCACGGCATGTCAGCTCCTCACCCGGGGGTCGATCGCCGCGTGCGCCGCGTCGACCAGGATGTTGAGGCCGACGAAGGCCACCGCGACCACCAGGACCCCGCCCTGGACCAGCGGCAGGTCGCGGGCGGTGAGCCCGTCGTAGAGCAGCCGGCCGATGCCGGGCCAGGCGAACAGGGTCTCCACGAAGACCACCCCCTCCAGCAGGTAGGCGAGTTGCAGGCCGCCGATGGTCAGCAGCGCGGGCGAGGCGTTGTGCACGCAGTGCCGCAGGACGGCGGCCCGGCCCAGGCCGCGGGCGCGCAGGCCGTCGGCGAGATCCCCGGCGAGCACCGAGCCGAGTGCGGCCCGGAACACCCGGGCGGTCAGTCCGAGCGGGACGAGCGCGGCGGCGACGGCGGGGAGCACCAGGTGCCGGAGCAGGTCGGCCGGGCCGCCGGAGCCGAACACGTCGTGGGTGCCGCCGGCCGGCAGCCAGCGCAGCTGGACCGAGAACACGGCGATCAGCAGCAGTGCCACCGAGTACTGCGGGGCGGAGACCGCCAGGGTGGACAGCGCTCCGGAGAGGCGCCCGCCCGGTCCGTGCGGGCGCAGGGCGCCGAGCGCGCCGAGGGCCGTGCCGCCGAGCAGGACCAGCAGGAAGGCGGCGGCGGTCAGGGTCAGGGTCTGGCCGAGTGCGGGGAGCAGCAGTTCGGCGACCGGGCGCTGGCTGGACACGGAGGTGCCGAGGTCGCCGGTGAGGGCGTGCCCCAGCCAGTCGGCGTACCGGACGGGCAGCGCCCGGTCCAGGCCGAGCCGTTCGGTGAGCTCTTGGCGGGCTTCGGGCGGGGCGCCGGGACCGAGGAAGGCCGCGACCGGGTCGCCGGGGACGAGGGCGACGGTCGCGTAGACCACGGCGGTGACGCCGAGCAGGGTGGGGACGGCCAGCAGCAGGCGGCGGAGCAGGAAGCCGGTCACCCGCCGGCCCTCCGGGTCGGGGCGCCGGACGGGCCGGCGGCGGGCCGGTGGGGCGGGGCGGGCATGGGGCGGGGTGTCCTTCCGGGGCGGGCTGGCCGCGAGCCGCGGCGCAGGTCCGCCGGCTCCGGCCGATGTGAGGAGGGTTGCGGAGGTGCGGACCGGACAGCCAGTCAGGAGTTCATGCTGTTACCGCTGATCACAGGATCGGCGGTGGGCGGTGAACCGCTGCCCCGGCCGCTGGGGCCCGGTCCTGTCCTTGACCTGCAAGAGCAGCCGGAACTAGGGTTCCCACATGGTTTATCGGCGGACCGACTTCACCCTGGTCGGGATCGGCGGCTCGTGGCACCGCAGGTGCTTCGACGAGCTGTGTCCACTGCGCGACGCGCGCTGACCCCTCCGAGACCACACCCGCGGCCGGTCGGCGCCCTCCTCCTCACCCCGGATCCGTCCCGCGCGCCCCGTCCGGCGCCGCCCCGGATCCCCGCCGTAGCGCCGTGCCCACCGGGCCGGCCCGCCACCTCCGAGGGGACCGCATCCGCGATGCCGTACCACACCGACCTGCCCTCCGTAGCCGGAGGCCCGCGATGGCAGCAGTGAGCAAGTTCTCCGCCCCGGCCGGCCACCGCGGCCGCCGCCACCCCGCCCGCCGACCGCAGCGCGGCGCGGCCCTCGGCGCCCCGGACCCGTCCGCGGTCCCGGGCGCCCCGGTCGAATCGCTGCACGCCGAGATCGACAACCCGCTCGACCTGATCGCCGGTCACCAGCTGCTGGCCGAACCCGCGCCGGTGGCCGCGGCCGCCCGGACGATCGGCGGCTGCGCCTGCGGCCACCCGATGTGCGCGGCCGACGACCGCCACCACCCCACCGCCACCCGGGTGTTCCTGGTCGAACGGCACCCGGTGGCCAGTGCCGGGCTGCGCAGCGTGCTGGCCACCGTGCCGGGTCTCAGCGTGGTCGGGTCCACCGGGGACCCGGTGCGGGCGGTGGCCGCCGTCCACCGCGTCAGACCCGACGTGATCCTGCTCGGCCGGGGTGCCTGCCTCAACGACGACCTGGCCGCCGTGGTCGCGCTGCGCGGGCCCGACGGCGCACCGGGCGCCCGGGTCCTGCTGCTGCGCCGGGCCGAGTCCACCGCCGAGGCCAGCCGGATCCTGCTGGCCGGGGCCAGCGGCTGCTTCCCGCTCGACCTGGCCGAGGAGCGGATCATCGGCGCCGTCCAACTCGCCGCGGCCGGCGGGTCGGTGTTCCTTCCGGCGCCGCCGGCCGCCCGTACCCACCAGGCCGGGCCGCCGTCGCACGCCGCCGAACCGCCGCCGCAGCAGGCCGGGTTGACCGGGCGGGAGCGCGAGGTGCTGGCCAAGCTCGGGCTCGGCCTGAGCAATGCCGAGATCGGGCGCGAACTCGCCCTGGCCGAGGCCACCGTGAAGAAGCACCTGACCCAGGCCATGCGCAAGACCGGCCAGTCCGACCGGCTGCGTGCCGCGCTCTACGCCCACCGGCACGGTCTGGCGGGCTGACCAGCCCGGTCCGAACGAGCCCGACCCGAACGAGCCCTGACGAACCGCCCCGAGGGCGGGTCCCGCCGACTGCGGGGCCCGCCCTCCGCCGTGTGCGCAACCGCGGGCCGCGAAGCAGCCGGGCGGCGGGCAGCGGGGGCGCCCCGGACGGCCGGGGGCCCGGTCCGGGCGACCTTCGGAGCATCCGGACGGCGACCATCGGCGCCCCGGGCGGCGCCGTTCGGGGCTTCTGGGGCGCTCTCCCCGCTCCGTAGCGTGGCGGCAGACGACAAGCGGTCCGAGCTGCACGTGAAGCCGAAGGGAGACGGCCCGATGGGTGATGTGTCCGACGGAACCGGTGATCCGAACGGGCCGGAGGCCGGGCGGCTGACAGCCGTGCTGGCAACAGCGGGCACCGGCGGCGGCCCCCGGCCCGAGACCCGGTCCCCGTACCGGGCGATGCCGGACGCCGACCGGTCCGCGCTGTGGCGCCAGCGGCTGCACGAGGCCGAGGCCGGCCTCACCCGCTACCTGGTCTCGCGCGGTGACGAGCTGCACCTGACCGACTGGTTCGCCCTCCAGTCGGAGATCTTCGCCGACCTGCCGGGGCCCGGTGCCCCCGCCGCCGAGTGGCAGCGGGTGTTCTTCCGCGGCCAGGCGCTGATGGAGCGGTTCCTGGTGGCCCGGTACGGCGAGGAGGTGCTGGCCGCCTGGGCGCGGTCCAACGCCGAGGTGCACCGGGAGGTCGAACCGGACTTCGGCCGGGGCGCCGCCGACCCGATCCACCGGATCGCCCGGCAGGCCGAACTGTACGGATCCGACTACGAGTTCGACGACGACGCGGCGCCCTCCGCCGAGCGGGCCGCGCTGACCATCACCCACTGCGCGATCTGGGACTACCGCGAGCAGGCCCGCCGCTCCGGTGTCCGCATCACGCTCGCCTCACCGTGCACCTACTGCACCGAGGCGCTCTCCGCCAACATCCGGGCCAAGGGCCACCGCCCCTCCCACCGCCTGCACAACGGCCCGACCGGCCACGGCTGCCGCTGGGAGGCCTGCGCACCCGAGGCCGCCACCTCCGACGAGTCCCGGGAGTCCTGAATGTGCGGAGTCACCGGCTGGATCGACTGGCGCACCGACCTGCGCCACCAGGAGCGCGTGCTCCGGGAGATGACCGCCACCCTGGTCTGCCGCGGCCCCGACGCCGACGGCGTCTGGCTGTCCCGGCACGCCGCGCTCGGCCACCGCCGACTGTCCGTGATCGACCTCGACGGCGGCGCCCAGCCGCTGCCCGACCACCCGGCCGGGCCGCCCGGCACGGTCCTCGGCTACAACGGCGAGCTGTACAACCACCGTGAGCTGCGGGCCGAGCTGGAGGCCCTGGGGCATGTCTTCCGGACCCGCTCCGACACCGAGGTGGTGCTCCGCGCCCACCTCCAGTGGGGCCGGGACGCGCCGAGCCGGTTCAACGGCATCTTCGCGTACGCCCTCTGGGACGACCGGCGCGAGGAACTGCTGCTGGTCCGCGACCACCTGGGCATCAAGCCGCTGTACTGGCACGCCCACCCGGACGGGGTGCTGTTCGGCTCCGAGCCGAAGGCGGTGCTGGCCAACCCGCTGTTCCGCGCCGAACTGGACGCCGAGGGCATCGCCGAGCTGTTCGCCCTGCCGGCCGCGCCGAGCGCCGGGCACGGGCTGTTCCGCGGGCTGCACGAGGTCCGCCCCGGCCACCTGGTCGCCGTCACCCGCGGCGCCACCCGTGAACTGCGGTACTGGCGGCTGGAGTCGGCCGAGCACCCGGACGACGCGGCGACCACCCGCGACACCGTCCGCGCCCTGCTCGCCGACGCCGTGGAGCGGCAGCTGATCAGCGACGTCCCGCTCTGCACCCTGCTCTCCGGCGGCGTGGACTCCAGCGCCGTCACCGCCCTGGCCGCCGCCGCCCGCGAACGGGCCGGCCAGGGCAAGATCGCCAGCTTCTCGGTGGACTTCCCCGGCAGCGCCGACCGCACCCCCGACGCCTGGCGCACCACCCTCGACGCCCCCTACGTCCAGGCCGCCGCCGAGCACATCGGCACCCTGCACACCTCCGTGCTGGTGCCCGACGACGACCTGCTGGACGCCCGGGACGCCGTGCTGCGCGCCCGCGACCGGCCCGGCTGGGGCGAGATGGACGCCTCGCTGCACCTGCTCTTCCGCGAGGTGCGGCGGCGCTCCACGGTGGCGCTCTCCGGCGAGGCCGCCGACGAGATCTTCGGCGGCTACCCCTACTTCCACGACCCGGCGGCGCTCGCCGCGCCGACCTTCCCCTGGCTGCACGGCCGGACCACCCCGGCGGCGCTGCTGCGCCCCGAGGTGGCGGCCGAGGTCCGCCCCGAGGAGTACACGGCCGCCGCGTACCACCGCTCGATCGCCGAGGTGCCGCGGCTGGCCGGGGAGTCGCCCGAACAGGCCCGGATCCGCGAGGTGTTCCACCTGGCGCTGACCCGCTGGCTGCCCCCGCTGCTGGACCGGGTGGACCGGGTGTCGATGTCGGTGGGCCTGGAGGTGCGGGTGCCGTTCTGCGACCACCGCCTGGTGGAGTACCTGTGGAACGTCCCCTGGGCGCTGAAGGCGCCGCAGGGGCGTTCCAAGGGCCTGCTGCGCGACGCCGTCCGGGACCTGCTGCCCCCGCAGGTGGCCGACCGGCCGAAGAGCGGCTACCCGTCCACGCCGGCCGTCCGCTACACCGAGGTGCTGACGGAGCGGGCCCGGGAGCTGCTGGCCGACCCGAACGCGCCGGTGTTCGACCTGGTGGACCGGGAGGCCGTCCGCGGCCTGCTGGCGGCGGGCCGGCCGCTGCCCGGGCCGCGGACCGCGCCGAACCCGGTCGGCGGGCTGGACCACCTCGTCCAGGTCGACGAGTGGCTGCGCGCGTACCGGGTGAGGCTGCGATGAGCGCCCCCGCCCGGAGCCCGCGGGCGTCCGCACCCGCGGCGCACGCAGCGCCCAAAGCACCGCCCGCAGCGCCCACAGCGCCGGCCGTGTCCGAAGCGCCGGCCGCACCCGCCGCCGAGGAGGCCTTCCGGGCCGCCGCCCGCGGCTGGAGCACCGGGGTCGCGGTCGTCACCACCCGGGCCGGGGACGAGGTGTTCGCCAAGACGGTGTCCTCGTTCTGCACCCTCTCCCTCGACCCGCTGCTGGTCACCGTCGCGGTCAGCCGGCACAGCCCGCTGGTCGCCGCGGTGCGCGGCTCCGGCCTTTTCGCCGTCTCGATCCTGACGGACCGTCAGCGCGATGTCGCCCGGCGCTTCGCCGCGCCCGGCTCCGGCCGCGCGCTCGGGGTGTTCACCGCCGTGCCGATGCGGCCCGGGACCACCGGCGCCCCCGTCCTGGAGGACGCCCTGGCCTGGTTCGACTGCCGGCTGCACGGCCTGCTGCCCGGCGGCGACCACACCATCCTGGTCGGCCGGGTCGCCGCCGCCGACACCGGCTCCGGAGAGCCGCTGCTCTACCACGACGGCCAGTACCGGCTGCTGGCCCCCACCCCCCTCACCTCGACAGGAGTCGGCACATGACCCTGCTGGAAACGGACCGCGGCCCGGGCACCCCCGGCGCCGCCCGCGGCCTGCTCACCGGCGACCGGTACCGGGCCGAACTCGACGACGGCCGCGAGCTGTACCTCGACGGCCGGCGGATCGACAACCCGGCCGAGCACCCCGCCTTCCGCCCGGCCGCCGACGAACTCGCCCGGCTGATCGACCTCCAGCACGACCCCGAGCACCACGACCTGCTCACCTGGAAGGACCCGGAGAGCGGTCTACGGCTCGCCCGCGCCTACCAGCCGCCGCGCACCCCGGAGGACCTCCGGCTGCAGCGCCGCAGCGCCGAGTTCTGGCACGCCGAGGCGCTCGGCCAGCAGGGCCGCTCCCCCGCCTTTATGGCCTCGATCGCCGTCGGCGTCTACGACTTCCGCCACCGGCTGGCCTCCGCCGACCCGCGCTTCGGCGCCAACGCCGAGGCCTGGTACCGGCACTGCGCCACCAACGACCTGGTGCTCTCGCACGCCCTCGGCGACCCGCAGATCGACCGCTCCGCCGATCCGGTGGACGACCCGGACCTCGCCCTGCGGGTCCTGGAGGAGAACGAGCGCGGCATCGTGGTGCGCGGCGCCAAGCAGCTCACCACCCTCGCCCCGCTCGCCCACGAGGTGCTGGTCTACCTGTCGGCCTCGTTCACCCAGCGCCGCGGCGAGCAGTTCGTGGTCTGGTTCGCCCTGCCGCTGAACACCCCCGGCCTGGTCACGCTCGCCCGCGAGCCGCTCGGCAGCGCCCCCTGGGGCCACGCCCACCCGCTCGGCGCGCGCTTCGACGAGCAGGACGCGATGCTCTTCTTCGACGACGTGCTCGTCCCCTGGGACCGCGTGTTCCTGCTCCGCGACGGCGAGTTGGCCCGCACCGGCCTCGGCCGGATCAACGCCTGGAGCGCGTACGTCGGCCACATCCGCTACCGCGAGCGGCTGCGCACCCTGCTGGCCACCGCCACCCTGGTCGCCGAGTCGATCGGCGTGGACGGCTTCCGCAACATCCAGGAGGACCTGGGCCGGCTCGCCGGGTACGCCGAGCTCACCGAGTACTTCCTGGACGCCGCCGAGGCCCGCGGCGCCCTCACCGACGGCGGCCTGTTCGCCCCCGGCGACACCGCCGCCTCCCGCGTCTGGTCCGCCGAGGTGGCCGGCAGCGCCGTCGAGATCGTCCGCCGGATCGGCGCCTCCGGCCTGCTGATCCAGCCCACCGCCGGCGACCTCGCCAACCCCCGGCTGCGCCCGCACCTCGACCGCTACATGCGCGGGCGCGGCATCGACGCCGAGCGCAAGTCCCGGCTGTTCCGGCTCGCCTGGGAGCTCACCGGGGACGGCTTCGGCCAGCGCCAGGACCTCTACGAGTACGTGCACCGCGGCGACCTCGCCCGCAACCGGATCAACCTCTACCGGCGGTACGACCAGAGCGCCGCCCGACAGCGGCTGCTGGACCTCGTCGACCGACCCGCCGCCGACCACCCCACCACCCCTTCGGAGGCCCGACCGTGACCGCGTCCGCCGTCGAGATCCAGTCCCGCACCCTCGCCGGTTACGCCGACGCCAGTCGGCTGCGCCAGGTCCAGGACCGCGACTGGGTGCTCGACCAGCTCACCACCGCCCCGCAGACCCTGATCGACCTCGGCAGCGGCATCGGCCAGCTGCTCCAGGCCGCCCTGGAGCGCTTCCCCGGACTGCGGCTCGCCGTGGGCCTGGAGCGCTCCGAGCACCGGCTGGCCGAGGCGGCCGAGCGGCTGCGGCCCTACGGCGCGCGGGTCGCCCTGCACCGGGCCGACCTCACCGTGCCCGAGCCGCTGCCGCACCGGGCGGAGGTGATCACCCAGACCTCCGTGCTGCACTGGCTCCACCCGGACGAGGAGCGGATCTTCGCCTGGGCCGCCGCCCACCTCGCCCCCGGCGGCCGGTTCCTGCTCACCACCTACCACCCGGCCCGGGACGCGCACGGCCTCGGCGGCGAGGACGAGCTGGTCCGCGACGCCCTGGTCGCCCTCGGCACCCCGCAGGACGCCGTCCCCGGCGTGTTCGAGCGCGGCGGGGTGCTGCCGATCGCGGTGCGCACCCGGACCACCGACGACCTGGCCCGGGTGCTGGGCCCGCACCTCGCCGTCGACGGCCATCTGGAGCGCGACGCCGTGGTCACCGTCGAGAGCGCCGAGCAGTACGAACACTTCCACGCCGCGACCTTCGGCGACTACTACAGCCGGCTCGTCCCGGCCGAGCAGCGGGCCGCGTTCTTCCGCGCCGTCGGCGAGAGCGCCTGGCGCCGGCAGCGCGAGCGCGGCCACGTCAGCCACATGCCGGTCCGGCTGTGGCAGCTGACGCCCCGCTGACACCGCGCCATCGTTAACACTGTGTGATGCCCGCCGGCGAGGCCCCCGCCACCGGCGGGCACCGCCTACTCTGGAACGGCCCCGCACCAACCTCCCGCCGAGGAGCACCACCGTGTCAACTCCCGCCGCCGGCCAGGAACTCGGCGCCTTCCTGCGCGCCCACCGGGAACTCCTCAAGCCCGCCGACGTCGGCCTCACCGCCACCGCCCGCCGCCGCACCCCCGGCCTGCGCCGCGAGGAGGTCGCCTCGCTCTCCGGCGTCGGCCTGGCCTGGTACACCTGGCTGGAGCAGGGCCGGGTCACCGCCTCCCGGCAGGTCCTGGAGGCCGTCGCCCGGGCCCTGCGGCTGGACGCGGCCGGGCTGCGGCACGCCATGCGGCTCGCCGGGTACCACGAGCCGGCGCCGGCCGGCGGCGAGCAGGGCCCCGGCCGGCTCGCCGAGGCCGTCCAGCCCGTCCTGGACTCCTGGCCGACCAGCCCCGCCGTGCTGCTCGACCGCTACTTCGACCTGCTCGGCTGGAACGCCGCCTGGGCGGCGCTCTGGGGCGCGCCCGAGGCCGTCCCCGCCGACCGGCGCAACCTGATGTGGCTGATGGCCGCCGACGGACGGCTGCGCGCCGTGCTGCACGACTGGGAGCCGCTCGCGATGAACGTCTTCCAGCACTTCCGCGCGCAGGCCGGGCCCGCCCTGGCCGACACCCGCACCGGCGAGGTCTACCGCCGCCTGGACGCCGACGCGCCGGAGCTCCGCCACTGGTGGGGCTGCCACTCGGTGGCGGAGCTGACCGCCCGGACCGTCACCGTCGAACCGGCCGGGATCGGCCCGGTCCGGCTGGCGCTGTCCTCGTTCCACCCGGTCGACGACCCGTCGGCGCTGGTGCTGCTGTTCACCCCGGCGGGCGCCGCCGACCGGGCCCGGATGACCGACCTGGTCGAGCACCCGCTGCGGGCCGTCCCCGGCGGCCCGGCGGAGGACCGCCGGGCCGGCTGAGGACCGCGGACGCCCGCGGACGCCGTTCGGGCGCCGTCAGGCGGCGGCCCGGCGCAGGCGCAGGTTGACCGCCAGTCCGCCGAGCGCGGCGAGCAGGGCCAGCCCCCCGCCGACCAGCAGGGTGCCGTCCGCCACGTCGTCGAACGCGCCCACCGCCCAGGCGCCCAGACCGGTGCCCGCGTACATCGTCGAGGTCAGCCAGGCGCTGGAGGTCGCGCGCAGCTCGGGGGCGAGGGTGCCGGCCAGCGTCTGCTGGTCCGTCACGAAGCTCCCGGAGGCCAGGAACCAGACCACCACCCCCGCCAGCGCGACCACCAGCACCGGGCCCTGCGCGAAGACCACGACGCCGACCGCCAGCAGCACGCCCCACAGCGGCAGCAGCGGGAGGTCGCTGCGCCCGGCCGCCCGCGCGCGGTCGCCGAGCCGCCCGCCCAGCAGCGAGCCCGCCACACTGCCCGCGCCGACCAGCACGCCCACCAGGCCGAGCGCCTCCACCGACAGGTCGAAGCGCTGCACCAGCACCGCGCCGAGGAAGGTGTACGCGCCCAGGTTCGCCGCGTGGAAGACGGTGTTGACCAGCAGGGCGCGGCGCAGCGCCGGATCGCCCCAGCCCGCCAGGACCGCCCGGACCGCCCCCACCTGCGGGCCCGCCGGCGCGGTGCTCCCCTTCACCTGGCGCAGCAGCAGCGGGACGGCCGCCGCGGTGCCGACGGCCAGCGCCCAGAACGCCGAGCGCCAGCCTGCCAGTCCGGCCAGGAAGCCGCCCAGCGGCACGCCGATCACCTGGCCGGAGGAGAACAGCGCCATGCCCAGGCCGAGCGCCCGGCCGCGGACCGCGTCCGGCGCGGTCTCCGCGATGTGCGCCCAGATCGCCGGACCGGCCGCGGCCGCCGCCAGTCCGGCCACCGCGCGGGAGAGCACCAGCAGGGTCAGGCCGGTGGAGAGTGCGGCGGCCGCGTTCGAGAGCACGAACAGCAGGGTGCCGGCGAGCAGTGTGCGCCGCCGTCCGAAGCGGTCACTCAGCAGGCCGAGGAAGGGCGCGGACACCGCGTACACCAGGACGTAGGCGGTGACGCTGGCCGCGGCCGCCGACTCGCTCGTGCGGATCGACTCCGCGATCGTCGGGAGCAGCGGCGACACCAGGAAGGTCTCGGTGCCGAACAGGAACAGCAGCACGAACACCCCGGCGTAGCGCCACCGGTCGAAGCCCGGTGCGGGGTCGGCCGCCGACGGGTCGGCCACCGCGGTCGCCGGTGCCTCGGTCGCCGGTGCCTCGGCCACCGTGGGCCCGGTCCTCGTCCGCTCGGGCAGGGGCGGGTCGGAGATGCTGCTCACAGCGATCACCACCTTGTCGTTCGGGCGCGGCCGCGCCCTCGGACGACGGGCGGATGGCGGCCGCGGCGGCGGGCAGGGCGTCCGATGCCGCCATCGTCGGGTCGGCCGGGGCGGGGCAGCCAGACAGGCGATCATCCTGTGACCCCTGCTCACAGGCTGCTCCGCCGGGGCGCGCGGGCGGCCCGGCGGATGAACTCGGCGGGCGGGCCCGGCGGGTGAGCCCAGCAGTTGGGCTCAGCGGGTGAGCTCGGCCAGCCGGTGGGTGGCGGCGGTCACGCCCGGGTGCCGGGTCGGGTGGGCGTCCAACCGGCCACGCAGGCCGCGCAGTTCGTGGCGGACCAGGGCGGGCAGCGCCGTCCCGGTGCCGGCCAGCAGCGGGTCGAGGAGCTCGACGGCGGCCTGCGGGTCGTGGGCGCAGAGGTGGCAGTCGGCGATGCGGATGGTGAACAGCAGCCTGGAGCTCGGCAGTTGGTTCGGCGCCAGGAGCCGCAGCGCGGTGTACGCGGCGTCGGCGGCGCGCAGCGCGAGGCGGGGGTCGCCGACGGTCGCGGCGGCGTCGCGCAGGGCGGCGGCGGCGCCGGCCTCGACCCGCAGGCGCATCGAGGCGATGGAGAGCCAGGGCGCGTCGGACTCGTCCCCCGCGCCGATGTGGTCGAGGTGCAGCCGGGCGCGGGCGATGTGCCGGACGGTCTCGCGGACGTCGCCGGCCAGGCCGTGCGCACGGGCCTGGGAGACCTGGGCCATCGCGCCCGCCCAGTGCCGGCCGGGGGCGGCGCGGCTGATCTCGCGGGCGTAGCCGAGGGCCGAGGCGGCGTCGCCCTCCAGCCGGGCGAGGGTGCTCATGTCGCTGAGCGCGGCGACCTGGGTGCCCGGGTCGTCGGCCAGTTCGGACCAGGTGAGCGCCCGGTCGAAGCAGGCCATCGCGGTGGCGTTGCGGCCGGTCTGCATGCGCAGGCCCCCGGCGGCGTGGGCGTACTCGGCGGCGAGCCGGGCGAGCGGGCGGCGGGCGCGGGCGTCCGCGGTGAGCGCGAGCCGCCGCAGGATGGCGCGCAGGGTGTGTTCGACGGTGGGCAGGCCCGGGCGCATGCTCTCCTCTCCGGCCCGCAGGTGGACGGCGAGGAGTCCGGTGAGGGCGTGCGCGGTGTCGGCGTCCAGGGGCGGCGGGCCGGCCGGGCGGGCCGCGCAGAAGGCGGTGTGCAGGGCGGCGATGTCGGCGGGCCCCGGGACGGCGCACCCGGCGGCGCCGTGCAGCGGGCAGAGCAGCCCGTAGTCGGGGAGGCGGGCGGGCAGCAGGGCGGCCAGCGGCGGCAGCGGCGCGAGGCCCTCGTCGGGGGCCGGGAGCGGCGGGCGGGCGAGTCCGGTGGGGACGGGCGGGCGGCCGTCCTCGTCCTGTTCCTCGGCCCGGCGGCAGGCGGTGAGCAGGTCGCCGTCGGCGGCGAGCAGTTCGTCGAACCGGGCGGCCAGCCGCGGGCCGGCCCGGCGGGTGCCGTGCTCGAACCTGCTGATGGCGGTGTGGTCGTAGCCGACGGCGGCGCCGAGCTGGGCCTGGGTGAGGCCGACGCGTCGGCGCCAGAGGCGCAGCCGGGTGCCGAAGGTGCGCCAGGCGTCGGCGGAGGCGGGCCCGGGCGGGGCGTCGGTGGGCGCGTCGGCGCGGTCGCGGTGCACGGGCAACCCTCCCCGGTCCCCTCGGTCTCCCCCCGCCGGCGGGCACTTCGGGTGGGCCGCCGCTGTCTGGACGGTACTCGACCGGGACCCGGTCCGTACATGAGGTGGTCTCAACCAATTTTCGGACCGCCCGCTCGCCGGAGCGCCGGGTTTGACAGAACTTGCCGAAGCCGCCGTCGCCAAGACCAAGCCGTTGACCGGGGCATGACGGCGTGTGAGGGTTCCGGCACCCGAGCGCGGACACCCCCCGCACCGGCCGTCCGCCGGGCGGCCCCGTAGAGAGCGCCACAAGCGCGACGTCCGCGGTCGAGGACCCCCACCTCCGAGGAGCCTCGATGCAACGCAAGATAACCAAGGGCAGATTGCTGACGGCCGGAACAACCCTGACCGTCCTGGCCGGACTGCTCGCCACCACCACCGGCGGGGCGGCCACCGCCGCGCCCAACCCGTCACCGGCCCCGCCGAGCGCACTGGCCGCCGCCGTCTCGGCCGCCGACCAGGCGACCGCCGCCGGTCTGGACGCCCTCGCCAAGGGCCCGGACGAGAGCTACGAGCGGCAGACGGTGACCCCGTGGGTCGACGGGATCTACTCCGTCGCCTACGAGCGCAGCTACCGCGGTCTGCCGGTGGTCGGCGGCGACGCCGTCGTGCTGGCCGACGGACAGGGCCGGATCCGCGGCCTCCAGTCCGCCGCCACCGGACCGATCGGCGTGCCCACCAAGGCCACCGTCAGCGCCGCCCAGGCCGAGAAGACCTCCCGCGCCAAGCTGGCCGCCGTCACCGGCGTCGAGAGCCGCCGCCTGGTGGTCCGGGTCAAGGACGGCACCAGCCGCCTCGCCTGGGAGACCGTGCTCTCCGGCCGCACCGACAGCGCCCCCAGCCGGCTGCACGTCTTCGTGGACGCCCACACCGGCGAGGTCGTCGACAGCTACGACGACGTCCAGGCCGGCACCGCCAACAGCAAGTGGAACGGCCCCGCCCCGGTCACCATCAGCACCACGGCCTCCGGCAGCACGTACTCGCTGCGCGACCCCAACCGGCCCGGGCTCACCTGTGCCGACTACAGCAGCGGGCAGGTGTTCTCCAAGTCCTCCGACTCCTGGGGCACCGGCAACCCGACCAGCAAGGAGACCGGCTGCGCCGACGTGATGTTCGCGGCGCAGAAGGAATGGGACATGCTCCGTGACTGGCTGGGCCGCAACGGTCACAACGGCAACGGCGGCAGCTGGCCGGTCAAGGTCGGCCTGAACGACGTCAACGCCTACTGGGACGGCACCTCCGTCTCGATCGGCCACAACAACGCCAACGAGTGGATCGCCTCGATCGACGTCGTCGGCCACGAGTTCGGCCACGGGATCGACCAGTACACGCCGGGCGGTGCCAACAACGAGAACGGCCTCGGCGAGGGCACCGGCGACATCTTCGGCGCGCTCACCGAGGCGTACGCCAACGAGCCCGCCCCGTACGACAACCCCGACTACCTCGTCGGTGAGATGATCAACCTGGTCGGCAGCGGGCCGATCCGCAACATGTACAACCCCTCGCTGGTGAGCAACAACCCCAACTGCTACTCCTCCTCGATCCCGAGCACCGAGGTGCACGCCGCGGCGGGCCCGCTGAACCACTGGTTCTACCTGCTCGCCGAGGGCTCCACCCCGGGCGGCGGCAAGCCCACCAGCCCGACCTGCAACAACTCCACCGTCACCGGTGTGGGCATCAAGGACGCCGGGCGGATCTTCTACGGCGGCATGCTGCTCAAGACCAGCGGTATGACCTACAAGAAGTACCGGGTCACCACCCTGACCGCCGCCAAGAGCCTCGACACCAGCTGCACCGCCTTCAACCGCACCAAGGCGGCCTGGGACGCGGTCAGCGTGCCCGCGCAGAGCGGTGAGCCCACCTGCACGCCGCAGGGCGGCGACGAGTTCTCGCTGACCCTCGCCCCGGGCTCCGGCTCGGTCCAGCCCGGCTCCTCGACCACCGCGACGCTCAACACCGCCGTGGTGTCCGGCTCCGCGCAGACCGTCAACCTGAGCGCCTCGGGCGCGCCGAGCGGCGCCACCGTCACCTTCAACCCGTCGTCGGTGCAGACCGGTTCGTCCTCGACGCTGACGGTGTCGACCTCCGCCACGACGGCCCCCGGCACGTACCCGATCACCGTCACCGCCGCCGGCTCGGTCACCCACACCGCGCAGTACACGCTGACGGTGAACGGCGGCACCCCGGGCGGCACCCCGCCCGACATCGACGTGGCCAAGGTGCAGGCGCACCTGACCCAGCTGAACACCATCGCCTCGCAGAACGGCGGCAACCGCCGGGCCGGCAGCGCCGGGCACTCGCAGTCCGTCGCCTACATCAAGGCCAAGCTGCAGGCCGCCGGCTACACCGTCTCCGAGCAGACCTGCACCTCCTGCACCTACTCCTCCAACAACCTGGTCGCCGACTGGCCGGGCGGTCCCACCGACCAGGTCACGATGTTCGGCGCCCACCTGGACAGCGTCGCCGCCGGCCCCGGCATCAACGACAACGGCTCCGGCTCGGCCGTCCTGCTGGAGACCGCGCTCGTCCTGGCGCAGCAGAACCCCACCCTGACCCGGCACGTCCGGTTCGCCTGGTGGACCGGTGAGGAGCAGGGCCTCCAGGGCTCCCAGTACTACGTCAACCAGCTGGGCTCCACGCAGCGTTCCGCCATCAAGGGCTACTACAACTTCGACATGGTCGGCTCGCCCAACGCCGGCTACTTCATCAACAACATCAACTCCGCCGCCGCCGCGCCGATGAAGGCGTACTGGGACTCGCTGAGCCTGCAGCCGGAGGAGAACGTGGAGGGCCAGGGCCGCTCCGACGACTACTCCTTCCAGCAGGGCGGCATCCCCACCTCCGGGTACGCGGCGGGCGCCAGCGCCACCAAGTCCTCGACGCAGGCCGCGAAGTGGGGCGGCACGGCCAACCGGGCGTACGACTCCTGCTACCACCAGTCCTGCGACACCACGGCCAACATCAGCTCCATCGCGCTGGACCGCAGCGCCGACGGCGTCGCGTACACCCTGTGGAAGACCTCGGTCGGGGGCACCACCACGCCGACCGACGACTACGCCCTCGCGGTGAGCCCGACGACCGGCAACGCCCTCCCGGGCGGCACCACCACCGCGACGGTCAGCACCTCCGTCATCTCGGGCAGCTCGAAGACGGTGAACCTCACCGCCTCCGGCGCGCCGAGCGGCACCACCGTCTCCTTCAACCCGTCCTCGGTGCAGGCCGGTTCGTCCTCGACGCTGACGGTGTCGGTCGGCTCCTCGACCGCCCCCGGCACGTACACCATCACCGTGACCGGTACCGGAAGCGCCACCCACACCACCACCTACTCGCTGGTCGTCGGTACCGACCCGGGCAACCCGGGCGGCACCTGGGCGGCCGGGACGGTCTACAAGGCGGGTGACACCGTCACCTACAACGGGGTGAGCTACCGCTGCATCCAGGGCCACCAGGCCCAGGTCGGCTGGGAGCCGCCGATCGTCCCCGCCCTCTGGCAGCGCCTCTGACCCCATCCGAGGGACCAGGGTGTGCCGCGGCCCGTTGAGGGGCGAGCCGCGGCACAGCCGTTGAAGGCGGCCCGGCCCGGGGGCTTCGGGCCGGGCCGTCGGCGTGCTCCGGGCGTCACCGCCGGGTGATCACGGCGGGGACCGGGCCGTCGGGGCGGACGGTGAAGTCGAAGACCGGGCCGGGCGGGGCCGTCCGCAGCCGGGGCAGGTACGCGGGCAGCAGCCGCTCCAGCAGGACGGTCGTCTCGCGCAGCGCGAACTGCAGGCCCAGGCAGGCGCGGGCGCCGATCCCGAACGGCAGGTAGGCGCCCGGGTGCGCGGGCCGGCGGCCGGGGGTGGTGAAGCGCTCGGGGTCGAAGCGGTCGGGCTCCGGCCAGAGTTCCGCGACCCGGTGGGTCAGGTAGGGCGACACCAGTACGTCGGTGCCCGCCTCGATCCGGTGGCCGGTGACCAGATCGGCCTCGGTGGCGTGGCGCGGGAGCAGCCAGGCGACGGGGTAGAGCCGGAGGGTCTCGCTGACCAGGGCCTGGATCGCGGCCCGCCGCTCGGGCGACTGCGGCCCGCCGGCGGCCAGGGCCCGCTCCAGGGCCTCGGGGTGGCCGTCCAGGAAGAGGTACAGCCAGGTCAGCGTGGTGGCTGTGGTCTCGTGGCCGGCGACCAGCAGGGTGACCAGCTCGTCCCGGATCAGCCGGTCGGTGTACTCGGCCCGGTCGGCGCCGGCATCGAGCAGCACGTGCAGCAGGCCCGGTCCGTGCGGTCCGGGGCCGCCGGTGCGGGCGGCGTCGATCGCGCGGAGGGCGACGGCGTCGATCCGGGCGAGCTCCTCGGCCACCGCGGCCCGGGCGTCGACGGCGTCGGCGGGCAGCACCGGCAGGGCGGTCACCACCCGTCCGACGGTGGCGAGTTCGCCGGCCGTCCGGTCGTCGAGGGCGTGGCCGGTGAGGGCGCGCCAGATGGTGTCCAGGGCGAAGTGCCGCAGCTCCGCGGCAAGGTCGACCTCCTGCCCGGTCCGGGCGTACCCCGCCCAGCGGTCGGCGCAGCGATCGGCGGCCCGGTCGATCCGCTGCTCGAAGCGGCGCATCCCGGGGCCGGTGAACTGGCTCTGCAGCACCTTCCGTTGACGCTTCCAGGCGTCCCCGGCAGCGGACAGCACGCCGTCGCCGACCAGGATCCGGGCACGGTGCGAGCGCTTGACGTAGCGGTCCGGGTGGTGGGCCAGGACGTGCTGGACCGCCTCCGGGCCGGTGACCAGGACGGTCGGCTGCGGGCCGAGCCGGACGGCGGCCACCGGGCCGAGCCGCTGGACCAGGCGCAGCAGGTCGACCATCCCGCCGCCCTCGGCGCGCCAGCGGTCCACGGCGGCGGCGGGCAGCTCCGGCGGGGGCGGACCGTCGTCGGCGCCGGGCGGCTGCGGGAGGACGGGGGCGGTGGGCGGGATCCGGGTGGCCACGGGCTACTCCTGCGCGACGCCGAGAGCGGGCGGCTCCGACCGGGCCCGCGGTGCGCAACGCACTCCGGGGCCGCTGACGGAGCGTCAAGGACGCTGCGTATGCTACCCGCAACCCTGCGCGCCCGAGCGGGGTTCCGGCGCCCGGGCGCCGGAGGCTAGTGCCGCGTCAGGCAGCTTTTGCCCGTCAAGGAGCGGCGTCCGGTGCGTGCTATCGGCGTGCCGGCCGGAAGTCCTCGTACTGGACGTACTTGGGCTTTCGGCCGGTGCGGCGAGAGTGCGTGCCGGGCGTCGCGACGGGGCGAAGGTTGCCTGACGCGGCACTAGTGCCGGGCGTCGCGACGGGGCGAAGGTCGCCTGACGCGGCACTAGGCTCGCACCGTGACTGCTACATGGGACCTCACGACGCCGGGCGTGCTCCGACTGCCCTCGGGCCGGCTCGTCCGCGGCCGGGGGCTCAGCCGGCCGCTCCCGCAGGGCCCGCAGCCCACCTTCGCGCTGTACCTGCTGGGCCACCGGCCACCGCAGGTCGCCTGGGAGAGCCGCTGGCTCCGCTGGCCCGACTTCTGGCTCCCGTCCGACCGCGCCGCGGCCGCCGACGCGCTGCGCGAGGCATGGGCCCGCGCCGGGACCGAACGCGTCGAGATCGCCTGCGCCGGCGGACGCGGACGGACCGGCACCGCGCTGGCGTGCCTCGCCGTGCTCGACGGGGTGCCCAACCGTGAGGCCGTCGCCTACGTCCGGGAGCACTACGCTCCGCGCGCCGTCGAGACACCCTGGCAACGCCGTTTCGTCTCCCGCTTCCGGTAGCGGCATCGTCCGTCGGCCACCGGGGCCGGGCGCTTCACTCCCGGCTGCGGCACTAGGCGCCGTCGGGAAGCGGGGTCCCGTCGGGCTGTCCCTGGGGCGCGCCGGCCGTCTCGTGGCCGGGGCGGCGGGTGCGCTCCGCCCAGGCGGCCACCGGCGGGCCCGCCGCGCCCAGGGCCGCGAAGAACACGCCGAGCAGCAGCCAGCCCGCGTGTCCGAGTCCGAGCACCGCCGTCGTGAGGACCACCGGGGCCAGGGCCTGCCCGGCGTTGAAGGCGAGGCCGAAGAAGCCCTGGTACTGCCCCTGGGCGTGGTCGGGGGCGAGTTCGAACGCGAGCGTGTAGCCGCCCGAGGACTCCCACACCTCGCCGAGGCTGTGCACGCACACGGCGAGGACGGCGAGCGCCGGCGCGACCCAGGTCGGGACGTCCGCGGTCAGGGCCATCAGGGGGCAGCTGACCAGGAAGAGCAGCCCGGCGAGGCGGAACGCCCGGCCGCCCTGGCTCGGTGTCTCCACCCGGGAGCCGATCCGGCTCTGGAACAGCACGCACACGCCGCTGTTGACCGCGTAGACCACCGCCACGGTCCAACGGGGCGCGTCGGAGTGGGCGGAGAGCCAGATCGGCAGGAGCAGGGAGACGGTCTGGTACTGCAGGCCCATGGCGCCGTAGAGCGCGGCGAAGGACACGAAGGGCCGGTCGGACAGGACCGCCCAGCGGTGGTGCTCCTCCGGTCGGGGCAGGGGCCGGTAGTTCGGGACGCCGATCAGGCCGATCAGGCCGGCGGCGGCGAAGCTGGCGGCGTTGGCGAGGATGAGCACGGTGTAGGCCGCCCGGGTGTCGACCGAGACGGCGAAGGCGGCGCCGAGGGTGCCCAGGACCACGCCGAGGTTGACGTACGTGCGCAGTCTCGCCCTGAAGGCGGCCGGGCGTTCACCGCCGCTGCGGGCCACGAGCGCACCGCCCGCGGAGCCGCCCGCCGTTGCCGCCAGCCGGTCCAGGGTCGCGATGAGCGTGAACGTGACCCAGTCGTGGATGAGGACGAAGGCGGCCATCGTCACGGCCTGCATCGCGACGGCAACCAGCCAGACCGTGCGCGGCCCGTACCGGTCGGCCAGGTTCCCGGCCGGGATCCCCGCCAGCAGCCCGACCAGCCCGGCGATCGTGAGGCCGGCACCGACCTGTCCTGCGGGCAGGTGCACGACCAGCGTGAAGTAGAGCGCCGAAGCGGTGTTGAACAGCCCGTTGCCCACCCGGCTGATGAAGCTCGCGGCGATGAGGGCACGCTGCGGGCCGCTAGGTGTCGGCACGTCGGGTATCTGCGGACCGGCACTCTTCCTGATCATGCCAAACAGGCTAACAGCGGCCCTCGGAGGCCCTCCGCGCGGCCAGGTCACGGGAACTGAGACGCCGTCGGCGGGCGGCCAGCCGCCGACGGTCAGCCGCCGCCGGGGGCCCAGCCCCTGCGCTCGTCCTGGTAGAAGTAGTGCGGCGCGCCCTTCAGGCCCGCGGTCCGGAACGGGCGGCCGTTGTCGTCGACCCTCAGCGTCCCCTGGCGGTCGCCGCTGCTCCACACCAGGTCCAGGTACCAGCTGACGTCCTGCGAGGCGGTGCCGGCGTCGATGTTCAGCACCTGCGGATCGGTGGCCGAGACCTGGTACGGGAAGTCCGAGGTCCGGGACTTCGCGGCGCCCTCCGTCCCCGCGACGGGGACCGGCCGGGGAGCCGAGGCGTCGAGGTCCACCGAGAAGGCCGCCGGGGTGAGACCGCCGCCGCAGCCCGAGCCCATCGTGTAGGCGTTCCACTTCGGCGCCGGCCCGGCGCTCACCACGTGCACGTAGAGGGTGTGCAGGACGACCGGCTTGGCGCTCGCGCCCTGCGCCGTCAGCTGCAGTCGCAGGTGCCCGCCGGGGACGGCGTGCTGGGCGGCCGCCCAGCTGTCCGTCCGCGGGGTGGTCGGCGGCGCGGGCATCGCGCCCGGGGCCTTGGCCGCCAGGAACCACTGGTCGCAGGCGCTGCCCCAGTTGTCCGTCAGGACGTTCACGTGGAAGGGCGGAGGGTCCTCGGCGGCGCCCGTGGCCGAGGCGGTGGGCGCGGGCCCGGACGCTGCCGACGCTGTCGGGGTCGAGGTCGGGGGAACCGGGCCGGCCGAGGAGGGTGCGGCGGCGGTCGCGGAGGGTGCGGGCGGTCCGGACGCCGCGGCCGGGGCGCTGCCGTCGGCCGCCGACGGCTGCGGGGCCGCGACCGGGGCGGGGGCGGGGCTGGGGCTGCGGTCGCCCAGCCCGAGGACCGGGATCGCCGCGGCCAGGACGACCACGGCCGCCGCGCTCAGCAGGGCCCGGGGGTACGGCAGCCGCCGCCGGCGGCGCTCGGCACCGGCCCGCTCGACCTGGTCCGCCAGCTCCACCTGGGCCATCTGGGCCGCCTCGGCCGCCTCGGCCGCCTGAACTACCTTGGCCGCCGGCTCCGGTTCGGGTGCCGGCTCCGCCTTCGGCTCGGCGGAGGGCGCCGGCGCACCGGCCCGGGCCGCCGCCCCGCCCGGCTCCCTGCGCCGGGCCGCGTCCGCCAGGATCCAGCGGCGGTGCAGCTCGACGAGCTCGTCGGCACCCGCCCCACAGACCCGGGCGAGCCGCTCCACCGGCGCGTACTCGGTGGGCACCGCGGCCCCGTTGCAGTAGCGGTGCAGGGTGGAGGTGCTGACGTGCAGCCGGGCGGCGAGCGAGCCGTAGCTGCGGCCCGAGCGGTCCTTCAGTGCACGCAGCATCGCCGCGAGATCGTCGCTCTCCGCACCCATCCCAGCATCCCCTCGTTCCGTTCCGGCGTTCCCGACCTCGCCGAAACCGCAGCTCAGGGTATCTGCCGCCACTCCGCCGCCCCGAGCCGCCCGAGCCGCCCGGGCAGGCCGACGGCCGGGAGGGGGCCGGCACCGGAGTGCGGGCAAGCCCTCCCGGACGACGGAGTCCCTACCTCGACACGTCGCCGCGCGCCGTCCGGTTCCCCGGTGTCGGCACCGGACCCGTCACGGTGAGGTGGACATCCGGTTGGAGGAATCGCTGTCCGAGGAGGCGATGAACTCCCGGTCGCTGGTGTGTTCCGAGTCGTCGTCGCCGCTGAGGTACTCGCCGGCGGCGTTCCGCTCGAAGTCGTGGCTGCGGTTGCAGGTGGCGCACTCGATCTGCAGGTTGTTCAGGTCGTTGTAGGCGACCCTCGCCTCGTCCATGGTGGTGACGCCCTTGGCCCGCAGGTACTGCTGCCACGGCACCCGGTGCCCGATGTCGATGCCGGGGTACGTGACGCCGCGCCGGCAGGACGCGCACTGCCACATCAGGACGGGCTGGCCCGTCTCCGAGAACGGGTCGACGACGCTGCGGCTCTCGGAGTTGTCGATCAGGGACTCGCGGGTACGCGCGTACCAGTCCAACCGGTCCAGCCCGTCGACGAAGGCGTTCACCTGGGCCTGGGTCTGGGCGTTGCGCGGCTGCTTGACGGGGATCTCCCGAGGCCCGTTGAACAGCAGCGGATCGGCCTGGTCGTCGTACCAGCGCTGGACCGGCCCCGAGGCGGTGGCGGGCGCGCCGGCGCCGCCCGCGCCCTGGCCCTGTACCGTGCTGGTTCCGCCCGAACGCATCCGCGCCGCGTTCGACGCCGCCTCGCGCTCCTCACCGTCGTGCGGATGGGTCATGTTGAACCCGCCGCCCGTCGGGTGTCCCGTCGAGGTCCGCTGCTGGTTGCGGACCACGTGGGTGAGTTCGTGGTCCAGCGTCTGCGCGTCGCGGCCGTGCTCCCCGATCACGATGTCCTGGTTCACCGTGAACGCCCGCGCCTGGACGGAGGCGGCCGCCTGCCGGGCGACGGCCCCCGTGTGCACCCGCACCCCGGACAGGTCCGCCTGGAACTGGTCCTCCTTGCGGGCCAGGGTGTCGCGGTCCAGCGGGCGGCCGTGCGTCCGCAGGCCGGCCTCGACCTCGGACCGCTGAACGGGCTGCTCGTGCCCACAGCCCTCACCGTGCTGGTGCTCCTCTTCCTCCCGCGCACGCTGCATCATCCGCAGCACCGTCTGGTTGCCGACACTCGCCTGCAGTCCCATCAGCCCGCCGGGCGGGCCCGAGCGTGCCGCCCTGCCGCGGACGCCCGGAGCGGCGGATCGGGACGTCCTGTCATGCGCGTGCATCCGGCCTCCTCGGTTGAAGCTCTGATGATCCGAACCTAGAGGCGTCGCGTTGTCTCAGGAACCCGTGGCCGCACGGCCTTTCGGGCGGGTGGCCGCCGACTCCCGCTCCACCTGCGGCGATGCGCTCCCGGAACATCGGCGCCGCACTCGACTCTACCCAAAAGGGCACCGGGGCTACCCCCGGTCCTGTCCGGCCGATCCTGCCGGTCAGGAGCAGGCCCGCGTCGGTCGGCCACCGCCCGGAGCTGGTCCGGGCCGGCCTGCCGAGCGGGCGCGAAGTGTCCGCTCGGCAGGCCGGTTTCAGTGCCGGTGGTGGTTGTCCGGTTGGGCGGGGTCGCCCGGGTGCTCCAGGCCCGGGACGAGGGTGAGGCGTTCGGCCCGGGCCCGGTCGAGCCAGCGGACGAAGGCGGCGCGGCGGGCGGCCGCCCCGACCCCGGCGGCCGGGTCGGGAGCCTCGGGAGCATCGCGGGCCTCCGAGTACCGGGCCGCCGTCCAGGGACCCGCGGTGACCCACTCCCCGGGTGCGGCCCGCCGGAGGGCGGCGGCCAGGGCGGTCGGGAGGGTCTCGGGGTCGGCCTCGAACTCGCCCTCGGGGGTGGCCACGCGCCACACGGTGCCGGGCGGCCTGCGGTCGGTCAGCGACCGGTACCGCTCCACCTCCCCCGGTGCCGGCGCGACCTGCGCCGTGACCGCCGCGTAGACCGCCCGGACGGCGGCGCTGCCCTCGTAGGCGGCCGCGGTGATGGAGCCGAGCTCGACGGCGGCCCGCTGGTCGAGCCTGGCGGGGGCCGAATCCGCCGGGTCCGCCGGGTCGGCCGGGTCACCGAGGCCGCGCTCGGCGGCGACCGCCGCGCACAGCGCCTCGGTCAGCAGCACCTGGGCGACCCACCGCGCCAGTTGCCGGTCCTCCGAGCTGCCGGGCCGGGGCAGCGCTGCGGAGCGCGGGCCCGCCCGCAGGGCGGCGAGCCGGCGGTCCAGTTCGGTGCGCGGCAGCGGGCGGCCGTCGAGCAGACCCAGTACGGGGGCCTCGGCGGGCGCGGTCACGGCTCCACCACCAGGGCGACGGTCGGCGAGTACTGGCAGCGGCCGAACCACATCACCTTGGTGAGCGCCCAGTAGGCCCCGGGGTTGGTGTCCTCGGGGACGGCGACCTCGAACGCGAACCGGTCCTCGGCGCCGGCCGCGAGGGTGAACCCGCGGACCGGCGCGGCCACCGCCTCCCAGCTGCCCCAGGGCGAGACGAGCTGGAGTTCGCCGCGGATCTCGCCGCGGGTGCGGTTGGCCAGCAGCACGTCGAGGGTGGCGCGGCCGCCGGGGGCGACGTGCAGCGACGCCTGGCCCGCCGCCACCGTCAGGCCGGTGTCCCGGCCGGTGGCGGCCTTGGTGCCCTGGGCTGCGGTCCAGTCCTCCGGGGCCTCGCCGGGCGCCGGGAGCAGCTCGGGCAGCGCGCCGACCGCGACGGTCACCACGTCCTCGATCTGCTGGCCGCCGTCGAAGATCCGGACGGCGGCGAAGTACAGGCCGGGTTCGACGCCGGCCGGCGGGGTGAGGGTGACGGGGAAGCGCAGGTGGCCGCCGGCCTGCAACCGGTAGGGGCGGGCGCCCGGTCCGGCCTGCCAGCCTTCGGGGGGCAGTACCGTGGCCGTGCCCTCGACGGCGGCGTCCGTCAGCTGGGAGGAGAGGGCGACGGACAGCTCGACCGGCTCGCCCCCGGTGCGCAGCAGTCCGGGTGAGACGCCGACCGAGACGGGGAGGTAGCCGAGCGGGGCCGGGCCCCGGTTGTGCAGCCAGTAGCGGGCGTGCACGGGCTGCGCGGCCTCGGCGACCTGGCCGAGCACGGGTGCGTCCGGTGTGCCGGCGGCGGCCAGGGTCGGCCGGGCCAGCACGGTGGCGATCTGCGAGCCGGTCAGCTCGACCAGGCCGGGGAGTTCGGCCGTCGGGCGCTCCAGCAGGTCGGCGCGGCGCAGCCCGGTCAGACCGAGGGCTCCGCCGAGGACGGCGGTGCGGCCGAGGCCGGTGGACTCCACCAGCCTGAGGGCGAGGTCGCCGCCGGTCGGGGCGGCCGAGCCGTGGGCGATCGGGTTCCCGGCCGGTTTGAGGGTGCCGAGCAGGACCTCGCGCTGCGGCTCGACGCGCAGCCAGGAGAGGCTGGCGGGCAGCGGGCCGTCCTGACCGCCCTGGCCGGCGCTTCCGTCCCGGCCTGCGCTTCCGCCCTGGCCTGCCGTTCCGCCCTGGCCTGCCGTTCCGTCCCGGTCGCCCTGTTCCCCCGGTCCGCCGGAAAGCCGGGCGTACAGCGGGTGGTTGAACTCCTGGCCCTGTGCGGGCAGTGCCAGGGCGCGCCAGTCGCCCGCTCCGCCGGTCAGGGCGTAGCTGAACTCGTGCGTCCAGTGCTGGAGTTGGAAGGAGGATCCGTCGGGCAGGGTGCGCCGGGGCGGGTCGATCCAGACCCCGGAGGGCCAGCCGGTGCAGGAGCGCAGCAGCGAGAGGTGCAGCGCGCCGGTGGCGTCCACGGCGAAGCCGGGCAGGCCGTAGGTGAGCAGGGCGACGGTGTGGTCGGCGAGTTGCTCGTGGATGGCGCCCGGGCAGACGGCGCCGATCCGGGCGTCGGCGAGGTCGCGGGTGAGCGCGTCCGGGTCGGTGGTCACCAGGGCGGGCAGCGCACGCAGGTCGCGCAGGTCGGCGCCGGGCTGCCAGACCTCGGCGAGCGGGGTGAGCGCGGGCACCCAGACGGCGCCGTGCGCCTTGAGCGCGGCGGCGTACTCCTCGCCCGCACGCTCGATCAACTCCCGTGCGGCGTCGTTCTCCTCGGGTCCGCCGAGGACGATCCGGAAGTCCGGCAGGTTGGAGTCGACGTCCAGCCAGCCGTACCGGGCCCAGTCGGCGCCGGAGGTGGTGGCGGTGACGCCGACCCGGGCGAGGGCGACGACCAGGTCGCGGGCGCCGGCGGCGGCGTCCAGGTCCGGCACGACCACCTCGGCGACGCCCAGGGCCCGTTCGCCAAGCGGGGTGCCGGCCGGGTCGGTGAGGACGGCCCGGGCGGTGGCCCCGAGGCCGAACCAGGTGTTGGCGGGGTTGTCGAGGGTCCAGGGCGCCTCGGCGGAGTCCACGTCGGGCAGGGCGAAGCCGCGGCCGACGACCGCGTCGGCGACCTCGCTGACCGGCAGCGCGCCGGGGACGTCCACCGGGAAGCGCAGCCGCAGCAGGCGGTCGGCGCCGGAGTAGTCGACCACCCTGGTCCGGCAGTCGACCCGGTCCAGCCCGTGCCAGAGGGTGACGGTCTGCTCGTAGCGGACGGCGTCGACGGTGCCGGCGATCACCAGGCGCTCGCCGAGCGGGCCGCACTCGCGGCGGACGGCGGCGGGCCGCTCGCCGGAGCCGATGACCGGGCCCTTGGGGACGAGGTGCCAGGGGCCCTCGCCGAAGTCGGGGTGCTGCGGGTACTCCTCGTAGACGCGCAGTTCGTTGCCGATCCGGCCGCCCTGGATCAACTCCCTTTCGTGCAGCAGGTCGTGGACGCTGGTCAGGCCGCCGCCGCGGGCCGGGTCGGCGGTGACGCGGTACCGGCCGTTGGCGGCGGTGGAGCCTTCGGCGGGCGACCAGGCGGGGGCGGCCCGGCCCGCGACCAGGCGCCAGGTGCGCCAGCCGAGGGCGGGCACGTCGGCGGCGAGGAAGCGCAGGGTGCCGCGGTCGACGCTGCTGGGCACCTCGGCGCCGGTGTCGTCCAGCACCCGGACGGCGCGGTCGCCCTCGGGGAGCCGGACGACGGCCAGGTCGGTCCGGTCGAAGGAGAGCGTGTTGGTGACGACCACGGCCGTGCCCGGGCCGCGGGTGTCGATCCGGGCGGTCAGGGCGTCCAGCGCGGCGTCGCGGACCTCGGCGGCCAGGTCGTGGGCCTCGCGCCAGCCGCCGAGCAGGTCCAGGTACACCTGGTCGGACTCGGAGCCGGTGATCGCGTCGTGGTGCGCGCCGTAGGCGAGTTGGCGCCACACCTTGTCGAGCGCGGCCTCGGGGTAGCGCCCCAGGCCCTGCACGGTGGCGAGGGTCGCGAGCTTCTCGGCGTCGACGGCGGCGACCTCGGCGGCCCGCTGGGCCTGCTTGGTGTCGATGTAGGAGACGTCCTTGCCCGTGTACACCGGGTTCATGTCCCTGGTCTGCGGGCTGGGACGGCGGCCGGTGGCGGCGAGTTCGGCGCGGACGGCGTCCAGGAAGTCGCGCGGGGTGCCGCAGACGAAGCGCGGCCAGAGGTACTTGGCGGCCCAGGAGCGGTGGATCCCGGTGACCCACTTGTTGGGCGGGGTGTAGTCGGTGCCGACGGGCAGCAGCAGGTTCTTCGTGGCCCCGACCGGCTTGAGCTTGCGGTACAGCTCGTAGACGGCCTGCTCGGCGGTGGCGAGGTCCGGGGAGGAGTCCATCCACCAGCCGGCCGAGTAGTGGTGCGGCATGTAGTGGGTGAGCACGCCCTCGCCCGAGGGCGCGATCCACTCGAACTCGCTCGGGAACTGCATCACCCGGGCGTCGTCCTTGGCCTCGCGGAAGTTCTTCTGGATCGGCCCCCACTGGTGGAACGGGCCGCGCGCCCAGGCGCTGCCGGTCAGGCCGGCGGCGGCGAGGTGTCCGGGGAACTGCGGGTCGTGGCCGAAGACGTCGAGCTGCCAGGCGGTCTGCGGGTCGCCGCCGAGGATGTCGCGTTGGTAGCCGATGCCGTAGACGATGTTGCGGATGGTGGTCTCGGCGCCGGTGAGGTTGGTGTTGGGCTCGTTGTAGGTGCCGCCGACCAGCTCGACCTGCCCGCGCTCCAGCAGCAGCCGCAGGGTCTCGCGGCGCTCGGGGTGCTGGTCGAAGTACGGCTTCAGGTAGTCGACTTCGGCGAGCACGAAGCGGTAGACCGGGTCCCGCAGCGCCAGGTCCAGGTGGGCGTCGACCAGGGCGAAGCCGTTGCGCTCCCAGAGCGGGCGGGTGGTGGCGTCGGCGGAGAGCAGCTCCCACGGGGAGGTGTACGCGGCCTGGGTGTTCCACCAGACCGGGTCGTAGTGGAAGTGCGAGACGAGGTACATGGTCCAGCCGGGTTCGGCGACCTCGACGACGCCCTCGGCCTCGACGACGCCCTCCCCATCGACGACTCTTCCGGCCTCCGCACCCCCGGCCTCCGCACCGCCGTCGGCCGCGCCGCCACCGGTGGCGAGGGCGGTGACGGTGACGGGCAGCCGCGCGCCGGGCCCGGCACCGGTGATCTCCAGGGGGACTTCGACCAGCCCCGTGCCGGCCGCCTCGCCGCGCACGCCCGGGCCGCTGACGGCGATCCGGGCGGGCGGGCCGTCGAGGGTCACGCGCAGCAGCTGGCGCGGCGCGTCCTCGGGGCCGGTGAACAGGTCCGTGCTTTCGACGGCGGTGATGGTGACCGGCACGGGGAGGGTCCTTTCGGGAAGGGGTGGAGCGGGGTGGCGCGGGCGGGTGCTACGCGCCCCAGGCCTCGAACTCGTAGACGCGGGCGGCGGGGTCGGAGGTCTGGGTGGGCCTGGTCACGACCAGGCGGACGTAGCGGGCCGTGGTGGAGACCGGATGGGTGGTCGTCCCGGCGGTGTTGCCGGTGACGTTGGCGACGGTGGTCCACGGGTCGGTGGTGGAGTTGCGGACCTGCACGGAGAAGTCGCGGGTGTTGTAGGAGGCGCTCTCACCGCCGGCCGAGGCGTGCTTGACCACGAACTTCGACAGCGGCTTCGCCGAACCGAGGTCCACCTCCAGCCACTTGGCCGAGGTGGTGGTGCACCACTTGTCGCCGTTCCCGCCGTTGACGGTGCCGTTCACCGCCTTCGCCGGGGCCTCGTTGGTGTTGCACTGGCCGGAGGCGGTGGCCGGGCGGTTCAGCGCCAGGTTGCCGCCGGCCGGCGGGGTGCCCGTCCAGGAGACGGTGGCGGTGGCAGCGGTCGAGCGGCCGTACTCGGTGGAGACGGCCTCGACCTCGACGGTGCTGGCGCTCTCGGTGCCCACCCGGTCGAGCCGGTTCACGAAGTAGGCGTCGGACGGGGTCGCGCCGAGGAAGGTGCGGGTGCCGTCCGGGTTGCGCCGGTAGAGCTCGTAGTGGTGGACGGTCCCGCTCGTGGAGGCCGTCCAGGACAGCCGCAGCGACTGGCTGGTGCCGGGCACGGTGTCGGTGGCGCCGAGCACCGTGAGCCCGCTCGGCGCGGCGGGGGCGTCCACCGCGCCGTCGTAGACCGCTATCTGCCCCACCTTCACATCGTAGGAGGGGTTGGAGCCGTCGGCCTGCAGGGCGACCTGGGCGATCGTGCGGCCGGCGTAGGCGGAGAGGTCGAGGGTCCTGCGCTCCCAGCCGTTGCCGCCGGTCGAGCCGAGGTCGAGGGTGGTGAAGCTGGTGGGCGCGTCGGTGAAGGAGATCGCGGCCTTGAGGCCGGTCGCCCCGGCGGCCGGGGTCTTCAGGACCACCGAGAGCCTGCTGTCCGCCGCGACCGGGAGCCTGGTCTCGTAGAGGCGGACGGTGTTGACGGCGTCGAGCCGGCCGGTGAGGCGCAGCGTGGAGCCGCCCTCGTAGGCGTCGGTGAAGTCGATCGAGGGCGTCAGCTTGCTGCCGGTGGAGCTGACCAGCCAGCGGTAGGTGGGCGGGACGTCCTGGAGCGACAGGTTGTTCCAGCCGCCGGTGGCGACCCGGGTGCCGCCGGAGTTGTAGAAGTCGCCCTGGCCGGAGTCGAAGTTGGTGACGAAGGGCTTGGCGGTGATCGGCGAGGACTCCGCGAAGTACGTCGAGAGACCCTTCCAGCTGGACGAAGTCGTGGTGTTGGACGGGTCGTTGTTGGCGCCGACCCAGTAACGGGCGTCCTTGGCGTAGAAGTCGGCGCGGTCGGTGGCGGACTTCCAGGTCCACTCGGGCCGGTAGAGGCCGAGCGAGGTGGTGTGCGGCTTGCCGGCCGGGAAGAGCGTGCTCCAGTCGACGCCGCTGTTGTAGCCGTTGGCCTCGGTGTCGATGCCGGAGTAGAGGTCGTACTCGCTGCGCCCGAGGCCGCGGGCGAGGCTGCGGGAGGAGTCGAGGCCGCCGGAGCTCCAGTTGAAGTTGAGGAACATGGAGTCGGAGGTGCGGCGGGTGCCCTCCTGGAGGAAGGAGTCGTTGGCGGTGGTGAACGCGTTCTGCCAGGAGACCGAGCCGGACTCGGTCATCGCGTCGTACCACATGAACTCGGTGGAGCTCTTCGCCTTGGTGTACTGCATGAGGTTGCGGACCTCGGTGGCGAGGGCCGAATCCCCGCCGCCGGTCTCCTGGTTGATGAACCAGCCGTCGAAGCCGTAGTACTGGGCGGCCTGGGCGAGCTTGTCGGCGACGGGGTAGCTGCTGCCGGACTTCTGGACGAAGTCGCGGACCCACTGGAGCTGGCCGCCGTAGGCGGCGGGCGGGAAGAAGACGGTGCCGTAGACCTTGACGCCGTTGCGGTGGGCGGCGTCGATGACGGTCGGGTTGGGCGCGAGGATCAGGCCCTCGCCGGCGGATCCGCCCCAGAAGACCAGCTTGTCGACGTACTGCCAGTAGCCGAAGGCGTAGTAGTTCGGGTCGGCCGAGCCCTGCGAGGGGTTGTTGGAGGTCGGGCCGAAGGAGACCAGGGAGGCCACCTTGCCCTCGCCGGCCCGGGCGTTGGGGTTGGCCCTGAGCGCCGGGTCGGTGGTGCGCGGCTGGAGCGGGACGCGGGAGCGGTTGAAGCGGGCGTCCGGATCGGTGGCCGGGTCCCAGTTCAGGATGGTGTTCGGGTACCAGTACGAGGCGTACGGCTGGCTGCCCGGGGCGGCCGCGGCGGATGCCGGGGCGGCGGGTGCGGGCTCCGCGTGGGCGCCGGGTGCGGCGCCCAGCACGGCGGCCCCGAGGGCTGCGCTCAGCAGAAGGGGGAGGCGTCGGGACATGCGGTGGCTCCGATCGGGCGGAGGAGGGTGGGGGCGGGCCCGCCCGGGGGCGGTCCGGGTGTGTGCGAGCGCGGCGGTGCCGGTGGTGCGGGGTGCTCGGGCAGCAGGGGCGTGCGCGGGCAGGGGTGCTCGGGCAGGCCGGGCCCGGCCTGGCGCCGCCGGCCGGCGCCCGGCGCGGCGGTGCGGGACTGCGGCGGTACGGGTCTGCGGCGGTACGAGGTGCGGGTCTGCGGGAGTGCGGACTGCGGGAGTGCTGCGGTGCGCGAGCGGCCGTACGGGGTACGGGACTACGGCGGTACGAGGTGCGGCGGTGCACCGGACCGCCGCCACTGCCGGGTGCGGCGGCGGCGGAGTGCGGCGACGGGCGGCGGGAGCGGGGCGGTGCCCCGCCCGCGGTGACGCGCCGAGCGTGCCCCGCTCGGCGCAGCGAGGCTAAACCGGTTCAGATCCGCTGTCAACGGTCCGCGCAGCGCCCGGCAGGCCGGGCGGCGGCGAGGTGGACTCCCGGACGGTCAGGCGGGGCGTGGGCATCTGCAGGTCACGGCCCGGGCCGGCCTCGTCGAGCACTTCGAGCAGGCTCCGGGCCACCTGCTCGCCGAGCGCGAAGGTGTCCCGGCTGAGCGCGGTCAGCGGGGGGTGCACGATCCGGGCGAGCACCGAGTCGTCGAAGGAGACGATCGACAGCTCGCCGGGCACCGCGACGCCCATCTCGCCGGCCACCCCGAGGCCCGCCACCGCCATCACGTCGCTGTCGTAGACGATCGCGCTGGGCCGCCGCGGGCGGGAGAGCAGCGTCCGGGTGGCCGCGGCGCCCTCGGCGTCGCTGAAGTCGGTGGGCACCGAGACCGCCTCCTCCAGGCCCAGCCGCCGGGAGGCGTCGCGCAGCGCGCGGATTCGCCGC
Organism: Kitasatospora sp. NPDC058170; assembly: GCF_042883905.1. Lineage (NCBI taxonomy): Bacteria > Bacillati > Actinomycetota > Actinomycetes > Kitasatosporales > Streptomycetaceae > Kitasatospora > Kitasatospora sp. NPDC058170. Next base: position 144,460 of record NZ_JBHVUV010000023.1, read on the forward strand.
TGGGTGTGCTGGAAGTGCGGTAGGCCGGCCAGGTGCGCGATCCGCCGGTGGCCGATCGCGGCCAGGTAGTCGACGATCGAGAGCATCGCCTCCCGGTCGTCGGCCCAGACCCGCAGCGGGCCGCCGCCCTTGCCGGGGCCGCCCAGGACGACGGCGGGCAGGGCGAGTTCCTCCAGCACCTCCGGCCGCGGGTCGCGGACCTGGAGGTCGACCACGATGAACCCGTCGACCCGGTGCTCGGAGGCCCAGCGCCGGTAGACCTCGATCTCGGCGGCGGTGTCCTCGACCACCATCAGGTGCAGCGCGACCGAGCGGGCCGAGAGCACCGCCTGGAGTCCGGACAGCAGCTGGCTGAAGAACGGCTCGACGCCGATGGTGCGGGCCGGGCGCGCGATCACCAGCCCGACCGCGTCGGAGCGGGCGCCGCCGAGGGCCCGGGCCGCACTGTGCGGCCGCCAGTTCATGTCCTCCGCGACCCGCAGGATCCGGGCCCTGGTCGCCTCGCTCACCCCGGGTCTCCCGTTCAGCGCGAAGGACACCGCGCCCTTGGAGACACCGGCCTGGCGCGCGATGTCGGCGATCGTCGGTCTGCCCACAGGTTCCGACTCCTCTCTTGACATCCAAGTTTAGGCGGGAGCATAGTCCCTGCAACAGCTAGACCGGTTTAGTAAGTCAGGTTCTGCACGTCAGCACAATCCCCCACCCACCCTCAGGACCGGGAGACCCTCATGCGAAGAATCTGGGCGGCACTGACGACGGCGGCGGTCACCACCGCCCTGCTCAGCGGCTGCGGGCTGAGCTCCGACACCAAGAGCGACGACACCGCGGCGAGTGCGGCCGCCACCGGTGAGGTCAAGGGCAAGGTCTCGCTCCAGACGTGGGCGCTGAAGCCGAAGTTCACCGACTACGTGCAGGGCGTGATCGACGGCTTCAAGAAGCAGCACCCGGGCGTCGAGGTCGAGTGGCTGGACCAGCCGGGTGAGGGCTACTCGCAGAAGGTGCTCAGCCAGGCCGCGGCCGGCGGTCTGCCGGACGTGGTCAACCTCCCGCCGGACTTCGCACTCCCGCTGGCCAGGCAGAACATGCTGCTCGATGTCGCCAAGGCCGATCCGAAGCTCGCCGACGAGTACGTCGCCGGTGGCGTCGACGCCTACCGCTTCGCCGGCCAGGACGGCACCTACGGCTACCCCTGGTACCTCAACACCGATGTCAACTACTGGAGTTCGGAGCTCCTCGGCAAGAACGGCCTGGACCCGAAGACCCTCCCCACCACCCTAGACGAACTCATCGCCCAGGCCCGGGTGATGAAGGAGAAGTCCGGCGGCCAGACCTATCTGATGAGCCGTAAGCCCGGCCTCGGCGACCTGGTCAACGCCGGCGTCAAGGTGATGTCCGACGACGGCAGGTCCTTCACCTTCAACACCCCCGAGGCGGCCGCGCTGCTCGACAAGTACCGCGACGCCTTCAAGGAGGGCCTGCTGCCGAAGGACGTCCTGACCAACACCTACGCCGGCAACTCCAAGCTGTTCAACTCCGGCGCGGCGGCCTGGACCACCGGCGGCGGGAACTTCATCACCAGTCTCGCCACCGACAACCCCACGCTCGCTCCGAAGATCGTCCCCTCCCCCGCGATGGGTACCCCGCCGCTGTACGTGCAGGGCCTGTCGATAGCCAAGGGCAGCAAGAACCCGGCTGCCGCGGTGGCCCTGGCCCGCTGGGTCACCAGCCCCGAGAACCAGGCCGCCTTCGCCCACCTGACCAGCGTGTTCCCGTCCACCAAGGCGTCCGCGGGCGACCCGTTCTTCAGCAAGGGCGACGGCACCAACGCCGGCGACGCCAAGGTGATCGCGTTCACCTCACTGGCCAAGGCGAAGATCCTCCAGCCCGTCCAGGTCGACGACGCGATGAGCACCGTCGTCAACCAGCAGATCGCCCTGGCGATCAGCGGCGACGCGAGCTCCAAGCAGGCCCTGGACACCGCCGTCGAGCGGTGCAACCAGCTGCTCAAGGGCTGACCCGGCCCCCGCAGGACCTCGTACCGGTGGAGCGGCGGCACCTCCCGGCCTCCGGGGCTCGTCCGACGAGCCCCAGGCGCCCGGGACCCCCGGGAGCCGCCGCCCACCGGGAATGACCCGCACCGCCCCCAGGAAGGCAACGGCATGACCCACCGGCGTTGGTTCACCCCCTGGCTGCTCGCCGGGCCCGCGATCATCTGGCTGGTCGTCTTCAACCTCTGGCCGACGCTCAACACGGTGATCCTGTCGTTCACCAACGCCAAGCCGCTGGGCGGCGGGCGGTTCACCGGCCTCGACAACTACGAACGCGTATTCAGCGACGAGCAGTTGGCCGACGCCCTGCTCAACAGCATCGTCTACCTGCTGATCTGCCTGCCCCTGCTGACGGTCCTGCCGCTGCTGCTCGCCCTGCTGGTCCAGCGCAAGCTGCCCGGCATCACCTTCTTCCGCACCGCCTTCTACACCCCGGTCATCGCCTCCGCCGTCGTGGTGGCGCTGATCTGGGGCTGGGTCCTGGACGACCGCGGCCTGGTCAACGGCCTGCTCCAGCAGACCGGACTGGCCGACTCCCCGGTCGCCTTCCTGACCGACCGCTGGCTGCTGCTGCTCAGCTCGATCGCCCTGACCACCTGGAAGGGCCTCGGCTACTACATGGTGATCTACCTGTCCGCCCTGGCCAACGTCGGCCGCGAACTGCACGAGGCCGCCGCCGTGGACGGCGCGAGCGCCTGGCGCCGGTTCTGGCACGTCACCCTTCCCGGGGTCCGGCCCACCATGATGCTGATCTCGGTACTGATCTCGGTCTCCTCGCTGCGCGTCTTCGCCGAGCTGTACGTGCTCTCCAACGGCACCGGCGGCCCCGGCGGCCGGGACATGTCGGTGGTGATGCTGATCCAGATGTACAGCCGCGGCTTCACCGGCCACCTGGGCTACGCCTCCGCGCTCAGCCTGCTGCTGTTCGTCATCACCCTCGGCCCGATGCTGCTGCTGATGCGCCTGAACCGGAAGGCGGACTGACCCCGTGACCCGACCCGCCGCCCCGACCGGCCCCACCGGCTCCACCGGCTCCACCGCCCCGACCGGCACCCTCCCCGCACCCCGCCGCACCCCGCCCGGAGCGGCCGCCCCCGCCCGCCCCACCCGGCGCCCCCGCCGCACGGGGAGCTTCAACACCCCCTCCGCCGCCCAGAACGCGCTGCGCTACCTGCTGCTGCTGGTCGTGCTGCTGCTGGTGATCGGCCCGTTCCTCTGGCAGCTCTCCACCTCGCTGAAGGGCCCGGGCGAGGACGTCTTCACCCGGAGCCCGAGCTTCATCCCCGAGGACCCCACCTTCGCCAACTACGGCAAGGTCGCCGACACCATCCCGGTCTGGGCCTACGCGGGGAACTCGCTGGTGGTGGCCGCGATCGCGATCTTCGGCAACGTGGTCGGCACCACCCTGGCCGGCTACGCCCTCGCCAAGCTGCGGTTCCGCGGCGCCCGGCTGGTGTTCGGCCTCTTCCTGGCCACCCTGGTCCTGCCCGGCGAGGTCACGATCGTCTCCCAGTACGTGACCGTGCGCAGCCTGGGCCTGGCCGACACGCTGACCGGCGTCGCCCTGCCCGGGGCGATCGCCATGCTGAACGTGCTGCTGATGCGCACCGCCTTCGCGGCCGTGCCGCCCGAGCTCGACCAGGCCGCCCTGGTGGACGGCGCCAACGTCTGGCAGCGGCTGTGGCACGTCGGACTGCCGAACGTGCGCGGCATGCTCAGCGTGATCGTGATCTTCACCTTCATCGGCGCCTGGGACGACTTCCTCTGGCCGCTGATCGTGCTCAACGACCCGCAGAAGTACACGCTCACGGTCGGACTCCAGTACCTCAACGGCACCTTCTCCGCCAACCCCCGGCTGATCGCGGCCGGCACCATGATCGCCTTCCTGCCGATCGTCGTGGTCTTCGGCGTCTGCCAGCGGTTCTTCTTCCGGGGCGTCGAGGAGGGAGCCGTCAAGGGGTGACCACCGAACCCGCCCGACCCGTCGCCGAACCCCGCGACGGCCGCTCTCACCGAGGAAGCCGACCGAGCATGACCGCCGACCAGGACCGCACCCCGGACGCCCGCGCCCCGCGCTTCGGCGTCAACTACACCCCCGCCGAGGGCTGGTTCCACCACTGGCTCGACTTCGACCTCGACGCCGTCCGGGCCGACCTGGACTCGATCGCCGAGCTCGGCCTGGACCACGTCCGGGTCTTCCCGCTCTGGCCGCTCTTCCAGCCCAACCGCACCCTGATCCGCCCGCGCGCCGTCGAGCAGCTGGTCGAGCTGGTGGACGCGGCCGGCGAACGCGGGCTGGACGTCTCGGTGGACGGCCTCCAGGGCCACCTGTCGAGCTTCGACTTCCAGCCCTCGTGGACGCAGACCTGGCACCGCCGCAACATCTTCACCGACCCCCTGGTGATCAGCGGCCAGACCGCCTACCTGCGCACCCTGGCCGCCGCGCTGGACGACCGGCCCAACTTCCTCGGGATGACCGTCGGCAACGAGATCAACCAGTTCTCCGGCGACCCGCACCCCGACCCGGACCGGATCACCCCCGAACAGGCCGAGGACTGGCTGCGCCGGATGCTCGCCGCCTGCGAGGACGGCGCGCCCGGGCGGCTCCACCTGCACGCCTCCTACGACGCCGCCTGGTACCTGGACGAGCACCCGTTCACCCCCTGGCACTCGGCCCGGATCGGCGCCGCCACCGCCGTCCACTCCTGGGTGTTCAACGGCACCGCCCAGCGCTACGGCGCCCACTCCACCGCGGCGGCGCAGCACGCCGCCTACCTGGTCGAGCTGTCCAAGGCCTGGGCGGCCGAGCCGCACCGCCCGGTCTGGCTGCAGGAGGTCGGCGCGCCGGCCCCGCACATCACCGCCGAGGACGCCGCCCGGTTCACCGGCGACACGGTCGCCGCCGTGCTGGACTGCCCCGACCTGTGGGGCGTCACCTGGTGGTGCTCGCACGACGTGGACCGCTCGCTGGCGGACTTCCCCGAGGTGGAGTACAGCCTCGGCCTGCTCACCACCGACCGCCGGGTCAAGCCCGCCGGCCTCCGGATCGCCGCCGCCGTGGACGAGCTGCGCAAGGGCTGGCGGCCGCCGCGGCCGCGCGGCACGGCGCTGGTGGTCGACACCGGTGACGCCGTCACCTCGCCCAAGCGCTCGGTCTGCGGCCCCGGCGGCGCCGTGTTCGAGGCGTTCATGCGGCTCACCGAGGCCGGCGCCCGGCCGACCGCGGTGCTCGCCGAGCACGCCGCCGATCCGGCCCACCTCGCCGCCCGGGGCATCACCGAGGTCGTCCACCCCGACGACGTACGCTGACCACTGCCTCCGTCCGCCGCCGTCCCGAACCCGCCCCGACCCGCCCCGCAGAACCGCCCGCCCCGCGTCACGCACCACCAGTCACACACCCTCAGCCATGCAACGGAGCCTGCCGACATGCACGATGACCGCACCCTCGTCGAGTCCCGTCTCAAGCGCGTCCTCGACGAGCGCATCCGCCCGGCGATCCACCCCGAGTCCGTCCCCCTGGAGGTCGGCATCTGGACGGCGCCCGGCGAGCCCGTCCCGGTCGCCGAGGGCCTGGCCGCACCCCGCACCCCGATCGCCGTCGGCGAGGCCTGGGGCGCGCCGTGGGGCACCAGCTGGATCACCGTGACCGGCACCGTGCCCGAGGCCTGGGCCGGGCGGACGGTCGAGGCGCTGATCGACCTCGGCTTCGACGCCAACATGCCCGGGTTCCAGTGCGAGGGCCTGGTCTACCGCCCGGACGGCACCCCGGTGAAGGGCCTCAACCCGCAGAACCAGTGGGTGCGGATCGCCGCCCCGGCGGCCGGCGGCGAGCGGGTCGAACTGCACGTCGAGGCGGCGTCCAACCCGGTCATCCTGGACTACCACCCCTTCCTGCCCACCACCCTGGGCGACAAGGAGACCGCCGGCGACCGGCCGCAGTACAAGCTGGAGCGGATGGACCTCGCGGTCTTCGACGAGACGGTCTGGCAGCTCGTCATGGACCTGGAGGTGCTCGGCGAGCTGATGGCGGAGCTGCCGGTCGACGGCGCCCGCCGCTGGGACGTGCTGCGCGCCGTCGAGCGGGCGCTCGACGCCGTCGACCTCCAGGACGTCAACGGCACGGCTGCCGCGGCCCGTTCGCACCTCGCCGAGGTACTGGCGGCGCCCGCCGTGCCGTCCGCGCACCGGATCAGCGCGGTCGGCCACGCGCACATCGACTCGGCCTGGCTGTGGCCGCTGCGCGAGACGGTCCGCAAGGTCGCCCGGACCACCGCCAACATGACGGCGCTGCTGGAGGACGAACCGGACTTCGTCTACACCATGTCCCAGGCGCAGCAGTTCGCCTGGATCAAGGAGCACCGGCCCGAGGTGTACGCCCGGGTCAAGAAGGCCGTCGCGGAGGGCCGGTTCGTGCCGGCCGGCGGCATGTGGGTGGAGTCCGACACCAACATGCCGAGCTCGGAGGCGATGGCCCGCCAGTTCGTCCACGGCAAGCGCTTCTTCCTGGAGGAGTTCGGGGTCGACAACCAGGAGGCCTGGCTGCCCGACACCTTCGGCTTCACCGGCGGGCTGCCGCAGATCATCCGCAACGCGGGCTCCAAGTGGCTGCTGACGCAGAAGATCTCGTGGAGCCAGGTGAACAAGTTCCCGCACCACACCTTCCAGTGGGAGGGCATCGACGGCACCCGGATCTTCACGCACTTCCCGCCCGTGGACACCTACAACTGCTCGATGAAGGGCAGCGAGATCGCGCACGCCGCGCGGAACTTCAAGGACAAGGGCGTGGCCCGGCACTCGATCGCGCCGACCGGCTGGGGCGACGGCGGCGGCGGCACGACCCGCGAGATGATCGCCAAGGCGGCCCGGCTGCGCGACCTGGAGGGCTCGGCCACCGTGGTCTGGGAGCGGCCCGCCGAGTTCTTCGAGAAGGCGCAGGCCGAGTACCCGCAGCCGCCGGTCTGGGTCGGCGAGCTGTACCTGGAGCTGCACCGGGCCACCCTGACCAGCCAGGCCAGGACCAAGCAGGGCAACCGCCGCAGCGAGAACCTGCTCCGCGAGGCCGAACTGTGGTGCGCCACCGCCGCGCTGCGCACCGGGCTGGCGTACCCGTACGAGGAGCTCGACCGGATCTGGAAGACGGTGCTGCTGCACCAGTTCCACGACATCCTGCCGGGTTCGTCGATCGCCTGGGTGCACCGCGAGGCGGAGCAGACCTACGCGGGCGTCGCCGCGGAGCTGGACGCGCTGATCGACCGGGCGCAGCAGGCCCTGGCCGGGGACGCGGCGGGCGGGCGCGAGCTGGTCTTCAACGCGGCGCCGCACACCCGCTCGGCGGTGCCGGCGGGCGGGGCCGCGCCGGCCGGTCCCGCGGTGCGGGACTGCGTGGTGACGGCCCGGCCGCAGGGCGGGTTCGTGCTCGGCAACGGGCTGCTGGACGTCACCGTGGACGGCGACGGCCTGGTGGTCTCGGTGGTCGACCTGGCGGACGGCCGGGAGACCGTCGCGCCGGGCGCCCGGGCGAACCTGCTCCAGCTGCACCCCGACTTCCCGAACATGTGGGACGCCTGGGACGTCGACCAGTTCTACCGCAACACCGTCACCGACCTGACGGCGGCGGACGAGGTCGCGGTGGCGGCCTCCTCGGCCGACGCGGTGGCGGTGCGGGTGGCGCGGTCCTTCGGCTCGTCCACGGTCGTCCAGACGCTGACGCTGCGCGCGGGCGCCAAGCGCCTCGACATCGACACCGAGGTGGACTGGCACGAGACGGAGAAGTTCCTCAAGGCCGCCTTCCCGCTGGACGTGCACACCGAGCGGTACGCCGCCGAGACGCAGTTCGGCCACCTGTACCGGCCGACCCACACCAACACCAGCTGGGAGGCGGCCAAGTTCGAGGCGTGCAACCACCGCTTCGTGCACCTGGACGAGCCCGGCTGGGGCGTCGCGCTGGTCACCGCCTCGACGTACGGGCACGACGTGACCCGCACGGTGCGGGAGCAGGACGGCGGGACCACCACGACGGTCCGGTTCTCGCTGCTGCGCGCGCCGCGTTTCCCCGACCCGCAGACCGACCAGGGCCTGCACCGGTTCCGGCACGCGCTGGTGCCGGGCGCGGCGATCGGCGACGCCGTCCGCGAGGGCTACCGGATCAGCCTGCCCGAGCGGCGGGTCACCGGCAGCGCCGCGTCGGTCCCGCCGCTGGTGGCGGTGGACAACGACGCCCTGGTGGTCAGCGCCGTCAAGCTGGCCGACGACGGCAGCGGGGACCTGGTCGTGCGGGTGTACGAGGCGCACGGGGGCCGCGCCCGGGGCCGGCTCGTGCTGTCCTTCCCGCTGGCCGGCGCGGTACCGTGCGACCTGCTGGAGCGGCCGTGGGACGGCACGCGCGGCGAGGTCGTGGCGGCCGAGGACGGCGTCGAGCTCGGACTTCGGCAGTTCGAGCTGGTCACCCTGCGGCTGACCCCCGGCGGCGCGGGCGCCTGACGTCGCCGCCCCCCGTCCGTCGTGCGGCGCCCCGGGCTCCCCGGGGCGCCGCGTCCCGTCCCCACTCCCTCCCCCTCTGGAGTCCCCCTCGATGACCGTGTCCTCCTCCCCGCTGTTCGCCGCCGTCGACATCGGCGGCACCAAGATCGCCGGGGCACTCGTCGACGACCGCGGGGAGCTTCGGCACCGCCTCCAACTTCCCACCCCGGCGAAGGAGTCGGCGGAGGCGGTGGCCGCCGTGGTGCACCGGGTGCTCGACCGGCTCGCGGCACAGCCGGACTGGGCGGAGGTGGGCGCGGTCGGCATCGGCAGCGCCGGGCCGGTGGACCTGGCGCACGGCACCGTCAGCCCGGTGAACATCCCCGGGTGGCGCGCCTTCCCGCTGACCGCCTCGGTCGCCGCGCACCCGGCCGTGGCGCACCGGATCCCGGTCGCCCTGGCCGGGGACGGGGTCGCCATGGCGGCCGCCGAGCACTGGCGCGGCGCGGCGCGCGGCGCGGACAACGCGCTCTGCCTGGTCGTCTCCACCGGGGTCGGCGCCGGGCTGGTCCTGGACGGCGCGGTGCGGCCCGGCCCGAGCGGCAACGCCGGCCACCTCGGCCACATCTGCGTGGACCTGGACGGCGAGCCCTGCCCGTGCGGCTCGCGCGGCTGCCTGGAGGGCATCGCCAGCGGGACGGCGATCGCCCGGTACGCCCTCGACCGGGGCTGGCGGCCCGCCGGCGCCGACGCCTCGGCCCGCGCCGTCGCGGCGGACGCGCTGGCCGGCGACCCGGTCGCGCTCGCGGCGTACGACCGGGCGGCCCAGGCCCTGGCCGCCGGGATCGCCGCCACCGCCGCCCTGGTCGACCTCGACCGGGTCGTCATCGGCGGCGGCGTCGCCGAGTCGGGCGCGGCGCTGTTCACCCCGCTCGACCGCCACCTCGACCGGTACGCGGCACTGCCGTACATCCGCGGACTGGACGTCCGGCGCGCCGAACTCGGCACCGACGCGGGCCTGATCGGCGCGGCGGCCATCGCGGCCACCGGCCCCGGACGCTGAGGGAGCGGCATGCCGATACCCGACCGGTCCCCCTTCGCCCGGCTCGCCAACCCCGTCCGCGACTACGCCTGGGGCTCCGTCACGGCCATCCCCGGGCTCACCGGCGACGCGCCCACCGGCGCCCCGCAGGCCGAGCTGTGGATGGGCGCCCACCCGTCGGCGCCGTCCGCGGTCGTCGCCTTCGACGACGACGGCCCGGTCCCGCTCGACCGGCGGATCGCCGACGACCCCGAGGGCGAGCTCGGACCGGACACCGTGCGGCGGTTCGGCCCGCAGCTGCCCTTCCTGTTCAAGGTCCTCGCGGCCGAGCGGGCGCTCTCCCTCCAGGTCCACCCCACCCTGGCGCAGGCCCGGGCGGGCTTCGCCGCGGAGGAGGCCCGCGGCATCCCGCTGGACGCTGCGCACCGGACCTTCAAGGACCCGGGCCACAAGCCCGAACTGATCTGCGCCCTCGGGGACTTCGAGGCCCTCTGCGGCTTCCGCCGGACGGCGGAGACGGCCCGGCTGCTGGAGGAGCTGGCCGTCCCGCTGCTGGCACCCTGGGCCCAGGCGCTGCGCCACCGGCCCGCCGAGGAGGTGCTGCCCGCGATGCTGCGGCACGTGCTGGACGACGTCCGCCCCGCACCGGCCGACCTGGCCGAGGTCGCCGCGGCGCTGCGGCGGACGGCCGAGGGCGGCGGACCGTTCGCCCCGGCGTGCGCCGCGTACGCGCGCGCCGCCCGCGACTACCCCGGTGACCCGGGCCTGGTCGCGGCGCTGCTGCTCAACCACGTCCGGCTGCGGGCCGGCCAGGCGCTGTTCCTCGACGCGGGTGTGCCGCACGCCTATCTGCACGGCCTGGGCGTCGAGTTGATGGCCAACTCGGACAACGTGCTGCGCTGCGGCCTCACCGCCAAGCACATCGACGTGGACGGGCTGCTGGCGGTGACGGCCTTCCGGCCGGCCGAGCCGCAGCTGCTCACCGCCGTGCCGGCCACCGCCCTGCCGGCCACCGCCGGTAGTACGTGGTCCGCGGTCACGGACTGCGGGGTCGCGGACTGCACGCTCGGAGCCCCCGGGACCGGGGAGTCCGGGCTCGGGGAGGCCGCGATCGAGGAGTGCTTCGCCTCGCCCGCCGAGGAGTTCCGGCTCTCCCGGCTGCGGCCCACCGACGCCCCGGCCCGCGTCGACCTCCCCGGCCCGCAGATCCTGCTCTGCACCGCGGGCCGGGCCCGGCTGGGCTCCGACCGGGGCCACACCCTCGACCTGCGCCGGGGCGAGTCGGCGTACCTGCGCCCCTCCGCCGGACCCGTCCGGCTGACCGGGCCCGGCGCGGAGCTGTTCCGCGCCACCACCGGCGGGTGAGCCGGCGCGGCCGCATCGGGCAATCCCCGCCCGGGCGACCGCATCGAACGGCTCCGTCGAACGACTGTGTCGAGCGCCTGCGACTGGCGGCCGCGGAAGCGGCTCCTGGCTCGGGGCGGGACCGGTCGGGCGGCCCCGCCCCGCTCTCCTTCACCCGGCCGCGGCGGCCGGCCGCGACCGGGGCGTCGGCGCCGGAATCCGTCCGGTCAGCGCGCCGAGGCGCGGCAGCGTCTGCGCGCACGGTGGGCCGGGGCCGGCGGCTTGCCACGCGCGGCCTTCACCGGCACCCGCAGCGGCGGGGCCGAGGACAACGGCTCGACCGACCCCTCTCTCGGCTCCCTCGGCAGAAACGTCGAGAGAAACCGCCGCTCGGTCTGGCTGAGTTTGCGGGAACGCCCGGATTCGCGATCCCGGGCGACGACCACGGTGCGCGCCCGCATATAGGTCAGCGGATCACGGCAGACATTCACCACGACATGGGCCGAACTGCGCCCCAGCTGCTCCACCGTCAACCGCACCAGCAGCGGCTCCGGCTGGTGGTGCAACTGCTCCAGGTAATCGATCTCATGACGGGCGATCAGGAATCCGGACGGAAAAAGGGATTCCCGGACGGCCTCCGCATGGTGGCAGAACAGGTCGTAAATCCCCTCCTGGACGTAGGAGACCAGCCGGGCGTTGTTGATGTGCCCGTTCTCGTCGACGTCGCTCCAGCGGGTGGGGCAGGTCAGGACGTGCGCGTTCGAGTGCGGCGCGCTCACCGCTTCTTCAGCCCGGAGTCGCCCATCCCGGCGGCTGCCGCAACGGGCAGCAGCGCCCGCTGCAACCGGGCGTAGTAGACGGCGTGTTCGGACGCCATCCGGGCCGCGGTCCAACCCTCCTCCGCGGCCTCGGCGGCGGCCTGCACGACCAGGCTGTCGAGCACCCCGTCGACGGCCCGGCAGAGCTCGGCGACCGCCGCCAGGCGCTCGGGGACATCGGCCCCCATGGCCCCGCCCCGGGCCGGGAACGCCGCGAGCGAGTCCACAGCGAGCTGCAGATCGTCGGCGGTGCCCGGCCGGATTTCCGAAAGGCAATTGCGCACGTTTTTCTCCCGAAACAGATACGGCATGGTCAGGTGTGTTCGAATTGACCAGAGCGGTTCGTACCCCCCGGCGCTACGGACGCTATCCCAGCGCGGGCGGCGGGCCGAATGTTTGGGGAAGCCCGCGGGAAACTGACCACCATTGGAGTAGTTTGCCGGGGCATAAAATCTGCCGCATCATCCGAATGCCTTCGGGCGGGGCCCGGCGGCGGCCGTCAGGCCTCCTGGTCGGCCCCCTGCACGGTCTCCTGGTCGGCCTTCTGCGCGGCGGCCTCCTGGTCGGTCTCCTGGCCGGCCTTCTGCGCGGGCAGCAGCTCCGCCTCCTCGCCGACGGTCCGCACCTCACGGGCGGTGAGCAGCCAGCGGCCGTCCTCGGTGCGCACGAAGCTGTCGTGGTAGCGGCCGACGACGTAGACCTGGTAGCCGCCGCCCTCGGCCAGGCCGAGGAAGGTGTAGTGGGTGATGCCGGTCGCCGTGCCGGCCACCGGGTCGACGTCGATGCCCGGCTCGCTCAGGAAGTGGGAGCCGCGCCAGTCCGACCAGAAGGCCTCGCGCTGGGCGTCGGCGATCGCCCGGATCTCCGCGCGGCCGCGGGCGACCGTCCCGTGCGCGGTGAACACGGCGTCCTCGACGTAGCCCTCGATCCAGTCGTCCAGCTGGTCGGTGTCCCGCAGGTGCGCCTGGCGGGAGAGCAGGCGGCGGATCGCGACCACGTCCTCGGCGGTCCGGTCGCTGACGGTGGTGTCGCTCATGGTGCGGTCTCCCTGCGGGCGTCGTGGATATGACGGACGGACAGTTCCGTTCGGCCGAAGCCATGTTGGCAGCGGAGACCGCCCGTCGACATCCGAGGAATTACCTACGCCGGCTACCTACCCGCCCGCCACGTGCGGAATTTAGCGCCGGTTTGGCGCTCGGCGGCAGACTGCCGTTGACAGCGGCCCCCCGGTCTGCCCTGCGCCGTCCCCCACCCCCGACGGCGCGGCGGAGCGCCCGCCTCCCCCGGGGCCGTTCACCATCACACCTCTCTCGCGCTGGAGTTCCCCGTGCCCATCACCGCGCCGCAGCAGCACGCCGCCGACCGCCTCCCCCCGAGACCGCACCGCAGCCGCGCCCGCGTGCTGGGGCCGGTGGCCCTGGCGGCCGCCGTCCTGGTGGCGACGGCCGCGTGCGGGTCGTCCGGGTCCGGCGGGGGTGCGGCCGGGGCGGCCGCGAGCGGCAGTACCCCGGTGGACGGCGGCACCCTGCGGTTCGCGGCGGAGGTCGAGCCGGACTGCCTCGACCCCGCGGTGAGCCCGGCGGACATCACCGGCGTGGTGGACCGGAACATCTTCGACTCGCTCGTCCGGCTCGACTCCGCCGGGAAGTTCCACCCCTGGCTGGCCAGCAGCTGGGAGGTGGCGCCGGACGGCCTGACGTACACCTTCCACCTGCGCTCCGGCGTCACCTTCCACGACGGCACCCCGCTGGACGCGGCCGCCGTCAAGGCCACCCTGGAGCACGCCGTCAACCCGGCCACCAAGTCGCTCTACGCGGCAGGCCTGTTGGAGGGCTTCACCGGGGCCACCGCCCCCGACCCGGCCACGGTCGTGCTCACCCTCGCCAAGCCCAGGGCCGCCCTGCTGCAGGCGCTCAGCACCCCGTACCTGGGCATCCAGTCCCCCAAGTCGCTCACCGACAACGCCGCGGACCTGTGCCGCAAGCCGGTCGGCTCGGGCCCGTTCTCCTTCGTCTCCTGGGAGAAGAACAGCAGCCTGACCCTCAAGCGCAACACCGGCTACGGCTGGGGACCGGAGGGCGCTGCGCACACCGGGGCGGCGCACCTGGAGAAGCTGGTCTTCCAGATCGTCCCCGAGGAGTCCGTCCGCCAGGGGCAGTTGAGGAGCGGCCAGATCGAGGTCGCCGGGAACACCTCCCCGGCGAAGATCGCCGACCTGAAGGCCGCCAAGGGCTTCCAGGTGCTCCAGCAGGAGGCGCCGGGCCAGGTCTACGCCCTGTTCCTCAACCCGGTGACCGGCGTCCTGGCCGACGAGAAGGTGCGCACCGCGCTCGCCCGCTCGCTCCAGCTCGACGCGCTGGTCAAGTCCGTCTACCACGACACCCGCCGGCGCGCCCAGGGCCCGCTCGGCCCGACCACCGTCCACTACGACAAGTCCGTCGAGGGCACCTCGCCCTACGACCCGGCCGCCGCCGGCAAGCTGCTCGACGAGGCGGGCTGGACCGCCCGCGACGCCGACGGCTACCGCACCAAGGACGGCAAGCGGCTCACCGTCACCTGGCCGACCTCGGCCTACCTGGCCCGGGACAACCGCGACCTGCTCGCCCAGGGCATCCAGGCCGACGCCAAGAAGGCCGGCATCGACCTGCAGTACCTCAACCAGGACCCGGGCACCTTCGCCAAGAGCGCGGTGGGCGGCACCGCCGACATCCTCGGCTTCAGCTTCGTCCGCCCCGAGGCCGACATCCTGCGGCACTACTTCGGCTCCGCCTCCACCGCGGCCGGCGGCGGCTCCAACCTGTTCAAGATCTCCGACCCGCAGCTGGACGGCTGGCTCGACCAGGGCGCCGCCAGCAGCGACCCTGCGGTCCGCGGCAAGGCGTACGCGCAGGCGCAGAAGTACATCGTCGACCACACCCTGGAGATCCCGCTCTACGTGCCGGTCACCGCGCTCGGCGCCACCTCCCGGGCCCAGGGCATCGGCTTCGACGCGGCCGCCTTCCCGCAGTTCTACGACGCCTGGCTGGCGGCGAAGTGAGCCGAGGCCCCGGCGGTTCGCCACCGCGGCGCTGGCTGCCGGGCCGCCGGGTGCTGCGCCACTGGGTGGTGCGGCGCCTGGCGCTGGCCGTCGTGGTGGTCCTCGGCGCGGCCACCGCCGCCTTCGCCGGGCTCTGGCTGGCGCCCGGCGACCCGGTCCAGCTGATCGTCGGCAGCCACGAGGTCACCCCGGAGACCGCCGCCCGGGTGCGCGCCGACCTCGGCCTCGACGAGCCGCTGATCGTCCAGTACGGCCGGTTCCTGCTCCGCCTGCTGCACGGCGACCTCGGCCAGTCCTACCAGCTGTCGCAACCCGTCTCGGAGCTGCTCGGCGGACAGGCCGGGGCGACGGTCGCCCTCGCCCTCACCGGGTTCCTGCTGGCCGCGCTCGGCTCCGTGCTGCTGGCCGTCGCCACCGCCGGCCGGCGGCCGCTGCTGCGCCGCGCCTCCTCCGCCGTCGAACTGGTGCTCAGCTCCACGCCCGCGTTCTGGGCGGGGATCGTGCTGCTGACGCTGTTCTCCTTCCAGTGGCAGCTGTTCCCGGCCGTGGACGGCGGCGGACTGGACGGCTTGGTGCTGCCCGGCGTGACGCTGGCGCTGCCGATGCTCGGCGTGTTCACCCAGGTCCTGCGCGAGTCGATGGAGCGCTCGCTGGAGGAGCCGTACGCGCTCAGCGCCCGGGCCCGCGGCTCCGGCGAGACGGCGCTGCGGCTGCGGCACTCGCTGCGGCACACCCTCGTACCGCTGCTGACGCTCTCCGGGTGGACGGTCGGCTCGCTGCTCAGCGGCGCCGTCGTGGTGGAGACCGTCTTCAGCCGCCAGGGCATCGGCCGGATCGCCGCCTCCGCCATCTCGACCCGCGACCTGCCGGTGGTCACCGGCGTGGTGGTGGTCTCGGCCGTCGTGTTCACCCTGGTCAACCTGCTGGTCGACGTGCTCTACGCGGTCGCCGACCCCCGGCTCAAGGAGGCCTCCGGATGACCCTGCCCGCCGTCGTACCCGTCCGCAGGACCCTGCGCGCCGTCCCGCTCGGACCGGCCCTCGCCTGGACGGTGCTGGCCCTGCTCGCGGTGGCCGCGCTCTGGCCCGGCCTGCTCGCCGGACAGCCGCCGAACGCCGTCGACCCGATCAACGCGCTCACCCCACCCGGCGGCGAACACCTGCTGGGCACCGACCAGTTGGGCCGCGACGTGTACAGCCGGCTGGTGCACGGCACCCGCGACTCGCTCACCGTCGGCCTCGGCGCCACCGGGATCGCCCTCGGCGCGGGCTCGCTGCTCGGCGTCCTGGCCGCGATGGCGCGGGGCGTCGTCGACGAGGTCCTGATGCGGCTGACCGACATCCTGCTGGCCTTCCCCGGCCTGCTGCTCGCCCTGCTGGTGATCGCCCTGCTCGGCCCCGGCACCGGTCACGCCACGCTGGCGATCGGCCTCTCCGCCCTGCCGGGCTTCGTCCGGCTCGCCCGGGCCCAGGCCCTGGTGGTCGGCCGGGCCGACTACGTGCACAGCGCCGTCGGCTTCGGCCAGCGCCGCTGGGCCGCCCACCTGCGGCACGTGGTGCCCAACGCGCTGCCGCCGCTGGTGGTCTTCGCCACGCTCGGCATCGCCGGCGCGGTGATCGCCGGCTCCTCGCTCAGCTTCCTCGGCCTCGGCCCGCAGCCGCCGGACCCGGAGTGGGGCTCGATGCTCGCCGAGGGGCGCGGGCAGTTCGAGGACGCCTGGGCGCTCGCCCTCGGCCCCGGGGTGGCCGTGCTGCTGACGGCCGCCGCGCTGACCGTCGTGGGACGGGACCTGCAACGCCGCCTGGAGGGAAGGAACGGCCATGGCCGTCACTGAGCAGGACACCGCGCCACCGGCCGCCACGGCCGAGGACGCCCCGGGACCGGTGCTCGTCGCCGAGAACCTGCGGGTGGCCTTCGGCCGCGGCCGCGCCGAGGAGGTCGTCCGGGGCGTCGGCTTCGCCCTGCACCCCGGCCGCTGCCTCGCCGTGGTCGGCGAGTCCGGCTCCGGGAAGTCCGTCACCGCGCGGACCCTGCTCGGCCTCACCGGCCCCGGCGCCACCGTCCGCGCCGACCGGCTGGAACTGGACGGCCTCGACCTCACCGCGCTCGACGACCGCGGCTGGCGCGACGTCCGGGGCCGCCGGGTCGGCCTCGTCCTCCAGGACGCCCTGGTGTCCCTCGACCCGCTGCGCCGGATCGGCTCCGAGGTGACGGAGGTGCTGGCCAACCACCGCCTGGTCGCCTCGGCGCAGCGCCCGGACCGGGCCGTCGAACTGCTCGCCCAGGCGGGCGTCCCCGAACCGGAGGTCCGGGCCCGGCAGTACCCGCACGAGCTGTCCGGCGGGCAGCGCCAGCGCGCGCTGATCGCCTCCGCCGTCGCCGCCGACCCGGCCGTCCTGGTCGCCGACGAGCCGACCACCGCGCTGGACGTCACCGTGCAGGCCAGGATCCTGGACCTGCTCGCGCAGAAGAAGGCCGAGGGCGCCGCGCTCCTGCTGATCAGCCACGACCTGTCGGTGGTGGCCCGGCTGGCGGACCGGATCGCGGTGATGTTCGGCGGCGTCTTCGTCGAGGAGGGCCCGGCCGAGCAGGTGCTGCGCTCCCCCGCCCACCCGTACACCCGGGAGCTGCTGGCCGCCGTCCCCGGCAGGCACCCGCGCGGCACCCGGCTCTCGCTGCGCCCGCGTGACCTGCCGGTGGTGGCGGTCGGCGGCGAGGGCTGCCGGTACGCGGTGCACTGCCCGCTGGCGGAGGACGCCTGCCGGGAGGCCGCGCCGCCCGCGGTGGCACTGCCCGGCGACCGGGTGATCCGCTGCCTGCGGCCGGAGGAGCCGTGGCCGGCCCCCGCCGCCCGGACGGCGGGCGGTCCCGCGGACGGGTCCGCGGACGGGTCGGCCGACAGGTCGGCCGGCCCGGGGAAGACGGTGCTGGCCGCCGAAGGCCTCGTCAAGTCCTACCGGCGGCCGGACGGGACGCTGCACCGGGCGGTGCGCGGCGTCTCGCTGGAGCTGCGGGCGGGGGAGGTGCTCGGGGTGCTCGGCGAGTCCGGCTCCGGCAAGACCACGGTGGCGCTGATGGCCATGGGCC
The DNA here is from genome assembly GCF_042883905.1 of Kitasatospora sp. NPDC058170. Taxonomy (NCBI): domain Bacteria; kingdom Bacillati; phylum Actinomycetota; class Actinomycetes; order Kitasatosporales; family Streptomycetaceae; genus Kitasatospora; species Kitasatospora sp. NPDC058170. Next base: position 162,295 of record NZ_JBHVUV010000023.1, read on the forward strand.
GGCTGCGCCCGGACGCCGGGACGGTCACCCTGCTGGGCGAGCCCTGGCCCGGCGGCCCCGGCGACCGGCGGCGGGTTCAGCTCGTCCAGCAGGACACGCTGAGCGCCTTCGACCCGCGCTGGACGGTCGAGCGGCTGGTCGGCGAGGCCCTCGGCGCGCCCGGGCGGCGGGCGGCGCGGCGCCGCCGGGCGGAGATCGCCGAGGCGCTGCGGCTGGTCGGCCTCGGCCCGGACCTGCTCGGGCGCCGGCCGCGCGAGCTGTCCGGCGGCCAGCGCCAGCGGGTCGCGATCGCGCGGGCGCTGGCGGTCGAGCCGGAGGTGCTGGTCTGCGACGAGCCGGTCTCGGCGCTGGACGTCTCGGTCCAGGCCCAGGTGCTCGACCTGCTCGCCGAGGTGCGCGAGCGGACGGGCGTCTCGGTCCTCTTCATCTCGCACGACCTCGGGGTGATCCGGCACACCAGTGACCGGGTGCTGGTGATGAAGGACGGCGAGGTGGTGGAGGAGGGCGCGGTGGAGCGGCTGTTCGCCGACCCGCGGCACCCGTACACCCGGCAGCTGCTCGCGGCGCTGCCGGACTGACCCGGGCTGCCCGTCGCTCACCGGACCGACCCGGGCTCACCGGCCGGAGCGGCCCGTCCACCAGCGCGCCTTGTAGAGGTGCGCACCGGTCAGCAGGCGGGTGCCCTCCGGGCGGTGGAGGGTCAGCGCGGAGGTGCACCAGGTGCAGGGCCCGGCGTGGTCGGGGGCGGTGGTGAGCAGGCGGCCGGTGCCGGGCTCGTCGCCGATGCTCTTGATGTCCCGCGCGGCGCCCTCGGTGGCGAACCGGACGGGGTCGAACCGGTCCGCCGCCGGGTCGAACCGCCACAGGTGCGCGGCCGTGCTCACCCAGAACCGGCCGGGCGCGGCCAGCACCGGCGCCAGGTCGTGGCCGCCGTCCTCCGGCAGCGGGACGGTCCGGACGGGCGTGAGTACCGGCGCGGCCGCCGTGCCGCCCACCCGCAGGGCGGTCAGCACGCGGTCGCCGAGGGCCCAGAGCAGCCCGGTGCGCCCGTCCCAGTGCACGCCGTGCGCGCCGGGGAGCGGGTAGGCGGCGTGGGCGGTGCTGCGCGGTCCCTGCGAGGCGGTGTAGAGCCGGATCCAGCCGCCGCCGCTGGCGGCGACCGCCACGTTGCCGTCCGGGAGCAGCTCCAGGCTGTGCGGGTTGGCGCCGCTCCCGGTGTCGGCCGCCCAGTACGGCGTGCCGGTCGCGGTGTCCACCACGGCCGCCAGGCCGCCGGAGGCGGTGGTCAGCAGGTAGCGGCGGCCCTGGCGGACCCGGCTCTTGGCCTCGTCCGGCATCGACCAGCTCCGGGCGGGTTCGAGGTCCGCCAGCCCGGGCTCCCGGTCCGCGCTCCAGGACCACACCACCGGGAGGCGGTCCGGCCCCTGGTAGCGCATCAGCTCCCCCGCGCTCTGCAGGACGAGGATCCGGCGGGACGCCTGGTCCACCACGACCACCGGTCCCCCCGGCCGGGCGGCCTGCGCCACGCCCGTCGCCCCCGTCGCCCCCGTCGCCCCCGTCGCTCCGCCAAGCATGAGTACGACCAGGCCGACCAGAACGGATCTCCGCCTTCGCACCACGACCACCCCTCCGCCCGTCAGGCCCTGCCACCGGCACGGCCGCCCGCTCCACCGTGCGGTGCGGCGGGCGGTCGTGCCAGTGGGCGGAGCCGGACGGGCGGAGCGGTCGCGGGGCGCACGGGTGCGCGCCGGGCCCGTCCCGGCCTGCGTCACCGACCGGCCTGCGTCACCGACCGGCCAGGGTCACCGGCCGGCCAGGGTCACCGGCCGGAGATCCGGTCCGCGAGGAGGGCGAGCGGCGAGGTGGTGGCACGGCCGCCCGCCTCCTGGCGGTCGGCCGCGTGGTAGACGGCGTACAGGGCGTGCACGCCGAGCCAGCGCAGCGGCTCCGGCTCCCAGCGGCGGACGGTGTGGCCGACCCAGGGCAGCCGGGTGAGCTCGGTGTCCCGGCCGAGGACGAGGTCGCGCAGGGTGCGGCCGGCCAGGTTGGCGGTGGTGACCCCGCTGCCGACGTAGCCGCCCGCCCAGCCGAGGCCGGTGGCCCGGTCGAGCTCCACGGTCGCGCACCAGTCCCGGGGCACCCCGAGGACGCCGGCCCAGGCGTGGTCGATCCGCGCACCGGCGGCGCCCGGGAAGAAGCGGTCCAGGATCTCGCGCAGCTGGCGGACGGTGGCCTGCTGGGTGGTGCCGTCGGAGTCGGTGCGCGAGCCGTAGCGGTACGGGACCCCGCGCCCGCCGAGGGCGATCCGGTCGTCGGCGGTGCGCTGGGCGTACATGTAGGCGTGCGCGAAGTCGCCCAGCACCTCCCGGCCGGCCCAGCCGGTCTCCGCCCAGAACGAGGCCGGCAGCGGTTCGGTGGCGATCATGGCCGAGTTCATCGGCAGCCAGGTCCGCTTCTCGCCGCGCAGCCCCGCGGTGAAGCCCTCGGTCGCCCGCAGCACGTGGTCGGCGGTGATGGTCCCGTACGGGGTGACGGCCCGCGGGCGCCGGCCGGGCGCGCCGGGGAGGATCTCGGTGACCGGCGTCCCCTCGTGGATCCGCACCCCGAGCGCCGCCACCACCCGGGCCAGGCCCTGGGCCAGCTTCGCGGGCTGGATCCGGGCCCCGTACCTGGTCCAGGTGCCGCCGAGCGCCCCGGCCACGCGGATCCGGTCGGCGGTCTGCGCGGCCGACAGCAGTTCGACCCGCTCCGCCCCGAAGCCCTGCTCCGTCGCCGCGAACTCCCGCAGCCGCAGCAGCTGCGCCGGCGTCCGGGCCACCTCCAGCACCCCGCCCTGGACGAGGTCCGCGTCGATGCCCTCGGCGGCGGCGGTACCGGCCACCTCGCCGACCGCCTCGTCCATCACCCGCTGCATCGCGGCGGCCCGCTCCCGCCCGTGGCGGCGGGCGAACGCGCTCCGCCCGGCGAACCCGTTGTACAGCCAGCCGCCGTTGCGCCCGGACGCCCCGTACCCGCAGAACCGCCCCTCCAGCAGGGCCACCCGCAGGCCGGGGTCCGCCTTCTTCAGGTAGTAGGCGGTCCAGAGTCCGGTGTAGCCACCGCCGACGATGCAGACGTCGACGTCCAGGTCCCCCGTCGGCGCCGGTCGGGGGTCCGGCAGCCCGGTCCGGGCGTACCAGAAGGAGACCCCACCGTTGACGGCCGGAAGCTCGCTGCGGCTCACCGGAATCTCCCTTCGCTCCATGACCTGCCAGGACGCTATCCGCCGTCCCGAACGGCGGACCACGGACACAGTGCCAGGAACCGCCCACCCGCCGCTGCACCCTGTCAGGGCGCCCCGCCCCCGCCGCCACCGGCCGGGCCGGGGCGCCCGGACAGGCCCTGAGGCCGGGTCTAGTGCCGCGTCAGGCAACCTTCGCCCCGTTGCGACGCCCGGCACGCACTCTCGCCGCACCGGCCGAAAGCCCAAGTACGTCCAGTACGAGGGCTTCCGGCCGGCACGCCGATAGCACGCACCGGACGCCGCTCCTTGACGGGCAAAAGTTGCCTGACGCAGCACTAGCCGATCGTCGAGCCGGTGACGGGCTCCGAGATCGGGATCGTCTGGCCGGCGAGGCCGGTCTTGACGAACTGCCAGGTAAGCCCGTTGATGACGCCCTGGCCCAGCGGGGCGAGCTTGGCGAAGGCCGGCTGGCTGAGGTCGATGTGGGTGGAGTCGCAGGACGGACACTGGTCCCTGACCGGCACGGTGACGGTCTTGCCCTTGTAGCTGACCTTGACCGAAATGCCCTTGCAGACCGGGTCGTTGTTGGGGTTGGCGGTGGTCCACCAGGTGTGCGAGACGGCCACCAGCAGCTGGGTGGCGGCGTTGATCTGCGTACCGCAGGCGCCGAATCCGGCGTCGTTGTAGTAGGTCGCCTTGCCGGTCATCGGCTTGTTGACCGGTATCGCGGCGGCGGCGGTGCCCGCGCCCAGGGCGAGGAGTGCGGCAGCGACGAGCGGGGCTCCGGCCAGGATGGTGAGGTGCTTGGCGACTCGCATGGTTCCCTCCGGTTCGGTGCGGCTGACAGGACCGGGAACGGGTCGGCGCCGATGCCAAGTAGCAGTCGGCGCCCGATAGTTCGAGTAGGACCGGACCCGCCCGGAGCCGCAACGTACGCCAGGACCGTCCATGGGGTCCAGACCTTTGATGTGTTGTCATGAACACAAGGCAGGAAACTTTACCAATGCCGCCAAAGGTTGGACCATACGTGACCGCACGGGACGGCGCGGCGTTGACAGACCACGTCCCGCACCCTCCCGGAGGCCCCATGCGCACCATGCTCCGCACCGCCCTCACCGCCGCGGTCCTCGGCGCCGCCCTGCTCCCCGCCACCGGCGCCGCCGCCCACCCGGCGCCCAGGGCCGCGAACCAGGGCTACAGCATCCCTGTCGGCGGGATCACCGACCTCGGCGCGCTGCCGGTGCTCGGCTCCCTCGGGAACGACTTCGCCCGCCTGCTCGGCCAGTAGGCCGGCCCACCGCCGCGGGAGGCGGCCCGGCTTACGCGATGGCTTAGGGCAGATTTAGCCGACCGACCCAGGCTGAGGGTGCCGGATCCCCGCCACGCCCCCGGCGGGGGATCCGGCGGGCATCCGGCGCCCCCTGCTCGACCGGGCCGGCCAGGTCGAGCGGCCGACCCGGTCGGGCGGCCGGATGCCACGTCCTGTTCCCGCAGCAGAGAGGCCCGGTCGTGGCACTCCCCGCACGCCCCGCACCCGCCGACGCCCGCGACGTCCGCGACGTCCGCGTCCTGTCGGTCGGCACCGCCCTCCCGGGCGCGCCCGTGGACAACCTGGCGCTGGCCCGGCGGTTCGGCCAGAGCGAGCAGTGGGCCGAGTGGGTGGACGTCTTCGTCGGCACCCGCACCCGGCACCTCGCGCTGGACCTCGAACGCGGCACGCTCACCCACTCCCTGGCCGACCTCGCCACCACCGCGGCCGCCCGGGCACTGGCCGAGGCGGGCCTGGCCGCCGGGGACGTCGACGCCCTCGTCCTGGGCACCGCGACGCCCGACCTGCTGATGCCCGGCACCGTCAACATCGTCGCCGACCGGCTCGGCCTCGACCAGGTACCGACCTTCCAGCTCCAGTCCGGCTGCACCGGCGCGTTCCAGGCCATCGCCCTCGGCCGCCAGCTGCTCCTGACCGGCGAGCACCACACCGTGCTGGTCATCGGCGGCGACGTCTGCTCCCGGGCCTTCGACCTCGCCGCCGACGTCTCCGCCCTGCCGCCCGAACAGCTGGTCAACGCCATGCTGTTCGGCGACGGCGCGGGCGCGGTCGTGCTCTCCACCGCCCCGGTCCCCGGCGCGCCGGTGGTCCGGGACGTCTTCACCCGGCTGGTCGGCCTCGGCCAGGCCCCCGGCCAGACCCTCGCCTGGTTCGGCCCCAACGACCGCGACGCCGGCACGCCCGCCGTCAGCGAGGACTACAAGGCCATCGAGGCCCGGGTGCCCGTGCTCGCCGAGGAGATCTACCGGGAGCTGCTGGAGCGCCTGGACTGGAAGCCCGACGGGCTCGACTACCTGCTGCCGCCCCAGCTCTCCGGCCGGATGACCCGCCGGATCAGCGAACTGCTCGGCAACACCTCGGCCGCCGAGATCAGCGTGGTCACCAGCACCGGAAACAACGGAAACGGCCTGCCCTTCCTCCAGTTGGAGCAGCTCCTGCCGCAACTCGCCACCGGTGAAAGGGCCCTGGCGATCGCGGTGGAGTCCAGCAAGTGGATCAAGGCCGGCTTCGCCCTCGAAGGAGCCTGAGCAGATGACGTCCATACCCCCCAGCGCCGGCCCGCAGGTCGGCCCGCCCGCCCGGCAGCGGCGGCACACCCTCTACTTCCTGGACGAGATCCGCTCGTTCGCCCCGGTGCACCTGGACACCGAGGTCGACATGACCAGGGTCCTCGCCCACCGGGCGGCCGCCCGCGCCGACGGCACCCGGTACTCGCTGGTCTCCTACGTCCTGCTGGCCGCAGGCCGCACGCTCGCCCGGCACCCGGAGGCCAACGCGGCGGTCCGCGGGCGGCTGCGCCCCCGGGTCGCCCGCTATCCCTCGGTGGCCGGAAAGCTCGTCCTGGACCGGCGGTTGGACGGGCAGCGGGTGGTGCTCGCCACCGTCGTCCCCCGCCTGGAGCAGGCCGAACTCGCCACCGTCCAGGACCAGATCGACCAGTACCGGGGTGAAGACGCCTCCGAGCGGCCCGAGTTCGGTCCGGTCCGCGCCCTGCACAAGCTCCACCCACTGCTCGGCCTGCTCGCCTACCGGGCCAGTGTGCGACCGCTGCGGCGCCGGGCCGAGCGGATCGGCACCTTCGCCGTCAGCTCGCTCGGCCACGCCCCGGTGGACGGCTTCCACTCGGTCGGCGGCACCACGGTGACGATCGGCGTCGGCCGGGTCGCGGACCGGGTGGTCGCCCGCGAGGGCCGGCCGGCGGTGGCCCCCGTCCTGCGGCTCAACCTCACCTTCGACCACCGGGTGATCGACGGCGCCGAGGCCGCCGAGGTGCTCGGCGGGATCAAGGAGGCGCTGGAGGAGTACCCGGCGTACGAGGCCGTCGGCGCCGGGAGCGCGGTGGCGGCCCGGTGAACGACGTCGGCGAGCTCAAGCAGTACATCGAGGTGCACGCCCGCGCCCAGCGCATCCCCGACACCGAGCGGCGGCTGATCCTCGACCGGATCCACGACGACGGCGACGGCGACGGCTCCTGGGCCCGGGAGTGGGTCCGGGCCGGCGAGCAGGCCGAGAAGGCGGGCCAACTCCAGGCCGCCGTCCGGCACTTCACCACCGCCCGCTTCCCGTACGTGGACGGCCCGGCCCGACAGGAGGCCACCGACCGGGCCGCCGCCGCCTTCGAGCGGTGGCGGCAGGCGGAGGCATCCGTCATCGAACCGCTCACGGTGGACACCCCGGCCGGCACCGTCCGCGCCTGGACCGCCGGGCTCTCCGCCCGCGACCCCAAGCCGCTGCTGCTGTTCTCCGGCGGCATCGTCAGCACCAAGGAGCAGTGGGCGCCGGTCCTGCTGCAGGTCGCCCGGCTCGGCATGGCCGGGCTGGTCACCGAACTCCCCGGCATCGGCGGCAACACCCTCGTCTACGGACCCGACAGCCACCGGCTGTTCCCGGCCCTGCTGGACGCCGTCGCCGACCGCGCCCGGACGGCGCAGAGCTACGCCGTGGCGCTCAGCTTCAGCGGGCACCTCGCACTGCGCGCCGCCCTCGACGACCGGCGGCTGCGCGGCATCGTGACCGCCGGAGCGCCGCTCCACCACTTCTTCACCGACGAGGCCTGGCAGCGGCAGCTGCCCCGGATCACCGTCGACACCCTCGCCCACCTCTCCGCCGTCGAGCCCGCCGACCTGGGCCCGCACATCCGCGACTGGGCGCTGAGCGAGGACGAACTGGCCGCCCTCGACATCCCGCTCGCCTACCTGGTCAGCGGGCGCGACGAGATCGTGCCCGCCGGGGAGGTGGCGCTGCTGCGCCGACAGGTCCGGCGGCTCTCCCTGCTGGTCAACGACGACGTCCACGGCTCGCCCCGGCACGCCGCGGAGACGCCGCTCTGGGCGGTGCTCTCGATCCTGCGGATGCGCGGCGTCCGCGATCCGCGGCGCGCGCTGTTCGGCGCGCTGTGGCGGCTGGCCCGGCTGCGCGCCCGCCGGGCGGGCTGAGCGCCCGTCCCCCGCCTGCTCCGCCCGCTGTCCGCTCACCGCTCACCCACCTGCTCACTGCCTACCGCTCACAGCTTGCCGCTCACCGCTGCCCGAACCGAAGGATGGAACCGCCCCATGGCGAACGAGGAGAAGCTCCGCGACTACCTCAAGCGGGTCACCGCCGACCTGCAGCGGGCGAACCAGCGGGTGGCGAAGCTGGAGGCCGACCGGGACGAACCGATCGCCATCGTCGGAGCGGCCTGCCGCTACCCGGGCGGCGTCGCGTCCCCGGAGGACCTGTGGCGGCTGGTCGCGGACGGCGTCGACGCCGTCGGCCCGTTCCCCACCAACCGCGGATGGGACCTGGAGAGCCTCTACCACCCGGACCCGGACCACCCCGGCACCGCCTACGCGCGCGAGGGCGGATTCCTGTACGACGCGGGGGACTTCGACGCCGCGTTCTTCGGGATCGGCCCGCGCGAGGCGCTGGCCACCGACCCGCAGCAGCGGCTGCTGCTGGAGACGGCGTGGGAGGCGATCGAGCGGACCGGCATCGACCCGGTCTCGTTGCGCGGCTCGCGGACGGCCGTCTTCGCGGGGGTCATGTACTCGGACTACGGCGCCCGCCTCAACCCGGCGCCCGAGGGCTTCGAGGGCTGGATCGGCAACGGCAGCGCGGGCAGCATCGCCACCGGGCGCGTGTCGTACACGCTGGGCCTGGAGGGTCCGGCGGTGACGGTGGACACGGCCTGCTCCTCCTCGCTGGTAGCCGTGCACTACGCGGCCCAGTCGCTGCGGTCCGGCGAGTCCACGCTGGCGCTCGCGGGCGGGGTGACGGTGATGGCCACACCGGGCACCTTCGTGGAGTTCAGCCGGCAGCGGGGCCTGGCGCCGGACGGCCGCTGCAAGCCCTTCGCGGACGCGGCGGACGGCACCGGTTGGGCGGAGGGCGCGGGCCTGCTGGTCCTGGAACGGCTCTCCGACGCCCGGCGCAACGGGCATCCGGTGCTGGCGGTGCTGCGCGGCTCCGCCGTCAACCAGGACGGGACCAGCAGCCAGCTGACCGCGCCGAACGGGCCCTCGCAGCAGCGGGTGATCCGACAGGCCCTGGCCAACGCCGGGCTCACCCCCGACCAGGTCGACCTCGTCGAGGCCCACGGCACCGGCACCACCCTCGGCGACCCGATCGAAGCCCAGGCCATCCTCGCCACCTACGGCCAGGACCGCGAACTCCCCCTCTACCTAGGCTCGGTCAAGTCCAACCTCGGACACACCCAGGCCGCCGCCGGCGTCGCCGGCATCATCAAGATCATCGAAGCCTTCCGGCACGGCGAGATCCCCCGCACCCTCCACCTCGACCAGCCCTCCCACCACGTCGACTGGCAGACCGGCCACGTCGAACTGCTCCCCGACCACCGCCCCTGGCCCGACACCGGCCGCCCCCGCCGCGCCGCCGTCTCCTCCTTCGGCATCAGCGGCACCAACGCCCACCTCATCCTCGAAGCCCCCGAACCCCGGACGACCGCGGACAACGAGCACACCACCGGCCCCCACATCTGGCAGCTCTCCGCCCGCACCCCCGACGCCCTACGCGACCAGGCCCGCCGCCTCGCCGCCCACACCAAGGACGCCCGCACCAAGGACGCCCACCCCGGCGACATCGCCCACGCCCTCGCCACCACCCGCACCGCCTTCGACCACCGCGCCGCCCTCGTCCTCCACAACCCCGACCAGGCCCACGACGCCCTCACCGCCCTCGCCGACGGCCGACCCCACCCCACCCTCACCACCAACACCGCCACCCCCGACAACACCCGACCCGTCTTCCTCTACTCCGGCCAGGGCAGCCAACGAGCAGGAGCAGGGCGCCAGTTGTACGAGACCTTCCCCGCCTACGCCAAGGCCGTGGACGACCTCACGGACGCGTTCCGCCCGCACCTCGCCACTCCCCTGCGGGACGTCCTGCACGCCGAACCGGGCACCGAGGCCGCCGCACTTCTCGACCGCACCGAGTACGCCCAGCCCGCCATCTTCGCCCTCGGCACCGCCCTCACCCACCTACTCGCCACCCGCGGCATCCACCCCACCGCCGTCCTCGGCCACTCCATCGGCGCCCTCACCGCCGCCCACATCGCCGGCATCCTCACCCTCCCCGACGCCGCCCACCTCGTCGCCACCCGCGCCCGCCTCATGCAACAAGCCCGCACCGACGGCACCATGACCGCCATCCAAGCCACCCCCGAAGAAGCCCTCACCGCCCTCACCGGCCACGAACACACCGCATCCCTCGCCGCCGTCAACGCCCCCACCTCCATCGTCCTCTCCGGCGACCACCACACCCTCACCACCCTCACCACCCACTTCGAAAACCAAGGCCGACGCACCAAGAACCTCACCGTCAGCCACGCCTTCCACTCCCCCCACATGGACGACATCCTCGACGAATTCCGCACCACCGCCCACCAGATCACCTACCACCGGCCCACCCTGGCCTTCATCTCCGACCTCACCGGCACAGCAGTCGAAACAACCGACGCCGACTACTGGACCGACCACATCCGCGGCACCGTCCGCTACCACGACGCCCTCCAGAGCGCCGCCCGACTCGGCACCACCACCTACCTCGAACTCGGCGCCACCCCCACCCTCACCCCACCCACCCGCGAAACCCTCGACACCGCCCACGTCCTCCCCCTCCTGCGCCCCGACACCGACGAACCCCACACCCTCCTCACCACCCTCGCCACCGCCTGGACCACCGGCACCACCCACCACCCCACCGCACACCCCACCAACCCACCCACCACCACCCACACCCCCCTCCCCACCTACCCCTTCCAACACCAACACCTCTGGCTCGACGCCCCGCCCCGCCGCGAGGGCCGTCCGTCGGAGCACCCGCTCGCCGAGGTGGTGGTCGAGCTGGCCGACGACGGCGGCGCGGTCCTCACCGGCCGGCTCTCGACCCGCAGCCACCCGTGGCTGGCCGACCACGCCGTCCAGGGCACCGTCCTGCTGCCCGGCACCGCGCTCCTGGACCTCGCGCTGCACACCGCCGCCCGTCTGGGCGCCGGGCGGATCGGCGAACTGACGCTCTTCGCCCCCGCCGCCCTGGTGGACGGCGAGCCGCTGGAGATCCAGGTCACCGTGGCCGGTCCGGACGCCGACGGCCGACGCGAACTCGCCGTCCACAGCCGCCCGGAGGGCGCCGGCGACTGGTCCCGCAACGCCACCGGCTGGGCCGCGCCGAGCACCGCCGACACCGGCGCTGCCGACACCGCCCAGACCGCCGCTGCCGACGCCGCCGACCTCGGTGCCTGGCCCCCGCCCGGCGCCACCGCGCTGGCACTCGACGGCCTCTACGACCGGCTCGCCGACCAGGGCCGCGGCTACGGCCCGGCCTTCCGCGGACTGCGGGCCGCCTGGCGCTCCGGCGACGACCTGTACGCCGAAGTCCACCTGCCCGAGGGGCCGTTCGGCGACCCGGCCCGCTTCACCCTGCACCCCGCGCTGCTGGACGCCGCCCTGCACACCCTGCTGGCCGCGGACGCCCCGGCCGACGGCGGGCTCCGGCTGCCGTTCTCGTGGAGCGGCGCCGAGGTGCACGCCACCGCCGCGACCGCCCTGCGGGTCCGGCTCAGGCCCGACGAGCAGGGCGGCCTCACCCTGCACGCCACCGATCCGGCGGGCGGCCCGGTCCTCACCGTCGAACGCCTCGCCCTGCGCACGCTCGCCCCGGACGCGCTCACCGGCGGCGCCGGCCCGCTGTACGCCACCGCCTGGCACGCCGTCCGCGCCGTGACCGCCGACGGGTCCGCGCCGACCTGGGCCGTCCTCGACCCGCACGGCGCGCTGCCCGACCTCGACGCGCTCCGCCTCGCCCACCCCGAGGGCGGCCTGCCGGACACCGTCCTGCGGGCCATCACCGACGACGGCGTGACGGCCCCGCCGAAGCTCGTCCGTTCCGCGGTGGCCCACTATCTGGCACTCGTCCAGCAGTGGCTGGCCGAGCCGCGGACCGCCGGTGCGCGCCTGCTGGTGCAGACCGCCGGCGCCGTCGGCACCGGCCCCGCCGAGGCGCCCGCCGACCTGGCCGCGGCCGCGCTCCAGGGCCTGCTCCGCAGCGCGCAGAGCGAGCACCCCGGCCGGCTCGTCCTGCTCGACACGCCCGCCGCCGCCCGCGGCACCGAGCCGCCGGTCGCCGACCCCGACGCGCTCCGGGCCGCCTTCGCGGCCGGCCCGGAGGAGCCCCGGCTGGCCCTGCGCGAGGGCGGACTACTCGCCCCCCGCCTGGTCCGGACCACCGCCCGCCCCGACGGGGAGCCCGGGGCCACGTTCGGTCCCGAGGGAACCGTCCTGCTGACCGGCGCCACCGGCTCCCTCGGCGGGCACGTCGCCCGCCACCTCGTCACCCGGTACGGCGTGCGGCGGCTGCTGCTGGTCAGCCGCCGCGGCGCCGAGGCCCCGGGGGCTGCCGAACTCCGGTCGGAGCTTACGGCGTTGGGCGCCGAGGCCGAGTTCGCCGCGGTCGACATCGCCGATCGCGAGGCCGTCGCCGAGCTGCTGGCCGAACGGCCGGTGACCGCCCTCGTACACGCCGCGGGCGTGCTGGACGACGGCACCGTCGAGTCGCTCACCGCCGAGCGGCTGCACGCCGTGCTCCGCCCCAAGGCCGAAGCCGCCTGGCACCTCCACGAGTTGACCCGCGACCTGCCGCTCACGGCGTTCGTGCTGTTCTCCTCTGCCGCCGGCGTGCTCGGCGGCGCGGGCCAGGCCGCCTACGCCGCCGCCAACTCCTTCCTCGACGCGCTCGCCGACCAGCGCCGCGCCGAGGGCCTGCCGGGGCTGTCCCTGGCCTGGGGCCTGTGGGCGGGCGACGCGGGCATGGGCGGCGAACTGAACACCGCCGACCGGGCCAGGCTGCGCCGGGCCGGGGTGGCTCCGCTGTCCGTACCGCAGGCGCTCGCCCTGTTCGACGCGGCGCTCGCGGGTGAGCACTCCACCGTCGTGCCCGCCCGGCTGGACCTCGCCGGGCTGCGCGCGACCGCCACCGCCGACGCCGTCCCCGCGCTGCTGCGCGGTCTCGTGGCACCCGCGCTCCGGACGGCCGCCGCAGCCACCCCGGCCGCGCCCGCCGCTGCCGGGAGCGCACTCGCCGTCGAACTCGCGGCGGCCGACCCGGCCGAGCGCCTCGGCCGACTGGTCCGCCTGGTGCAGACGCACGCCGCCGAAGCGCTGGCCCACCCGGGCGCCGACTCCGTGCCCACCGACCGGGCCTTCACCGACCTCGGCGTGGACTCGCTCACCGCCGTCGACCTGCGCAACCGGCTCGCCGAGGCGGCGGGCGTCCGGCTCGCCGCAACGGCGGTCTTCGACCACCCCACGGTGGGCGCGCTCGCCGCCCACCTGCTGGACGAACTGCTCGGCGGCGCCGACTCCCCGGCACCCGTCGCCACCGACACCCGGTCCGCCTCGGACGACCTGATCGCGGTGGTCGGGATCGGCTGCCGCTTCCCGGGCGGCGTCGCGTCCCCGGAGGACCTGTGGCAGCTGGTCGCGGACGGCGTCGACGCCGTCGGCCCGTTCCCCGCCGACCGCGGGTGGGACCTGGAGAACCTCTACCACCCGGACCCGGAGCACCCCGGCACCTCGTACGCACGCGAGGGCGGATTCCTGCGCGGGGCCGCCGAGTTCGACCCCGCGTTCTTCGGCATCAGCACCCGCGAGGCGCTGGCCACCGACCCGCAGCAGCGGCTGCTGCTGGAGACGGCGTGGGAAGCGGTCGAGCGGGCCGGCATCGACCCGTCCACCCTGCGCGGCAGCCGTACCGGCGTCTTCGCGGGTGTGATGTACGACGACTACGGCGCCCGCCTGCACGGCGCCGCGCCGACCGGCTTCGAGGGGCACCTCGGCCAGGGCAGCGCGGGCAGCGTCGCCAGCGGCCGGGTCTCCTACGCGCTGGGCCTGGAGGGTCCGGCGGTGACGGTGGACACGGCCTGCTCGTCCTCGCTGGTGGCGGTCCACCTGGCGGCCCAGTCGCTGCGGTCCGGCGAGTCCACGCTGGCGCTGGCCGGCGGGGTGACGGTGATGGCCACGCCCGCGACCTTCGTGGAGTTCAGCCGGCAGCGGGGCCTGGCGCCGGACGGCCGCTGCAAGCCCTTCGCGGCCGGGGCCGACGGCACGGCCTGGGGCGAGGGGGCGGGCCTGCTGCTGCTGGAGCGCCTGGCCGACGCTCAGGCCAAGGGGCACCCGGTGCTGGCGGTGCTGCGCGGCTCCGCCGTCAACCAGGACGGTGCCAGCAACGGACTCACCGCGCCGAACGGGCCCTCGCAGCAGCGGGTGATCCGACAGGCCCTGGCCAACGCCGGGCTCACCCCCGACCAGGTCGACCTCGTCGAGGCCCACGGCACCGGCACCACCCTCGGCGACCCGATCGAAGCCCAGGCCATCCTCGCCACCTACGGCCAGGACCGCGAACTCCCCCTCTACCTAGGCTCGGTGAAGTCCAACCTCGGACACACCCAGGCCGCCGCCGGCGTCGCCGGCATCATCAAGATCATCGAAGCCTTCCGGCACGGCGAGATCCCCCGCACCCTCCACCTCGACCAGCCCTCCCACCACGTCGACTGGCAGACCGGCCACGTCGAACTCCTCCCCGACCACCGCCCCTGGCCCGACACCGGCCGCCCCCGCCGCGCCGCCGTCTCCTCCTTCGGCATCAGCGGCACCAACGCCCACCTCATCCTCGAAGCCCCCGAACCCCGGACGACCGCGGACAACGAGCACACCACCGGCCCCCACATCTGGCAGCTCTCCGCCCGCACCCCCGACGCCCTACGCGACCAGGCCCGCCGCCTCGCCGCCCACACCAAGGACGCCCACACCAAGGACACCCACCCCGGCGACATCGCCCACGCCCTCGCCACCACCCGCACCGCCTTCGACCACCGCGCCGCCCTCGTCCTCCACAACCCCGACCAGGCCCACGACGCCCTCACCGCCCTCGCCGACGGCCGACCCCACCCCACCCTCACCACCAACACCGCCACCCCCGACAACACCCGACCCGTCTTCCTCTACTCCGGCCAGGGCAGCCAACGAGCAGGAGCAGGAAGGGACTTGTACCAGGCCTTCCCCGCCTTCGCGGACGCCTACGACCAGGTGACCGACGCCTTCACCGCCCACCTCGACCGCCCGCTGCGCGACATCGCGTTCGCCGAACCGGGCACCGAGGCCGCCGCACTCCTCGACCGCACCGAGTACGCCCAGCCCGCCATCTTCGCCCTCGGCACCGCCCTCACCCACCTCCTCGCCACCCGAGGCATCCACCCCACCGCCGTCCTCGGCCACTCCATCGGCGCCCTCACCGCCGCCCACACCGCCGGCATCCTCACCCTCCCCGACGCCGCCCACCTCGTCGCCACCCGCGCCCGCCTCATGCAACAAGCCCGCACCGACGGCACCATGACCGCCATCCAAGCCACCCCCGAAGAAGCCCTCACCGCCCTCACCGGCCACGAACACACCGCCTCCCTCGCAGCCGTCAACGCCCCCACCTCCATCGTCCTCTCCGGCGACCACCACACCCTCACCACCCTCACCACCCACTTCGAAAACCAAGGCCGACGCACCAAGAACCTCACCGTCAGCCACGCCTTCCACTCCCCCCACATGGACGACATCCTCGACGAATTCCGCACCACCGCCCACCAGATCACCTACCGCGAACCGGTGATCCCGTTCATCTCGGACGCCACCGGACAACCGGTCGCCGCAGGGACCATCGACGCCGACTACTGGACCGACCACATCCGCGGCACCGTCCGCTACCACGACGCCCTCCAGAGCGCCGCCCGACTCGGCACCACCACCTACCTCGAACTCGGCGCCACCCCCACCCTCACCCCACCCACCCGCGAAACCCTCGACACCGCCCACGTCCTCCCCCTCCTGCGCCCCGACACCGACGAACCCCACACCCTCCTCACCACCCTCGCCACCGCCTGGACCACCGGCACCACCCACCACCCCACCGCACACCCCACCAACCCACCCACCACCACCCACACCCCCCTCCCCACCTACCCCTTCCAACACCAACACCTCTGGCTGGACCGGGAGTCACCCGAGGGCACGCCCACCGCCCTGGGGCTCGCTCCGACGGACCACCCGATCCTGAAGACCGCCACCACCCACCCCGACGGCACCACCACCTACACCGGCACCACCAGCCTCACCACCCACCCCTGGCTCACCGACCACACCATCCTCAACACCCCCCTCCTCCCCGGAACCGCCCTCCTCGACCTCGCCCTCCACGCCGCCCACGACCTCAACCACCCCCACATCGAAGAACTCACCCTCCACACCCCCACCCCCCT